>JACNLK010000076.1 GCA_014381505.1 Candidatus Desulfatifera sulfidica | reverse complement strand
GATACCAACAAAATATATTATCAAACTTACTGTCAACCTTGAAGCAGATTGCGCAACGCCTACAACTTCGCTATTCTTATAACGTATTTTTTCACGACCGGCAAAGACTAATCCGGAAAATCCGGCCAGCACCACCCCATCCACCATGCGATTCGACCAACCCCTCATCGCTGCCACTCTGATTAAACGCTACAAGCGCTTTCTCGCCGATGTCCGTCTGGACAATGGCGACGAACTGACCGTGCATTGCCCCAACTCCGGCTCCATGCGAGGCTGCTCAACACCGGGCAGCCGCGTCTACCTCTCCACCTCGGTTAACCCAAAACGTAAATACGCCCAGACCCTGGAGATGATTCAGGAGCAAGGCGTCATGATCGGGGTCAATACGACGCGCACCAACCATCTGGTGGCCGAAGCCATCCGCGATGGACAGATTGCAGAACTACAGGGAATAGAGAGTATTCGTCCCGAAGTCACCACCGCGCCAGGGCACAGGCTCGATTTTCTCTTGCAGCGACAGGAAAAAAGCATTTACGTGGAAGTGAAAAACTGCTCACTGGCCGAGGGGCAAACGGCTTTGTTTCCCGATGCGATCACCAAACGAGGCACCAAGCACTTGTTGGAACTGGCCCGCCTGGCCAAAGAGGGTCATCAAGCAGTCATTTTTTTCTGCATCCAGCGCTCTGACACCAGCATATTTCAGCCAGCCGCCCATATCGACCCGGTCTACGCCGAGACACTGACCAATGTCTGCAAGCAGGGAGTAGAAATACTCGCCTACGAGGCTGTAGTAAACACACAGGAGATTCGTATTGTGCGCGGCCTGCCCTGCCAGCTTGACTCCAGGGAACCTTGAAAAATTAATAACTGAGACTGACCATGATCGACCAGAAATCCAAAAAAGCCGTCATTCTTCTTTCCGGTGGACTCGACTCAACCACGGTTCTGGCCATTGCCAGGGCCGCAGACTATGAATGCTACTGCCTGAGCTTCCGCTACGGCCAAAAACAATCAGTGGAACTGGAACGGGCAGATCATATCGCCAGAAAAATGGGTGCTGCCAAACATCTGGTTCTGGGGCTCGATCTTGACCGGATCGGCGGATCAGCACTGACCACAAGTCAAGTCGTCCCCAAAGACCGAGACATGGAAGAAGAGCATAACCAGATCCCCAATACCTATGTCCCGGCCAGAAATATGATCTTCCTCTGCCACGCAGTTGCCTGGGCTGAGGTTCTGGGCGCCACCGATATCTTCATCGGTGTCAACGCCGTTGACTACTCAGGCTATCCCGACTGCCGACCGGAATTCATCAATGCCTTTGCAACCATGGCCATGCTCGGCACCCGAACCGGCGTGGAAGATAACGATCCGCTCACCATCCACACCCCGCTCATCCAGCTCAGCAAAAAAGAAATCATCAAAAAAGGGTTGGCTCTCGGTGTTGACTTTTCTCTGACCCACAGCTGCTACGACCCTGTCAATGACCTGGCCTGCGGTCACTGCGATGCCTGCCTTCTCCGCCTCAAGGGCTTTGCCGAGGCTGGCATACCAGACCCTGCAGATTACAACAAATAAGCCGAAATCACCAAAATCACCACAATCACCACATGGGCCAGGTTCCTGGCCTCCTGCTATTCCAGCGAACGTGCAACCCCGTGCCACACTTGGCGATCTGCCAGAGACGACCTCCTATAACCACCATATTTTCTCGTAATTTCAGGTTGACAGCCTGAACATGATTCCCGATACTATTAAAGAGTTACTCTGTTGTACAATTCAATTTCTGATGGTTCCTTGCAAAATAGATAAAACCTATCAACGGTGCAGATTTGACCTTCACCCACCCCCACAACAGCGACGAAAGAAAATGGCAACTCGACATCCATCATAATGGCAACGATCTGCTGGTCGTCTCGTGCAGTGGACGCTGGTGCCTGGATCAAGACCTGCCCTCCATCGAGACAATCCAAGTCGAGATGGACAATGCCCTCGGTCGCATCTCCTTCAATACCACGCAACTCTCTGCCTGGGATACCGGTTTTCTCGCCTTTCTCCAATCATTACTCTCCCTTTGCGCTCAGCGCGGTATCACCATCGACCAAGACGGGCTGCCCAAGGGCGTCCGCCACCTCCTGGCCATGGCCACCGCTGTTCCCGAACAAAAAGCAGCAAAAAAACGTCGCAAAAAACAAAGCCTGTTCTTTCAAGTAGGCTCGGCAACTATTGATTTTTTTCGCGGAGCCCCGGAGATGCTCCATTTCCTCGGCGAAATCACTGTCTCCTTTGGACGGTTAATCAGCGGACGGGCCCGGTTCCGCTGGAGCGATCTCTGGTGGGAGATCGAAGAGGTCGGCCCCCGAGCCCTGATCATTGTCTCGGTCATCAGCCTTCTTGTCGGGCTCATCCTGGCTTATCTCGGAGCCGATCAACTTCGTCTGGTGGGCGCTCAGATCTTTATTGCAGATCTGGTGGCCATTGGCATGGTGCGCGAGATCGGCGCCTTGATGACCGGAATCATCATTGCCGGTCGTACCGGCGCAGCCTTTGCGGCCCAGCTGGGAACCATGCAGGTCAACGAGGAGATCGACGCCTTCAAGACCCTTGGTCTCTCACCCATTGATTTTCTGGTGTTGCCCCGGATGCTGGCCCTGATGATGATGGTCCCGCTCCTGACCCTGTACGCAAGCTTTGTCGGTATGCTGGCTGGATTACTGGTCTCGGCCACCATCTTTAATATCAGTATGTTTGAGTACTACAACGAAACCCTGCGGGCCCTGGAGCTGAAGCATTTTCTGGTGGGTCTTTCCAAAGGGAGCGTCTACGGGGCCATCGTCGCCTATGCCGGTTGCCTGCGCGGGATGCAATGCGGCAGAAGTGCTGAATCAGTGGGTGAGGCAGCAACCTCGGCAGTTGTGACCGGTATCCTGCTGATCACCATTGCGGCATCCCTGATGACCATTATCTTTTACCAGCTGGGGATCTGAAACCATGAACGAGACGCCCCATATCGAAATCCGCAATTTGACCATGGCCTATGGAGATTTTGTGATCCAGCACGATCTCAATTTTGTGGTCAACAAGGGAGATATCTTTGTCATCATGGGCGAAAACGGTTGTGGCAAGACGACCCTGATGCGGGCTCTGATTGGCCTGCAACGCCCGGCGCTGGGCACCGTCTTTTATGATGGCGAAGATTTCTGGAATGTGGATCTCGACCAACAGGCACGGCTCAAGCGCAGGCTCGGTATCATGTTTCAAGGCGGCGCCCTCTGGAGCTCGCTGACCCTGGCGGAAAACGTTGCCTTACCGCTCAAGGAATACACCGACCTTGCGCAGCGCCGTATATCAGATATCGTCTCTTTCAAGCTGGCCCTGGTAGGGTTGGCCGGCTTTGAAGATTTTTATCCATCCGAACTCAGTGGGGGAATGAAAAAACGAGCCAGTCTGGCCAGAGCCATGGCCCTTGACCCGGAGATCCTGGTGATTGACGAACCCTCTTCAGGCCTTGATCCACTGACTGCCAGCCGTCTTGACGACCTGATTCTGGAACTACGGGACAGCTTGGGGGCAACCATCGTCGTAATCACCCATGAACTCGCCAGTATCCTTGGCATCGGCACTAATTCTATTTTTCTGGACAACGAAAGTCATACCATGATCAATACCGGCAATCCCCGGGAAGCACTTACCTCCGGGGATCCCAGAGTACGCCATTTTCTAACTAGGGGAGTAACGTGAGCAGACAAGCAAATCCTACACTGATCGGGGTCTTTGTCCTTGGCGCCATTGTCCTCGGGGTCGTGACCCTCTTGCTTCTGGCCGGTGGCCAGTGGTTTCAGGAGAGACGTCAGCACATACTCTATTTTGAAGGATCGGCCCAGGGGTTACAGGTCGGAGCACCAGTCGTTTTTCTCGGAGTCAAGGTGGGCATGGTCAAGCATATCCAACTCGGTCTTGATGCAGAAAATCAGCGCTTCATGGTTCCTGTGACCATTGAGGTCACCCCCAACATGGTCGAATCCAGCCGTGGAGAACGGGTCGACCTGCGGGACCGCGCCACGATCAGACGGCTCGTTAACCAGGGACTGCGCGCCCGACTCAAGGTACAAAGCCTGCTCACCGGTCAACTGTACATCGATGTGGATTTTTACCCCGACAAACCGGCCCACTTCATGGCCCGCGATCCGAAGATAAGTGAAATTCCCACCATCCCAACTGCAGTGGATGAACTTGCCACCCAGCTGGAACAGTTTCCCATGGATACTTTCCTCACAGATCTTGCTGTCATCAGTCAGTCGCTCAACCAAATTCTCTCCTCGGAAGAAACACAGATGATTCCTGCACAGCTGACGGCAACACTTGCAAATCTGCAATCTCTGAGCGCTACAATCAACAGCGAAAGCGGCCCACTGCTCACCGAGATCAGGGCAGATCTCATCGAAATGCGCACGGCCTTTGAAACGGCCCAGACCGCAATGATCAGGGTCAGTTCAATGGCCGAGGCCAGCTCGCCCATGTTGACCAGCCTCAGTAATGCCAGCGAAGAACTGGCCAGGACGGCACAAGCCTTACAGGGTCTGGTCGGAGAAAAATCTCCGACAGTACATCATCTCAATACGGCCTTGTCGGAAATCACCCGTGCGGCCCGCGCCTTACGGTTTCTGGCAGAAACCCTGGAGCAGCAACCCGAGGCCGCTTTACAGGGAAAACGGATTGAGGAGGAGCAACAATGAGAAACATACGCCGCAAAGTGAAACACGGACGCCTGTCAGCTCTATCAGCCCTGCTGGCCTGCGCCTTTCTGCTCCTGACGAGCTGCTCTCGCACCCAGCCAGTGCGCTATTACCAGCTCGCAGCCCAAGAGGTCAATCCAACCATACTGCCCGGGAGCAAAGTGACTCAAACAGACCAGATCGTACTCGGTATCGGCCCGGTGCAAATACCAGACTATTTAGACCGCCCCCAGCTCGTCACCCGACTGACACCCAACCAGCTCCACCTGGCCGACAGCCACCGCTGGGCTGAACCACTCAGTAAAAATATCCCCAGGGTTCTGGGGGAAAACCTCTCAGTACTGCTGGGCACTGATCGTATCCTTCTCCACCCCTGGCCATCTTCCAGTCTCACGGATTACCAGCTCCTGGTTGAGGTGATCCGTTTTGAAAACGAGAGGAATGAAAGCGCTCGACTCATTGTCCGCTGGTCAATAAAGGATGCAGATGACACAATCCTGCTACCGGAAAAACGAAGCAGTCACCGGATAGTTACGGTCGCTCAGAATCAGGAAGAACTGGTTGTCGCGTTGAACAAGGCGCTGGGGAGTTTCTGCCGGGAAGTTGCTCAGGCATTGACACCATTGCTGACAAAGCCCTCCACAAAATCATAAGCCCACCTTAAGGCTACCTTGAAAAGGCAAACGGACAAAACCTGATCTCAGCCAAACAACCCCAATATATCATGAGTGATCCGACCATTGCAGATGGTGAGTATGGCCCTGCCCTGCATGGACCAATCCAAAAATGGGGAGTTTTTGCTTTTTGAATAAAGATCCTCAGCGCTGAAGAGAAACTCCAAATCAGGATCAATGATTGCCAGATCGGCCGGACCACCGGGCGTCAGGCTGCCCCCTTCAACTCCCAGGATTCTCGCCGGTGCCGCTGACATCAGCTCAACCAGTCGCGTCGGGGTAATCAGGCCTTTTCGAACCAAGGCAAGAGCCAGGGGCAAGGCGCTCTCCAAACCTATAATCCCATTGGCGGCTTGATCAAACTCCACCTCTTTTTCCAATACAGAATGGGGAGCATGATCTGTTGCTATCGCATCAAAGGTTCCATCTACCAGGGCCTGACACACGGCCTTACGATCAGCTTCACTGCGCAGGGGCGGGCTCATCTTGGCATGGGTATTATACCCATCCACCGCTGCTTCGGTGAGAGTGAAGTAATGGGGTGCGGTCTCGGCCGTAACCCGAACCCCACGCGCCTTGGCCTGACGAATCAGATCAATCGCCGATGCGGCACTGACATGAGCTATATGAATCCGCTGACCAGTCAGCTCAGCCAGGGCCAACTCACGATAAATCATAATAGATTCAGCAGCCGTTGGAATGCCGCGCAGCCCCATACGAGTTGACAGAGCCCCCTCGTTCATGGACCCACCCCGGCTGAGCGCATGCTCTTCCGAATGAGAGATAACCAGCAAACCATGACCGGCCGCGTACTCCAAAGCCCGGCGCATCAACTGGCTGTCAACAACCGGCAGACCGTCATCACTCACCGCCCGGATTCCCGCGGCCTTCATCTCACCATACTCTGCCAGCTCTTCACCACGGCTGCCACGACTGATGGCTCCCACTGGATAAACACGAGCTGAGCCCTCGGCCGCTGCATTCTCCAGAATCAACCGGGTCACCGCAGCCTCGTCATTAACAGGTCGAGTGTTGGGCATACAGGCAACGGCCGTAAACCCGCCTGCCGCAGCAGCCCGGGTCCCTGTGGCAATGGTCTCTTTATATTCCTCGCCCGGTTCACGCAGATGAACGTGCATATCAATCAAACCGGGAATCAACCACTTACCCGTCAAATCGATCCGACGGGCATCCGCTGGAGAATCAGCTACGATACAGCCATCAGCAATCGCCAACTCGCCAACATGATCAATCCCATTGACAGGATCGATGATACGGCCGCCGCTAAAAACAATACATTCACTCATGATGCCCCTTCCCCTCCGCTCTTTTCGCCACCCAGAACCAGATAGAGCAGAGCCATCCGGACGGCAACCCCGTTGGCCACCTGATCCAGAATCACAGAGCCCTGACCATCGGCCACATCCGGGCTCATCTCCACACCGCGATTGACCGGTCCAGGGTGCATGATCAAGACATCATCGGCCGCCCCACGTAAAACATCACGGTTAATCCCGTAAAAACGGGCATATTCACGCAGAGACGGAATCAACGGATCGTTTTGCCGCTCTTTTTGGATGCGCAGGGCCATAACCACATCAGCACCTTCCACGGCTTCGGCAACACTCCTGCAGACCGTGGCTCCCATGCTGGTCAATTGCGGAGGCAGAAAAGTCATTGGGCCTGCGACACGTACTGAAGCCCCAAGTTTAGCAAAACCGATAATATTGGAATGGGCCACCCGGCTATGGGCGATATCACCGATTATCGCAACAGTCAATCCCTCGACTCGCCCTTTGTGTTCCATGACGGTCATCAAATCCAACAGACCCTGGCTTGGATGTTCATGGGTGCCATCCCCAGCATTGATGATTGCGGCCTGTACATGACGACTGAGGAGGTGAGGCGCACCAGAGCTCGAATGACGAACAATAATAATATCCGGGCTCATGGCCTGAATATTTCGAGCCGTATCAATCAGGCTTTCACCCTTAGTGGCCGAGCTGGTGGAGGCTGAGATATTAAACGTGTCGCCGCTCATCCGTTTGGCAGCAATCTCAAAAGAAAGACGGGTTCGAGTTGAAGGTTCAAAAAAGAGATTGATGATCGTGCGGCCACGCAGGGTGGGAACTTTTTTGATGGCGCGGGAGGAAATATCTTTAAAGGAACGGGCAGTGGCAAGAATATGATGAATATCGTCCGGGGAAAACTGTTCCAGACCAAGAATATGTCGATGTTGAAATGAAAATTCGTTTTTCACAGTCACCTGAAATCAGTAGATCCAGTCACCCAGACGGGTCCAGCGAATGGATTGAAGACGATCCAACGAAAAAAGAGGCCGGTCAATATCCCAAGACCAGTACAAAACAAATGCCTTGCCCAGTATATCACGTTCTTCGACAAACCCCCAGAAACGACCGTCATAGCTGTTGTCGCGGTTATCACCCATGACAAAGATATTGCCTTGCGGTACAAGAACCGGACCGAAATTATCTCGAGGCCCCACAGAAGCAGGCATCACTGGCGAGTTCGTAAAATGGGCATGGGAATCTTCGACCCGCTTACCGTTAATAAAAAGTTGCTTATTGCGAATCTCCACACGATCACCGGCCACTCCCACCACCCGTTTGATGTAATCAATGGAACGATTCTCCGGGAACCGAAAAACAACCACATCACCACGAGCCGGATCCTTCCACGGAATGAGCCGGGTACCGGTTGCCGGGAGGCGCAGACCATAAACAAACTTGCTGACCAAAAGGTGGTCGCCAATCTGCAGAGTCGGAAGCATGGAACCGGACGGAATTTTGAAGGCCTGAACCACAAAAGTACGGATAACCACAGCCAGAAGAACGGCTATAACAATAGCCTCAGTATATTCCCTGACTGTATTTTTTTTCTGCTTTGCAGCCAATGTTTCTTTACCCTTTGGAGTACGGCCACTATTGCAGGCCAGTCAATTAATTGACAATACCTCAATAATTCTTCAACTTCAAGGTGCTTCCAACAGCCCGGTTTAATCAGTTTTAAAAAAATTGATCATCCGGGCCAAGAACAACGGCAGGAATCCATGCCAATTTAAAGCAAAAAATCTATAACTGAATCGCTGTATAATCACCTCACACACGACTGCTAAACTTAACTGGCTGTTATTGAACGAATAAAATTCTATCTTTTACACTCATCTCCCTTGACAAACAGTTTTTTTGTGTAGTTAATACAGACATGTGAACATGTTTGGAAATAAGTATTGATTACACCCCAGCCCGAGATATGAACATCTGTACTTGAGGCTGAAGCGCACAAGAAACTGATAATACGTCGAATAAAGATCAATAGTCCTCAGTTAAGCTGGAGCTCCACCGCAATCATGAACCTCCCCTTTTGCGCTAAAGAAAAGCTGATCGTCGGTATCGACATCGGTTCTCATTCGGTCAAAATTTGTCAGCTGCAACGCAGCAATGATGAATACGAAGTACTCAGTCTCGGCAGTAATCTGCTGCCTGAGGGTGCCGTGGACGACGGAACCCTGCACGACCCTGAGCAAGTTGGCAATATCATCAAAAACCTCCTCAAGCACCTGAAAATCAAAAATCGGAAGGTAGGTTTTGCCATGTCCGGTTTTTCAGTGGTGGTTAAAAAAATTGCTCTTCCGCATATGGATGAGGAGTTAATCAAAGACCACATCCTCTCTGAAGCCGAACAATATATCCCCTTTGACATCAACGAGGTCTATCTTGACTTCCAGGATTTGAAAACGAACCGTGAAGGCTCTGAGAGAACCGATGTTCTCCTGGCCGCAGCTAAAAAAGACGTGGTTGATGCATACCTGGAGATGTTCAAATCAATCAATCTCTTTCCAACGGTAGTTGATGTAGACGGATTCGCTCTGGGCAACGCCTACAAATACAACCACCCGGAGAGCAGCAACGTCGCGCTGGTTGATATCGGAGCATCCAAAATCAACATGAATGTCATGTTAGATGAGGCCGCAACCATGGCCCGGGACATCGTGGTCGGCAGCAGAGAACTGACAGACCAGATTCAATACGAACTCGATATTGATTTTGAAGAAGCTGAAGCACTGAAACTTGGCATTCAACCAGCCGGCGACAAGCAGGCGGCGATCGAAGAAATTTTCAACAGCCGTTGCAATCAATGGATAGAAGAAATCAAAACGGCCATCGACCTTTATCACGCCAACAACCGTCGTGAACCATTAAGCAAACTGATCATATGTGGAGGCGGATCGAACATAACCGGATTTGCCGAGCTCCTGGAACAGAGCATCGACCTGCCAGTCGAACAATTTAACCCTTTTTCCAACATGATCACCAACCCCAGAAAAATCGACCCCGAGTACCTTGCACAGGTCGGGCCGGAAATGGCCATTGCCGCTGGTCTGGCCATCCGCACATCGGAGATCTAGGAAAAGATCATGCTGAGAATCAACCTTTTACCCATCGAGCAGCTCAAAGAGCAGGCCAATGCCCGCAATCAGCTGCAGATTTTCTTCTCGGCCCTGATTGTTCTGCTCCTGACTCTGCTTGCAATCGGTCTTTTCCAGGCGAACAAGGCCAAAGGCTTAGAGCAGGACATTGTTGCAATCAAGAAAGAGCTCGAGCATTACAAACCCATCCTCAAACAAATAAAAGACATAGAAAAGGCCAAGAAAGAACTGGAACGCAAGATCCAGGTCATCAAGACATTGGACAAGGAATCATCACTGACAGTAGAAGTTCTCGATCAAGTGGCCCAACTAGTCGACAGCAGTCGTTTATGGCTGACAAGCCTTAAACAGCAAGGATCGTCTCTGGCGCTGACCGGTGTGGCCCTGGATAACCAGACCATAGCTCATTTCATGAACAAACTGGAAGCCTCGCCCCATGTCGGCACGGTTAACCTGTCCAACGCCTCCCTCACACGAGTGGCTGGACGAAGCCTTAAATCATTTTCTCTGCAATGTTCCGTGGCCCTTCCTCCGGAGCAGGACGCAGCTGAGAACAAACAACCCGGGACGCCATGATTCAGACCAATAAAATCATTGTTGCCTGGGATACGTTCATTAACGATACCTACCTACCCCTGCAGCAAAATGTTAAAATTGCTTTGGCGGTCGCAATTCTGCTGGTACCTGCTGTCCTGTTTTTCTTTTTATCATTCCAGCCCAGCAATAAAAAAATCCAGGCACTGACAAACCAGAAAACGCAACTCAACCAGGAACTGCAACTCACCATTGCCAAGGCCAAAAACCTGGAGAAACTCCAAGCAGAAATGGCCGCGACTGAAGAGCTGTTCCTTGAAACTGGAAAGCTTCTTCCCAAGAAAAAAGAAATTCCGGCGCTCCTCACCAACATATCAAGCCTGGGGCGCAGTGCCGGTCTCGATTTCCTCACCTTCAAGCCACTCAGTGACATCGATAAAGACTTTTACGCTGAGATTCCGGTTGATATCCATGTACAAGGACCATATCACAACGTTGGTCTCTTCCTTGATCAAGTGAACAAACTTGACCGGATCGTCACCGTCTCAAACATCAATCTCGGTGGCCCCAAAAAAGATGAAAACGAAATGATCCTGAGCTCGACCTGCCGCTTGGTCACCTACCGCTTCACCAACAAGCAGCTCGCCCCGAAAGCCGAAGGACAGAAGAAAAAATGAGACGGTCGCAAGCACTCCACATCAAATCACGCTTCACCTTTCTGATCCTGCCCCTGGTTTTTATTACAGGAGCCATGAATCATCACAATTCATTTGCCGCTGAGACAGCAACTGACAAGGGCCAGGTGGAACAACAGGCTCCGCAAGACAAGACGCAAGAACTCTTTGAATACCTGATCGAAGGACGGACAGATCCATTTAAACCGTTTATCACCGAGCAGGCGGCGTCAAACACTCCTGACCCCGATGATATCATCGATCCCCAGGAACAACTGAGCGGCATGCGCCTCTTTGAACCCGGCCAGCTCACCCTGGTGGCCGTTGTATCGGTTAACAACCAGCCCATGGCCATGGTCGAAGATTTCACGGGGAAAGGCTACCTCATCGAAAAAGGACTTAAGATCGGCAAACGTGGCGTGGTCAAAAGAATTGAAGCCGCGCGTGTCATCATTGAAGAAACCGCTCTGACCCGGACCGGGAAAAAAATCAAAAGCGAATTTGTCATGCAGCTTAAAAAAGAGGGAGAACAATAATACCATGCAGCGCTACCTCTCCATATTCATCCTGTGCCAGCTCATGCTCTGCACAATGTTCACCGGACTACCACTAGCTGTCAGAACTGCTGTCGCAGCCGAAACCTACACCATCAGCGCCATTGACACTGATGCCTTTGACAGCTCCCTGCTGATACGTCTACGCGGAGACCAGCCTCCGGCCTTCACCCACTACCAGCTGGTAAACCCGGCCCGGGTGATTATCGACATCGCAGAAGCGAAACTGCTCCCGAGCATCGCTCCAGATCAGATAGCCGCTGACAGCGATCTGGTGGATATGAAAATCACCACCAGCGACAACCAGGATTTACAGACCACCCGTCTTGAGCTGCAAGTCCCTGAAAGTCACACCACCAATGTCGACCGTGAAGACAATGACTTACTGATTCTCATCTACCCCAAACCCAAAGATGATACGAGCAAAGTCGCTGATCAACCAATAGACGACCTCTCGCTGGAGCCCTTGATCCCTTCTTCAAAAGTGACTTCAGGCCCAGATATTCCTGTCTTCGATAGTGCATCCAAAGAAGAAACACCAGCTGAAAAACTGGAAAAGACATTTCAATTCTCAGGCTACAATAACGAACAGATCACAGTCGATTTCTACAAAATAGACCTGCACAATGTCTTTCGACTTTTCCGACAAATCAGCGGCCGTAACATTGTGGTTGACGAGGCAGTAAAAGGCTCACTCACCCTGAATCTCAGCGAGGTTCCCTGGGATTTTGCCCTGGATATCATCCTCAACCTCAAGAATCTCAAAAAAGAAGAGCGCTTCAACACACTTGTCATCTACCCCGCCTCAAAAGAATTCATCTGGCCCGAGCGGGCTGCCGACAATTTTTCTTTTGAGGCAGACACTGAACTGGTTATTGCTGAGGCACTTGTCATCGAACAACAGGAACAGGAACCGGCAGCCATTATGCAGGCCAAGGATCTTATTCGCAATGCCCGAATCCTTGAAAAAAACAACGACATTGAAGGCGCCTCAATGCTCTACGAACAGGCCTTGAATCTATGGCCGGCAAACGCGGAACTGGCCAATCGTTTAGCCTCTATCTACCTGGTCGACCTAGGTATAAATGCCCGCGTCGTCTATTTTGCCCAAAAGGGATTAGCGGCCAACCCCGAAAACAGCCAGGCAGCCCTGTATGCTGGAATTGCGTCAGCGAACATGGGCCGGACAGCCGAGGCAATGGAGTACTTTAACCAGAGTATCAGCGACGAAACACCACTCATGGAAGCGCTCCTGAGTTACGCAACCTTCAATGAAGAAAACAAGCAATTTGACGCAGCTCTTACACTACTCGAACGCCACAACCAAATCTATGGTGAGTCTCTCACAAGTATGATCGCTACAGCGAGGATTCACGACAAAATGGGGCAGGACATTCTTGCAAGCGGCAAATATCGCGCAATTCTGGCTTCAGGTTTTCAATTACCGCCGAATTTAAAAAACTACATACAGGCCCGATTAGCCCTAGCACCATCAGTGCCGAAGCCATAATTGAAATTAACTTAACACCTAATCTGTTCACCATTGTAAAACCAAGGATCACTTTATGAAACTGATAATCCAGCTGGCTCGTTTGACCGGCCTTCTTGCCCTGGTTTTTTTCTGTACATCCTGCGCCCAATATACCCAGCAGGCTGACCAGTCCCTTCCGGAAATCGAAACAGCAACGACTACCCTTCCCAGCCCGCCGGTCACACCACCTGCCGAACAACGACTCACCTTGCCTGTTCAGTACCAGAGATCGGCTTACATTGTTGGTCAGGGTGCCAAAGAAGCTTTAGCTGCCAAGGATCTTGATGTTGTAATTAAGGTTGGAGCCACAATCAGTACAACACAGGGACCTCAGCCCTTGTGGGATATCATGAAAAGACTGGCGTCTCTTAAAAACATGAACATTTCCTGGGCCAGCGATGTTGACCAGAATGTTCTTGTAGACGTTGATATCAACGCCAATGATGACTACTACAACGCCATCGATAATCTCCTGCGACAGGTTGATTACTTCCATGAGATGCGAGGCTCAACCATCGTCATAAAATACAAAGAAACACGTCAGCTCCATATCGCCATGCCGTTTACCAAACAAACCTACGAGACTGGTACAGGCGGCAACATCCTTGGAGGCAGTACCGAAAGTGGCAATATTGATGGTACTATCCGCATCAACAGCCAGGGTAATGAGTTCGACATCTGGAAAAATATTCAAGAAAACTTAGATGCAATCCTTGCCACCTGGTCTACTTCGGCTTCAACGGCTATCTCAGTTGCACCGGAAGCATCTACCACTGACACCGCAACGACAAGTGCCCCGGCAGCCACACGCCAGATTTCAGCCTCGGGTAACCGTTACACCATTGACAAACCCGTCGGCCTGATAACAGTCCATGCGCCCAGGCCTCTCCTGGACAGAATCGAGACCTACATAGACAATCTGAAAAAAGAGCTCTACAAACAAATATCCATCGAGGCCAAGATCATTGAGGTCGCCCTGACCGATAACTCCTCGCTTGGTATCAACTGGAATAATGTCCTGAAAAACTTCCAACTCGCCGGTTCGGTTGAGTTCGGTACCAATGGCGAGCTTTGGTCCACAGAAAATGGTGGCTCAAGGTTTGTATCAAAACTGACTCTTGGAGATGCTGGTTTTTCAGTCTTTCTTAATGCTCTCAACGAAGAGGGTAATGCCAAAGTCCTCTCCAATCCAAAGATCAGTGTCCTCAATGGCCAGCCAGCGATGATCTCCGTTGGCCGAAATGTTACCTATATCGACAAAATCGAGTCGGATGCTGACACCGATACTGGTGTTATTACCTACACCGTTGATACAGAAAGAATTCTTTCTGGTCTCGGTTTAGCCCTGACTGCCAACATTCTCAACCAGAACGAAATCATATTAAACTTGGTGCCAGTAACATCGGAACTCTTGGAACCTATTGAGTACCGTCAAGTTGGTTCTTTCGGTACCGAAGTTGGCCTCCCCATAGTCAATGTCCGAGAAATGAGCACCACAGTGAAAGTCAAAGATGGTGAAATGCTCGTCATCGGTGGCCTCATAAGTAATACAACGCAATCAGATGAAAATTTTGCCCCAGGACTTGGAGACATCCCATTCTTCAAATATTTATTCGGTTATGAAGAAAAAGTAAGTGAAAAAAGGGAGTTAATCATTCTCCTCCGACCACGGATTATCTAACAATCAATTTAAAATCACATCAGTATCCTCTGTTGCACAGGAGAATTTTATGAGACGGCTTGGTACCTTATTCATTTTAACTTGCCTGTTCAGTGCGCTCAGCACCTCACAGGTTCACGCACAACAAACGTCAGGCCTTAGCACCTCTCTTGCTCACCTGCCCTTTGCCGACTACAGCTATGCTGATACCTTGGCTGGTGCAAATCTGAGAAATCAAACCATTCACTCAATATTGCATAAAAAACTCTCTGCTCAGGGTTTTGAGTTGAAAACTCAGGGAGACACCCTTGACTACCTGAGTTCGCAAGACATCATCCATTTCACAGATTTCGCCCCCAATAACATCACCTCGCTACAGAACGAGATGAGCAATGATTGGTCTGAGTCAATGAAGGATGTGCTTCGCACCTATACCCAGGAACAACGTACAGATCGCTTCAATAAAATTATTGATGCACCTGGAAACCAGGAACTCAATAATGAAACCCTTGCCAAACTGGGACGTAATCTGAAAGCGGATTATGTTGTACGAGGCCGCATACAGGTCACCAGCAACACCAGCAGGTTAGACTGGCTCCCCTGGCATACTAAAAGACTACCCTTTATTTCAGATCCGGATAGTCATCTTGCAGTTGGTTTTGCAAATTCAGAGCAATATGACTACTGGCCTCAGAAATCTGCCGGTGTTCGAATTAGCGATAACAACTCCGAGCCTATTAATCTCTTTGGTCACGCAAACGACAATATCATAGAGTGGCTCCCAGCCCCCGGAACAGAAGCAACCAGAAACCAGATAACTCAAATTTGGATGTGGGTCCAGGAGGCCATGAGTGGTCAGATTGTCTGGAGTAATCGAGCATTGGTTAACATTTCGTCCAACACCGCATTTGATGAAATCAAATCCGCCCCTCTTTCCAAAGCCGCAATTGAACAAGCAATGACTCGTTTGATTGATGATTTCAACGCACAGGCACAACTCGTCCCCAGTGATCCAGGGCAACTCATAGCTTCTGCTGACCCGGATCTCCTTGATCGAATTCGACAATTGGAGCAAGAAAACAAAGGATTGCAGCAGCAAATCACCATTTATAATATTGGCGAAAAGCCGAGTTGTTGGATTAGCCCAACAGGCAAAACAGAGTATATTTTTGACGCCACCCTGACATCAAAGGGAATCTCACTGCAAGATCGTGCCCTTCCGCATCGGGTTCAAGAACAGGCACTACTGCCAACTCATGCTATCCCGTTTAATCAGGTTATGAATACCAGATCATTCCGTCAGAAGACAAAGGCAATTTTTGACTGGAGTGTTGAAAATGAGTGCCGCTTCTTTGTTAAGGTTACCGACAAAACGGCTCCAGGTGAAAAGAGCATTTACAAACACTACATGCGAGTCGTAGGAGAGCATTTTTACCTTTACGAACCACTTCGCAAAACTCAGTAACAATCAATAAGAGTTCAACACAAAAAAGGCCCCTGCCGGTAGATACCGGCAGGGGCCTTTTTTGTGTCATCCTTGACTCAGAAAATTATGCTTAGTTTTCCTGCTCGGCCTTTTTCTTCCTGGATTCCTGGAACAGGGCCATGAAGTTGATGGGATCCATCTGGAAGGGGACAAAGCCGCCGTCCACTGAAAGCTGGCTGATGATCTGGCGGGTGAAGGGGAAGAGCAGGGTCGGACAGTCAACGCCGAGGACCATGTCCAGATGCTCGGCCGGGATGTTCTTCAGCAGGTAGATGCCTGCGTGCTCGATTTCCATGACAAACATGACCCGGTCATTGTTGCCCTTATCCTCAATCTTGGCCGTGATCTCAAGAGAGACTTCCCAGTGATCATCATCGATCTTGCGGTTATTGAGCTTCAGATTGACATCCACCTTGGGTGTGGTGCCCTGCTGAAGGAAAACATCTGGAGAATTGGGACTCTCAAATGAAAGATCTTTGATAAACATCTTCTGCATACGGAAAACCGGCTGCTCAGGGGCAGCACCGGTGCCATTTTCTTCTGTCATGTTTCCTATCCTCAAATAAAATGAATATAAAGTTCCTGCCAACACCCAAAGTAGGGATGCCTTTTTTCAAAAGTCATTAAACCGCATCCGGACCAGTGACGCAAAGGAAAAAGGTATTTCAACTTTGCTGCTTCAGGACTGGTCCAAGAAAACAACCGGTATGGGATCCCTCCACGCCAGACACATCCTCGGGTGTCCCGCTGGCCACAATCTCACCACCCCGCTCTCCCCCCTCGGGCCCCACGTCGATGACCCAGTCCGCCACCTTGATGACGTCCAGGTTATGCTCAATCACCACCATTGTATTGCCCTGGTCCACCAGACGACCAAGGACTGCCAGCAGGTGACGGATATCAGCAGGATGCAATCCGGTGGTGGGCTCGTCCAGGATATACAGGGTTCGCCCCGTGGGTCTGCCCGCCAGCTCACGGGCCAGCTTGACCCGCTGCGCCTCCCCGCCGGACAGGGTCACCGAGGACTGGCCCAGACTGATATAGCCCAGCCCCACATCAAAGAGCTTTTCCAGACGATTCCTGATGGGCGGCACATTCTGAAAAAAGGCCAGGGCCTCTTCCACGGTCATGGCCAGGACCTCATGGATATTCTTGTCCCGATAACGGATCTCCAGGGTCTCACTGTTGTAACGCCTGCCTCCGCAGGTCTCACAGACCACATAGATATCCGGCAGAAAATGCATGGCAATCCGATTCACCCCCTCGCCCTCACAGGCCTCGCAACGCCCCCCCTTCAGATTAAAACTGAACTGGCCGGGGCGATAACCACGGGCCCGGGATTCCGGCAGACGGGTAAACAGGTCACGGATCGGGGTGAAAACCCCGGTGTAGGTGGCAGGATTGGAACGGGGCGTGCGCCCGATGGGACTCTGATCGATATCCACCACCTTGTCCAGGTGCTCAAGTCCGGAAAGGGTCGTTCCATCCTGGCGCACCTGATCCTGACGACGCTGCAAGCCCTCGCGCACTAGGGGAAAGAGGGTTTCGATCACCAGGGAACTCTTCCCCGAACCGGATACACCGGTAATACAGGTCATCACCCCCAAAGGAAAGCTCACATTGACCTGTTTCAGATTATTCACCGAGGCTTTTTTCAGGAGCAGCCTGTCCTGCCCCCGTTTTTTCACCCGGCGGCGCTGTTGCGGAATCTCGATGGCCAGCCGGCCACTGAGATAGGCCCCGGTCTGTGATTCCTTACAGGCCAGCAGACCGGAAACGGGGCCATTATACACCACCTCGCCTCCGTGCACCCCGGCTCCTGGACCCATGTCAAGGACGTGATCAGCGGTCATGATCGTCTCATGATCATGCTCCACCACAATGACACTGTTGCCAAGATCACGCAGTTCGATCAGGGTGTTGATCAGCTTCTGATTGTCTCGTTGATGAAGACCGATACTGGGCTCATCAAGGATATACAATACTCCGGCCAGGCGCGAACCGATCTGTGAGGCCAGGCGGATGCGCTGAGCCTCACCCCCAGACAACGTGGCCGAACGACGCTCCAGGGTCAGATACCCCAGACCCACATCCTCAAGAAAGGAGAGGCGGTCAACAATTTCCTTGAGGATGGGTTCGCCAATGGTCCGCTCACGGGGACTGAAGGGCAGAAGCGGCAGGCGGGCCAGCAGCTTCTCCACGGCCAGGCTGGTCAGATCAAAAATGGAATGCTCACCTATATGGACCGCCAGGGCCTCGGGCTTGAGGCGGGCCCCATGGCAGGCCGGGCAGGGCTGCCCGCTCATGTACCGGGGCAACTCCCCCCCCCCCCTGGGAGACCGGGGCTCATGCAAAAGGCGGCCCC
>JACNLK010000028.1 GCA_014381505.1 Candidatus Desulfatifera sulfidica | reverse complement strand
CATCAACACTGCGGCCTCCTAAGTCCGAGGCTTTCAACTTAAATACGAAAGAACCTTTTTTTAACGTCTGGCTCCGTTGAAAAATAAGGTTTTTCATTCAAGATAAAGGCGCGTGAAAAATTTGACCGCAGGCACAGAGGCCATATTCCGGGGTCAAAGTCCTGAGCGTACTACTGACCTTGAATGAAAAGACCTTTTTTTGCGAGAGCCGTATGGTTTCAGTCATGTTGCTGGCTGAAACTTCCCACTCAATCCTCTAAATCTAAAGGCTGCCAAGCGTGATGTCGGCTGTTGCGAATATCTCACTGATGCTTTTCAAAGGATAATCACCGCGGGGAACCCGTTGCAGTTCACTAAAAGTAGTAATGCCAGAGAGGACCAGGCGTAATCCATCCTCAAAGAGCATATTCAATTGCTGGAATTCTCTGGATTTTGTCGAGATAACATCAGAAGTCTCTTTGTTTCGTATCATCTTCTTGATGGGTGGGGTGACAGCAAGCAATTCATACACACCATGTCGACCATAATAACCCGACTTGCGACACAGAGTGCACCCCTTACCCTTCCGGATATCATAACGGTCTTGATTTGCTAATATTTCATCAATGACCTGCTGGTCGATTCTCAGGGCGTTTAATTCTTCCCGGTTCGGGGAATATTTTTCTGCACAATCAGGGCAATTTTTGCGTAGCAGACGCTGGTTGAGAGACGACACCACCGTGGATGAAAGAATGAATTCATCAATACCAAGATCAACAAGCCTCACGACAGCTCCTGCAGCGGTGTCAGTGTGCATTGTGGTAAAAACCAGATGACCGGTCAGGGCAGCATGGATTGCCACCTCCGCGGTTTCCAGATCCCGAATTTCTCCTATTAAAATAACGTCCGGATCCTGTCTGAGGATAGAGCGCAGGGCTCGAGGATAGGTAAATCCGGCCTGGGGGAGAAGATTGCTCTGGTTGATAAAATCAGGGGCATGATATTCCACGGGATCTTCCACGGTTACAATGTTGAGTCCCACGTTGTTGATTTCGTTTATTGCCGCGTGCAGGGTGGTTGTCTTGCCGCTGCCTGCCGGGCCAGTCGCAATAATAATCCCGTTTGGCTGCTTGATGTAATGCAGAAAACTGTGCATGGTCGCCGGGGCCATCATGAGATGGCTGAGAGTGTTAATTGCAGCACGACTGCTTCTGTCAAGAATCCTCACTACCACCTTTTCCCCATAGATTGTTGGAAAGGTGCTGACACGGAAATCAACAGAGTGCCCACCGATAACCCTGGCAAAGGAACCATCGTGCGGAATATTTTTTTTGTCCAGGTTCATTGAGGCGCGATGTTCGCTGCCCATAACCTTAAAGCGAGACACAACAGGGGGCATCTCTTCCAGCTGTTGTGTCTCGATGAGATGGAGAACGCCGTCGATGCGGTATCGAACATGAGCCTCAGTGGCATGGGGCTCAATGTGAATATCACTTGCCTTCAACTGGATTGCCTGAGCCAGCATTCTGTTCACGTAAAGAATCCGGTCAATTTCCAGACGAGAAGAGATACCATCGTCTGTATCCGCTTCCTGTGTTTCAACGGACTGGAAAAGTCTCCGAATTCCTTCTTCAATGTGTGATGCAGTGGTCAGAACCGGTGTCGTGCGATATCCGGTCAGCTTCTCAACCTCATTGCATGCCGATTCGTCCAGAGGGTTGGACATTGCGAGGGTAATCTCTTTTTCCTGATCCACCTCAAGCAAGAATACAGGCAGAATCCTGTGGCTTTGACATATCCCCTCAGAAAGGATGGTGGCCAGGGAACAATCGATCACCTGAAAGTTGTTTTCGGAGAGATTGATGTAATCGATTTGCAGATGTTCGCTGAGGAGGGTGAGCAGCTGATGTTCACTGATATGATCCAGATAGATCAGGGTCTCACCTATGGGGAGTCCAAGTTCTCCCTGTTGTGCGAGGGCTTCAAAGAGTTGCGCCTGAGTAATAATCTTATTTTCCAGTAAAAGATCGCCCAATTTCCCTTTGTGATCCATGTGTTCACCTCACTGAGGGGATGTCCTTTGTCTGATTGAAATTTAAACAGGTAGATGGAACCATCTGGTCTTTCGATCAGATCAGCGACATGATATGGAGAATTTATCTCTTGAAGAAATTTTATCAGAACAAACATTGGCTGGCAAATAGAAACAATCCCAGAGAAGGGCTCCGCCAGAGAGACAGTGAAAAGAGAGAGCGGCCGTGATGGTTCACTCTGAACGGTCAATCATCACGACGGTGACAGAAGAGGCAGCGCTCTGTGGTAATAGGATGAACGGCTGGCATCGGGGCTTCACCCTGTGGATAGTGGCAACTCTCACATTGCTTGTCGGCCTCGCGTTTTTTCATGGGACGGAACGGATCATGAATCTCATCATGGGGCAGACGAGGCGTTGTAACCTCAGGGGCCCTGAGAAAAAAAACAAGGATTACAGCGCCAACAGCAACAAAGGCCACATTCAGGAAAAGGGTGTTTTTCTTTTTGGCTGGACTGTTCATAGAGGTGAATGTCTCTCTTGATTGATGGCGTAGAGGCCGTTGCAAATGATGAGTGACTACCCGCGACTTACGGGGCCATCTCCAGACGTTTGAAATTGATTATACCACTCAGGAGTGCTCGTGCCATCATTTCTCCTGTTAGTGTATTTAAAACAGGATTACTGGTCAGGCGGACCATGCGACTGTGTATGTGATGGTTGCGGATCAGCTGTGGCATGACCGTGCTTTCATATTGCGGATCAAGTATTTTTTGAGCCACTTCTTCACCTGAAACGATTGCCGGATAGATACCTTCGCCGGTAAGTCCCGAAGCAAGGCCTGCCGCATCTCCAACCAGAAAAGTTTGACCAAACTGCCAGCCCCGATAATCATAATTGATATACTCGGCACGGCCCCGCTCACGACTCAGATCAAAGCCCTGGGACTGCGCCCAGCGAAGAAGCTGCTCCTTTAACGTACGGGCATCCATGACCTGACGATCCACATAAGCTCCAATAGAAACCGTCTCACGGTGTGGAAAAATCCAGCCGTAGCCATTTTTAAAAAAACGGCTATTCAGATGCCATTCCATCTCAGAATGGCATCCCTTTATCTGGTAATTGATCCCCACGCCCATGCGCCGGCTGCTCAGGCCAAGAGATCGTCTGACAAGAGATGTTGAACCGTCGGCCCCAACAAGGTATTCACAGGTCAACGTTTGACGTGTACGGTCTTTTTTGTTCTCGATCTCAAGTGTCCGACCATCAATCCGGCGCAACTGCCAGCCGTTCAGGACTTCAGCCCCTGCGTTACGTGCCTGATCCAACATATACCGGCCAAGGTGCAAACGATTAACAGTGGCGATGATTGGCTGTTTTTCGGTTACTGTTCCTTTCTGCCAACGGGTTACAATACGTTGGCGATGAAAGGACTGTTCGATCCACTTTCCCGGTACCCGACTGATCAATCCATGCCATGTGATCCCGCCTGCACAGACCTTAGGACCGATTGTCACCTTGCGCTCTACCACTAGAACCCTGCGGCCCGACTCTGCCAGCACTTTTGCACAGACCAGACCACCAGGCCCACCACCGATGATCACAACAGGAATATGATTCAATTTCATAGTATTATCAGATTTACAGAAATTGGCTGAAAGAACATTGGGCAAAGCTCAATATATCATATTATGTCAAGATCCCGGAAAATGAGGATACTTGAGTCTGTTCTTTTAGAAGACTTTCTTCACTTGATGAAAAAAAAAGGTCCCATTCCCACATACTGTGAAAAAGGGACCTTTTTTAGAGCAAAAAGAGATTCAGGCACCCTTGAAAAGACAATTCTTCAATGGTGCCTTTCGTTTATTCGTCAGTGTCAATCTTGATGACACGATCGCCGGGCTGCAGGGCATCGCCAACCTTGACAGCAATAGCGGTAACAATACCATCGATTTCTGTGGTGAGCGGAGTCTGCATCTTCATGGCTTCCATGACTGCAACACGATCACCGGCCTTGACCTCCTGACCCTCTTTAACAGATATTTCACAGACATTGCCTGCAAAAGGTGCCCTGATATCGCCGCTCTTGGCAAGAATTTTGATTTCTTCCTTGGAGATGGTTGCAGCTTTGGCAACAGCACCTTCGGGGACGTCAGGCTCGAAGACATATTGACGTTGATAGTGGTCAACCTCGAGATAAACACTGGTTTCACCGTCATCATTGACCATTGAAGGACCAGTTTCAATCATATGTTCCTTACCCTCATGGTCAGTAAACGTCAGGGTTTCGCCAATCTCAAAACCGCCCTGACGGAGGAATATGGATGGGGGTAATACATAGACATGACCAAAATCTTCAGTGAACTTGAAGAAGTTGACGGCATCATTGGGGTGCTGGAGATAGAGAACCAACTGCTGGTCTGTGGGTTCCACACCAAGACGTTCGTTCAGAGTTGAACGCTCCTGGTCAATATCCATATCCTCAATTTCTTCTACGCCACCTTCATCTTCAAGAATTTGTTTCCAGTTCTCGCCGAAGACCTTCTCAAAAATCCAGTCTTCCGGACGATAAAAGGGGAAAGGACCATACTTGCCCAAAAGAAGGTTTCGGAGATCTCCTGATGGATTGCCGTAACGCTCACCTTCCATGACATGGGATACGGCCGTCGTCCAGAGAATCTGTGAACCCGGGGTTACAGACCAGTAGTTTCCAAGCTCCTTTTGGACCCGGGGTAATTCTTTATGGAGGATATCGGGCATTTTGTCGAGAAAGCCGCCCTTGACAGCCTGCTCGAGACTTGATCCCATGGCCCCACCGGGCATCTTGTGGATCTGAACGGTGGGCTGAAATCCCTTGATCTGTGATTCAAAAGGTGCGTAATGCTTGCGCTCATCACGAATGACTTCAGAGGTCTCAATAACGGCGTCCTCATCAATACCGATGGCTGTGTGGCCGTGATCTTTAAGAGTCTGGATAACACTCAGAATCGGGGGAGGTCCGTAGAAACCGGTAAATGATGCATCAGCTGCATCAACAATTACTGCACCATTAATGACCGCTTCAGTGATCCGTCCAACGTCGTTTCCATCCGTGTTGTGACCATGATAATGAATGGGCAGATCAGGATAGGTCTGTTTAATAGAATCAACCAGCTCTCCGATCCGGCGTGGAGTACCCAGTCCACCGTGATTTTTGATGCAGAGAACAATGTCGGAACCTGTCACGTCAAGAATCTCCCGGACCTTGGAAACATAGTACTCGTTGGTGTGCTCAGGCCCTGTGGAAAAACAAATGCAGGGTTCATTGATCTTACCGGCCTTGGCCACCTCCTCAAACACGGCCTGCATATTGGGGACGTGGTTCATGAAATCGAAGGTCCGCCAGACGTCAACATATTTAGCAAATTCACTGACTGTGAAACGGATGACGTTCTGGGGGTAGGGCCGGTAGCCAAAAAGATTAACCCCACGACAAAGGGTTTGAAACATGGTGGTTGGCATTTTCTCGCGCAGAATTTCAAGCTTGAGAAAAGGATCAACCTGCTTGCGCAGAATGTCCACATGAACTGAGGCACCACCGGTGATCTCGAGTGAAAAATATCCAGCCCGCTCACGAGACGGTGCGGCCAGAATATCGGTGTGGAGAAGAATTCGATTTTTAAAATCAGACTGGGAGAGATCTCGTGCGGTGTTGGTAATATAATATCCGTCAGCAGCCTGTAGACTCTTAACAACATCAGCAGGGGCCATTCCCTGAACAATACGTTCAATCATAATATGCTCGCCTATGGGTTAATTTTTATTCGAACCGGAATGAGTTTCATGACTTGCGGGATAATCAGGCCGCGTAAGGATTTTCACCTCGGTGATGGATCTCAGCAATCAACTTGGAAAGTTTATTTGCTTCATCAGCTTCCTCTTCATACTCAAAAAGGTGTGGGTGAGTATCCAGGTAGGATGTGTTGAAATCACCCTTTATGAAATCCGGATCTTTAACAATATTCAAATAGAAGGGGATTGTTGTTTTAGGACCGGCAATGACAAAGTTTTGTAGACAGCGGCGCAGTCTGTCCACAGTCTCATTCCACGAAAATCCATGGACAGTCATCTTGACCAAAAGAGAATCATAGACCTTGGGGATCGTGTAGCCCTGATAAACAAAACCATCCAGGCGAACCCCGTAACCGCCAGGTGAACGGTAAACAGTTACTTTCTTACCACCTTCGGGCATAAAGTTGTTCTGCGGATCCTCGGCATTGATTCGCATCTCAATGGCATGACCACGCAGTTGAACATCTTCCTGGCCAAAGGACAGAAGCTTGCCAAGGGCCAGTTTGATCTGGGTTCGTACGATATCAATACCGGTGACAATCTCACTGACCGTATGTTCGACCTGCACCCGTGTGTTGATCTCCATAAAGTAGTAGTTGTAATTTTCATCAAGAAGAAACTCGACGGTTCCAGCATTGAAATAATTGGCTGCCGTGGCTGCTTTGACAGCAGTGTCGCAGATCGTGTCCAGTAAATCCTGGTCGCCGATCATGGATGGAGCAATTTCTATCAATTTCTGGTTACGACGCTGAATTGAACAGTCCCGGGTGCCGAGGTGCACGGTGTTTCCTTCACGGTCGGCCATGACCTGAACTTCGACATGCTTAGGGTCAATGACCACTTTTTCAAGATAGACCGAGTCGTCGTTGAAAGCCGCCTTGGCTTCAGCACGTGCCATGGGAATTTCAGCCCGCATCTGCTCATCTGTATCAATCCGGCGAATACCGCGACCGCCACCACCCGAAGTGGCCTTAAGCATGACTGGATAATTATACTGAGCAGCAAAGGCAAGGGCTTCATCTACACCAGTATCCCCCGCGGAGAGGTTAGGTGTCCCGGGAACCATCGGAATTCCAGCATCAGCCATGATCTGACGTGCAATAACCTTGTTCCCGAGATTTGTAATCACATCAGAGGAAGGGCCGATGAAAATCAGATCATTTTCTTCGCAGGCACGGGCAAAATCAGGGTTTTCAGCGAGGAAACCATAACCGGGGTGGACAGCACAGGCCCCGGAACGCTTAGCTGCCTTGATTACTTTTGCAATGTCAAGATAGTCACATCGAGGACCTGCACCAAGCCACACGGCTTCATTGGCCAGGCGGATATGGCGAGACTCTTTGTCGGGAGTTTCATAGACGGCAACAGCCTCATAATTCAGCTCCTGAATTGCACGTATGATTCGAATGGCAATTTCACCACGATTTGCAACGAGTATTTTCTTCTTCAAAGCAACTCCTTTTCTCTTATTGTAATCGGGACCCAGGAATACTTCCTGGGTGGGGACATGACACATTGTAACAATCGAAAAACTGCGGAGAATGCAGGGCTTAGGACCTGGCTGTCGCGAAGAGGAAACATCAGGTTTGTTGATTGAAACGCTTAAAAATACCCTATTTGTTGAAAGTTGGCAATACTTGATGGTTTGATTAATGGCTGAGCTGACAGGATGTCAGCTATTTAGGTTGACAGTAAATCGCCACGAGTTATAACCTGAGAATCGTTGGATTCAGGTTGCTTACAAGAATTCCATTAAGGGTGTAACCATGGTAAAAAAAATAAAAAAAACTCTCCAGGAACCGTCGGGATCAGAGGAACAATCCCCCGATCCCGAAAAGGGAAATGGGTACTGGGAGACACATAAGAAAAAAAAAGGGACACTGTTTGATGTCTCTTTTTTTTACGACTGGTGCAAGGCGTGTGGTCTATGTGCCTCTCTCTGTCCTCGCAAAATCATATTGAATGACCCTCTGGGGAGGCCATATATCGAAGACATGGATCGTTGTTCTGGTTGCCGATTCTGCGTAATACATTGCCCTGATTTTGCTATTACAGTCAAAGAAAGGTTTGCCGACCGGAGGAGGTCCACCGATGAAGAGTGAGCAACAACTCCCGGTCTTACTCCAAGGCAATGAGGCTATTGTCTTAGGTGCTTTAGCTGCCGGTTGCCGTTTTTTTGCAGGCTATCCCATTACACCAGCTTCTGAGATCAGTGAACTACTTTCCCTGCGTCTGCCGGAAGCGGGTGGTAGATTTATTCAGATGGAAGATGAAATTGCTTCCATGGGGGCAATCATCGGGGCATCATTGGCTGGAGTCAAGTCCATGACTGCCACCAGTGGCCCAGGCTTCAGTCTGATTCAGGAAAATCTTGGTTACGCCTGTGTCGCTGAGGTCCCCTGTGTCATCGTCAACGTGATGAGAGGCGGTCCCAGTACCGGCCTGCCCACAAGTCCTTCCCAGGGTGATGTACAGATGGCCCGTTGGGGAACTCACGGTGATCATCCAATCATCGTCCTTGCCACCTCATCCGTCCTTGATTGCTTCTCAATCACCATCAAGGCCTTTAATCTTTCAGAGAAATACCGAGTTCCGGTTATTATTCTCTCTGATGAAGTAGTGGCACATACGCGTGAATCTGTCACTCTGCCAGGGCCTGAAGAAATCAGAGTCATTGATCGAATCGCCCCCAGTGTGCCTCCTGAATGGTACAAACCCTATGCTGCCAACAATCGTGGTGTTCCTGATATGGCTGCCATGGGCAGCGGCTATCGTCATCACGTGACCGGTCTGATCCATGACGAAAAAGGCTTTCCGACTCAGAATCCCCAGGAGGTTGACCTGTTCCAGCGTCGCCTGCATGACAAGATATCCAAAGGCTTCAATGAGATTCAGGTCAGCAAGAGTATCATGATGGAAGATGCCGAAGTCTGTGTCATCGCCTATGGTTCTGTGGCCCGATCGGCCATGCGTGCTGTTAAAGAGGCACGGGCCAAGGGGATCAAAGCAGGTCTTCTTCAGCTCATCACACTTTTCCCTTTTCCTCGTCAGATCGTGGATTCAGCCCTGCGCCAGTGCCGGGTTGCAGTTGTTCCAGAGATGAATATGGGGCAGATCTGTCGTGAAGTTGCTCGTGTGAATCGGTCTGAAACCCGGATCGTCAAGCATAACCGTATTGACGGACAGCTCATTACCCCTGAAGAGATTCTCAAATATCTGGTCAGTGTCTGAGCAGAAGTGCTCATAAACAGACAAGGAGTTCATCGTGCGTGAAGAAGCAGAAATTATTCGCCAGGAATACCTGAGACATGACAAGAAATTCCCCCATGTCTGGTGTCCGGGGTGTGGTAACGGTATAGTTATGGGAGCACTCCTCCGAGCGACTCATAATCTCAAGCTCTCAAAAGACGAAATCGTTCTCGCCTCAGGAATTGGTTGTTCCGGGAGAATGCCAACGTATATAGATTTCAACACCGTGCATACCACTCACGGACGATCATTGACTTTTGCCACCGGCATTAAACTGGCAAATCCTGAACTGTCTGTCATCTCGGTTATGGGAGACGGGGATGCAACAGCAATAGGCGGTAATCATTTTATCCATGCCGCTCGTCGTAATATCAATATTACCGCAATTATCATCAATAATTCCACCTATGGCATGACCGGTGGTCAATATTCGCCAACCACACCCTATGGCAGTAAATCAACAACTTCAGTTTACGGTCACGTTGAACACGCCTTTTCTATTGCCGAACTCGCTGTAACAGCCGGCGCCTCATTTGTTGGCCGGGGCACAGTTTATCACGCCTCACATCTCGACAAATTAATTGGTCAGGCTATTACAAAGCGAGGTTTTTCTGTGGTTGAAGTCATTTCAAACTGTCATGTTCAGCACGGTCGCCGTAACAAACTCGGTGGCGCAGTTGAAATGATGCAGAGCTTTAAGAATAACGCAGTGACTGTCGGCAAGGCCGAAAAAATGACCACTGAAGAAATGGAAGACAAATTTACAATCGGTATCCTGGCTGATATCGATAAGCCCATTTCAACAGAAGAATATAGACGCATCAACCGACAGGCTGAACGAGATGCTGACAAGGTGGTTAAGGCTAAGGTAAAAAATGGAGTGAAGCGCTATGAAGAATGATCAGCGGTACGAAATACGCTTCAGCGGTTCAGGTGGTCAGGGAATCATCACTGCAGCCGTCGTTATGGCCGATGCCGTAGCCCGTGAAGCGGGTAAGCATGTCTGTCAGACACAGAGCTACGGCCCTGAGGCCCGTGGAGGAAAATCCAAGGCTGAAGTTGTTGTCTCTGACAGCCCCATAGACTACCCAAAAGCACTGTCCATCGACCTACTGCTGGCCATGACCCAGGTCGCCTGCGATGCCTACTTCTTTGATATTCGTCCAGAAGGACTCCTGGTGGTCGATTCAGACCTTGTTGATCAAGTACCCACCAGTCGCGCAGTGACAATCCCCTTTACTCGTATTGCCCGAGAATTGACGGGCAAAGAACTGGTAGCAAATATGGTCGCTCTGGGGGCAGTCGGTCTGCTTTCCGGACAGGTCAGCATGACAGGACTGGAGGCTGCCTTGATGAAAAGGGTACCGAAGGGGACGGAAGAAATGAATCGCCAGGCATTGCAGGCTGGAATTGTTGAAGCCAAAAAAATTGATCTCTCTCTTCTTCCCAGATCTGTTATATCAGATTGGGCAGATGATTGATTTAAAACAGCAACCAATTAATTTGTACTGATTATTTCAACAGAGAAGGCTGCCCTGTTGTACCATTGAGCCAATGGGCAGCCGCCATGCACAATTTTACCGAGGTCACCTATCACGTTTCCCTCAGGACCTCGCATCAAACCTTGCCAACACTCTTCCATTGTCACCTATGACTGACGCATTTTTGCCTCGCGCCGGCTGAAAAAAATCAGGAAATATCGCTGTTCTCTTCACGGGCCAATTGTCCGCAGGCGGCTGAGATGTCAGAGCCACGGCTGCTGCGTACAAATACTGAGTATTTGGCATTCATGAGAATCTTCTGGAAACTCAGAATCCGGGAATAAGAGGGACTCTTATAGGGGATAGCAGGGGATTCATTATAGGGCAGGAGATTAATCTTGCAGGGAATACCACGCAGGAGCTTTGCCAGTTTATGCGCTTCCGCGTCAGAATCGTTGATTCCTTTGAGCAGGATATATTCAAACATAATCCGCTTGCGTTTGGCCATGGGGAAGGTGCGGCAGGCCTCAATCAGTTCAGCGACGGGATAACGTCTATTGATGGGCATCAGTTTGTCGCGGGTCTCATCATCCACAGCATGCAGGGAAACGGCCAGATTGGCCGTGGAATTTTCACCCAGGATCTGCATCTGGGGAACAATGCCACAGGTGGAGACGGTTATTCTCCGGTTCGTCAGATCAAGACCTCGCTGCTCCGTGAGGATGGATAGGCTTTTGAGCAGATTGTCAAGGTTGTTGAGCGGCTCGCCCATGCCCATGAAAACAATGTTGGTAACCCGGTCCGAGCCAATGAGATTGCCCTTGGATTCAGCCCGAAGAAAATCGCCCACAGCGCAGACCTGATTGACGATCTCGGCCGGTGACAGGTTGCGGATAAAGCCCATGGTCGCGGTCAGACAAAAGGAACAATTCATGGCGCAGCCGACCTGCGACGAGACGCAGAGGGTGTTGCGGTCCGGTTCTGGAATCAGTACCGATTCAATCATCTTCCCGTCGTCCAGGCGAAATCCAAACTTGACACAACCATCCTTGGATCGCTCGATTAGAGGATTTTGAAATGACGACATGTAGGCATGTTCGCTCAGGATACGACGGAAGTCCTTGGCCAGATCAGTCATCTGAGAAAACTCACTGATCCCCGGGCGATAAAGCCAGGCCATGATCTGGCGTCCTCGAAAGGCGGGTTGCCCCAGACTCTCGACATAGTCAACAATTTCTTCCTGGGTCAGGTTACGGAGATCGGTTCTGGTCGTCATTTTGTTTTGCACATCAATTCGGGTGTTGTAAATCAGTTCAGGCAATTTTATTGCTTTATAAAGCGCGCATACTTTCAGCACGAAGAATAACCCTGCCTGTGAGGGCCTGGTCGATCAACTGCAGCATTTCATTCTTGTTACGACTGAGTCGTCCGGTAATCGGCAGGTAATTTGATGCATGATTGGCCATAAATTGCACACGATCACAGTTTGTGTGTACCAGCAACTCCCGCAATTCTTCAAGCAAGCCATGACTGTCCGGGAGTTGAAAAACTCCCGCCAAAACTTTATCACCAAGTTCAGTTCCGGGAATCGGCATGAACATCAGAGCTGCTATTTGGTTCGGGGCCATTTGGGTCAAGACACGTCCAGTCTCACGAGCATGGATGAGACTGCGGGTGGCTCCTGCTAATCCCAGAAGTACCGTTACAGATAAAAAAAGTCCGGCCTCCTTGACCTGCCTGGCTGCAGCCAACATTGAATCGGCGGTTTCACCTTTAATGGCAGCGCTCAAGACCTGGTCATCTCCGCTCTCCAACCCCAGATAGACCCGGTTTAACCCCAATTTCTTCAATTCAGCAAGTTGTTCAACCGTTTTGCTGCGGATAGCCTTGGCATTGGCATAGAGAGATATTCGACGAACCTGCGGCAGACGAGTACAGATCTGTGTGAAAATTTCAACCAGGCGACTTTGGGGCAGGATCAGGGCATCGCCATCGGCCAGAAAAACACGGTGCTGCCGTGCACAATACTTGGCAGCAAAGGCGATATTTTCGTTGATCTCTTCATTGTTCCGCTGCCGAAATTGCTTATTTTTGTAAGCCCCGCAAAAGGTACAACGGTTGTGAGAACAGCCAGCAGTGATTTGGATAATGATGGAGTCGGCTTCGCTGGGTGGGCGAATGATGATACCGTCATAGTGCATGGGATATAAAACACAGCAGGCCGAAACGACATATCGTTTCGGCCTGCTCCTTCAGTTGTACTCAGTTTTTCAACTATTCTTCTTTTCAAACTCAGCCATGAATGCCACCAGATCAACCACGCCCTGACGCGGGAAGGCGTTGTATATGGACGCGCGGCAACCACCAATGGATCGATGCCCCTTCAGGCCGTTAAAGCCCAGAGATGCGGCTTCGGCAATGAACTTGGCCTCAAGTTCCGGGGTCGGCAGATTAAACGGAATATTCATCAAGGAGCGGGAGTCTTTCTCGGCATGTCCACGATAAAAATCACTGCCGTCAATTGCACTGTAGAGCAGACCAGCCTTTTCCTTGTTGATTTCTTCCATGGCTGCAACGCCACCTTGTTTTTTTAACCACTTTAGCACCTCACCCACTGCATAAATGGCAAAGCATGGTGGGGTGTTGAACATGGAATCCTTGTCAGCATGAGTCTTGTAACGAAGCATGGTCGGAACAGACTCCGGGGTACGATCAAGAAGATCTTCGCGGATAATGACCACGGTGACCCCGGCAGGCCCCATGTTTTTCTGGGCACCGGCAAAAATAAGACCAAACTTTGAAACATCAATTCTGCGTGAGAGAATATCAGAGGACATGTCGCAAACCAGCATTTTGTCGGTTTCAGGAAACTCCGAAAATTGGGTGCCGTAGATAGTATTATTTGAGACCATGTACAGATACTCGGAATCTGCCGCCACAGAATATTCATCAGAAGTAGGGACCCGGTTGAATTTCTGTTCCTCGCTTGAATAAGCAACGTCAATGTCTCCGAATAACTTGGCCTCTTTAATCGCCTTTTTGGCCCAGGTTCCGGTGTTCAGGTGAGTCGCCTTCTTGCCTGCGCCAAGTAAATTCATGGGAATCATGAAAAACTGGCTTGAAGCTCCACCCTGAAGAAAAAGAACTTTGTAATTATCGGGAATTTCCATCAACTCACGCAGGAGATTCTCGGTTTCAGCGGCAACGGCCATAAATTCTTTTGAACGATGACTCATCTCAATGAGCCCCATACCGGTCTCTTGAAAATTAACAATATCACGACTCGCCTGTTCAAGAACATCAACAGGGAGCGTACCCGGACCGGCACTGAAATTATAAATACGCTTGCTCATGGATTTGTTCTCCTCATATCAATGTATAGAAAAATGGACAGATTAATTATAAAGGGCCTATTTACAACCATTTTCGTTCTGGCGCAAGGCCTCATAGAGAACCACACCGGCCGTCATCGCAAGGTTCAGGCTGCGTATATTGTCGTTGCACATGGGGAGAGTCAAACAGCGTTCCGGGTAATCTTCTAGAAGATCAACTGGCAAGCCCTTGGTTTCTTTGCCGAAGATCAGATAGTCGCCTGGTTTGAATGAGGCAGATGTATATGAACGGGCTGTTTTAGTGGTAAAAAAATACAGTTGAGATTCATCCTGGGCTGCCAGGAATGACTGAAGGTTATCCCAATAATGAATCTGGACAAATTTCCAGTAATCGAGACCGGCCCGCTTCAAATGCTTATCGTCGGTGGAAAATCCCAGTGGTCGAACCAGGTGAAGGACAGTGTTGGTCGCTCCACATAAGCGGGCAATAGATCCGGTATTGGGCGGGATCTCGGGTTCAACAAGGACGATATGGAATGGAAGTTGTGTCTGCATGGCGATTAGAGGTCAAAATACTTCTCCGGGATGAGGATGACAAGGAAAATAGCCGGATCAGCCTTATTGTTTGAATAACATCTTGCAATTTTAGCAGGTGAAGATAAATTATATTGTTTCTGTTCATAAATAATTGTTTCCCGGGAATGTTTGTTTTATCCCGTTGAAACTCGCATGAATCAGCCGAACAGTTTAATGAAGCGCAACCCCTCGTTCATCATTTCATGCAGTGTCTTACTGCACCAGGGATAAAGATAATGGCATTAATAGTTATGAAATTTGGCGGGACCTCTGTCGGTACCCCTGAAAAAATTAAAGCTGTGGCAGAACGCGTTCTCAGGTCTAAGCGAGCCGGTAATCAGATGGTCGTTGTCCTCTCTGCCATGTCTGGTGAAACAAACCGCCTGATTGATCTCGCCCAGCAGATGCAGGAATTACCTGACCCCCGGGAGATGGACATGCTGCAGTCCACAGGCGAGCAGGTCTCCATTGCCCTGTTTTCCATGGCAGTCAAGGCAGCAGGGGATGACGCCATCTCATTACTTGGTGATCAAATCAAAATCCAGACAGATTCTGTATTTACAAAGGCGCGAATCGAAGGTATTGACTCCGAGCGCATTATGGCCGAGCTCAATCAGGGCAAGGTCGTAACCGTCGCCGGATTTCAAGGCGTAGCCAGTGACGGTTCCATTACTACCCTTGGTCGTGGTGGTTCCGACACCACTGCTGTCGCACTTGCCGCAGCGCTCATGGCTGACTCCTGCGAGATTTACACTGATGTGGAAGGGGTGTATACCACTGATCCAAATATCTGCAACAAGGCCCGTAAAATTGACCGCATCTCCTATGACGAGATGCTGGAACTGGCCAGTCTCGGTGCCAAGGTCCTGGATATTCGTTCCGTAACCTTTGCCAAACAATACAATGTTCCAGTCCATGTCCGCTCCACTTTTACGGAGACTGAAGGGACTTGGGTCGTCAAGGAGGATAAAGAGATGGAAGGAAGAATCGTATCAGGGGTTACTTACAATAAAAATGAGGCCCGAATCACCATCACAGGCGTCCCGGATCAGCCAGGGATTGCATCCAAGATCTTTACCCCGATCTCAGACGCCGACATTATCGTCGACATGATCATTCAGAACCAGGACGTGGGAAATGGTTTGACCGACATGACATTTACTGTCATGCGCACTGATTATTTGCGCACCATGCAGTTGCTGCAGGACATGTCTGATAAAATTGGCGCCGGTGATGTACATGGATCAGAGAATATCACCAAGATATCAATCGTTGGGGTCGGCATGCGTAATCATTCCGGTATTGCCTCAACCATGTTCAGTGTTCTGGCCAAAGAGGGGATCAATATCTCTCTGATTTCAACTTCTGAGATCAAGGTCTCCTGTGTCATTGAAGAGAAATATACTGAACTGGCTATCCGTGCCCTGCACGACGCCTTTGAACTGGACAAGTCCGATCCGCCTGTTGAAGAGGATATCATCTGATGACGCGCCAAGTACAGATCTACGACACCACTCTGCGGGACGGAACCCAAGCTGAAAATTTCAATCTGTCCCTGAATGACAAGGTTAAAATCAGTCATAAGCTCGATGAAGCCGGGATTGATTTTATTGAAGGCGGCTGGCCTGGCTCCAACCCCCTGGCCGTTGAGTTTTTTCAAACTATGCAGGGAGCCAATCTAAAGCATGCCAAGCTTGCAGCCTTTGGCTCAACTCGGATGTTTGCTAATCCCGCCGACCAGGATGCAAACCTGCAGGCATTGATTGCTGCAAAAACTCAGGTAATAACCATTTTTGGCAAGTCCTGGGATATTCATGTTTATGATGCCCTGCGCATTGAACTGGCAGACAATCTGCTGATAATCGAAGAATCACTGCGCTATCTCAGACCACATGTTGAGCATCTGTTCTACGATGCAGAACACTTCTTTGACGGGTTCAAAAAGAACGCAGACTACGCCCTTGAAACATTGGGCCGTGCTATTGACGGTGGAGCCGAATGCCTGATTTTATGTGACACCAATGGCGGTATGCTCCCCCAGGAGGTTCAGCCCATCATCTCCCGTGTCCAGCAATATGTGGCCGACCGCGGTGCTGATGTCAATCTTGGTATTCACGCACACAACGATTCAGAAACAGCAGTGGCAAATTCATTGATCGCCTTGAGCATGGGAGTCAAGCAGGTTCAAGGGACAATGAATGGTTATGGCGAGCGTTGCGGGAATGCCAACCTGACGTCAATTCTCCCAGCTCTGACCCTGAAGATGGGCTATGACTGTGAGGCGGGTAAACAAATCAGCAGCCTCTATGAAACTGCCCGGCTGGTCGATGAGTTGGCGAATTTGCCACACAATAAATACCAGCCCTATGTGGGGCAGGCCGCTTTTGCCCACAAGGGTGGAATTCATGTTTCTGCCGTCAAGAGAAACCCTTTGACCTATGAACACATCGAGCCGGAAAAGGTTGGTAACTTCCGCCGCATTCTGATCTCGGATCAATCCGGCAAAAGCAATGTCCTGCACAAGGCCGAGAAATTTGGTGTCAAAATTGATCCGGACAATCCTCTCCTTGCAGACATTGTCCGCAAGCTCAAGGATCTTGAAAACCAGGGATACGCTTACGAAGGAGCTGAGGCTTCATTTGAATTGCTGATGAGAAAGGTGCTTGGTACGCAACCCGACTACTTCAAACTCAAGGCCTTCCGGGCAATTAACTCAAAACGCACCATGGATCAGCCCCCAGAGACCGAGGCCACAATCCGCCTTGAAGTGGCTGGTGAAGAGGTCCATAGTGCTGCCATGGGTGACGGCCCTGTCAATGCCATAGATAAGGCTATGCGTAAGGCATTGGTCCAGTTTTATCCAGCTCTGGAGGAAGTAGAGTTGATTGACTACAAGGTGCGGGTACTCTCTGGTGAACATGGTACAGGCGCCAAGGTTCGAGTCCTTGTTGAATCAAAGGACCAGCGCAGTCAGTGGGGTACGGTGGGAGTATCATACAATATCATTGAAGCCTCGTGGCAGGCCCTGGTTGACGCATTCAGCTATAAACTCATGCGTGATGATGAACAACGAACCGGCTGAGGCTCGTTGCCCCGCAACGGATCAGTCTTCACAGGATAGCCGGGTGAGTGTATTCCTCTCACTGGCTGTCCTGTTTTTGTTTGTACTGATGACATTCCAGCTCAAGGGGAAAGAAGAGGAGTTGACTGGAGCAGGTGGGGGACAGGTATTATCCTGGACCGGAGGTGACCTGAAATTGGCGCCCGTCACTGATATGGGCGGGGAGTCGCAGACAGGTGGTCATGCCGGGTCCATTCCACCGTATTTGCACCCTTTTTTCTTCAAAGAAGTACCAATCAACTTTGCTGACAAGTCATTACTGATGACTGTGTCAGGTATCGGACCGCAACTTTCCCGGGAAATTCTCCGGATTCGTAAGACTGAAGGGTTCTTTTTTTCAGAGAGTGATCTTCTGAGCGTACCGGGAATAGGCCCCAAACGAATGAAGCAATTTGCAAAGCAGTTCTCCTTTAGTACCGAGCTATGAATGAAATAATTCCAATTACCGGGCCGGTCATCGTTCTGGTGGGACCAACTGCCATTGGTAAAACCGCCCTGTCACTGGACCTTGCCAATCAATTTGATTGTGAAATCATCAGTGTCGACTCCATGCAGGTGTACCGCCTGATGGATATTGGTACTGCCAAGGCCAGCCTTGAGGAGAGGGCCAAGGTTCCACATCATCTCATAGATGTGGTTGACCCGGACGAAGAGTATGATGCAGCCCGTTTTGTTCGTGATGCATCCGCGGCAATTCGTGAAATCCATGGGCGGGGAAGGGTGGCCTTGCTCACGGGAGGGACAGGGCTTTATCTGCGGGGACTCTTCCACGGGCTCTTTCAGGATATTGCGACTGATTTGAATATCCGGGAACAGTTGAAAGACGAACTGACCCTCCTCGGAAACAATAAACTACATGAAGAACTGAAGGTAATTGACCAAATCTCCGCGAAAAGAATACATCCAAACGACAGCCAGCGACTGGTTAGGGCTTTGGAGATTTATCGCTCTACAGGTAAAACCTGGTCAGAACATCTGCATGAGCACGACCAGCAAAGGCATAAACGATTCACCAACAGCCTCCAGATTGGTCTAACATGCGACAGAAAGATTCTCCACGAGAGGATCAATCTCCGTACCAGGATAATGCTTAACCAGGGACTGGAGCAGGAGGTTCTGAGCCTCCTGGAACGAGGATACAAGGCTGATCTGAAATCCATGCAGTCCATTGGCTATCGGCACATGAATGAATACTTACAAGGCAAGTATGACCGAAATGAATGCGAACGTCTCCTTGCACGTGACACGCGTCGTTATGCCAAGCGCCAGTACACGTGGTTTTCATCCAACAAAGAAATACAGTGGCACGAAGCAAGCGCTCGTGACACTGTGTTAAAAAAGACCGAAGACTGGATTCGCCGCATTTAAAAAACGAATATACAACCACTTGCACCACTTAATTAACAGGCAACATTAACCAATGAGCAAGAATACAAAATGGGTACAGCCGGATCAAATTGATCATGAGAGCTCTGTCCAGATTCAGAAATTATGTGCTGAGCTCAAAATTGATAAGCTGGTGCTGGAGATCCTTCACAAACGGGGAATCAGTGAGCGATCAAAGGTAATAAGCTTTCTCGGCCCGCAACTGGCAGACCTGCCGGGACCATTCCTCATGTCAGGTATGGATCATGCAGTTCAAATACTCAGTGAGGGGCTTCAGAACAATCAGGAAGTCCTGGTCTGGGGAGATTATGATGCAGACGGGGTAACAGGGACGGCTCTTTTGGTGGACTTTCTGACAGGGCACGGCTGGGACGTACGGCATCACATCCCGAACAGACTTAGAGAGGGATACGGGCTTAATATTGCCGGGCTTGAGCAATACGCAGCTGAAATGCGATCAGAGACAAAGATTCTGGTCACCGTAGATAACGGAATCTCAGCTCATGAAGAAATCACCAGGGCCCGGGAGCTCGGATTTAGAGTCATAGTCAGCGACCATCACCAGCCACCTCAATCTCCGGTTTCTGCCGATGCTATTCTTAATCCCAAGCAGGAGCAATGCAACTTTCCTGATAAAAATCTGGCTGGTGTTGGGGTTGCTTTTTACCTGGTAATGGGATTGCGCTCGCATTTGACATCCATTGGATTTTATCACAGCCAGACTCCCCCAAATCTTAAGATACTACTGGACCTAGTGGCCTTGGGCACAGTAGCAGATCTTGTGCCACTGACAGGGGTGAACCGGATAATGGTCAAGGCGGGGCTTGAGGTTATCCGCAAGGGTGAACGTCCGGGAATCCGGGCATTACTTGACAAGGCCGGATTGCTGGATACCAGGATCAGGGGAGAGGATATATCATTTGCACTTGCCCCAAGATTAAACGCTGCCGGACGTTTGGGCCAGCCACTCGTTGCACTGAGTTTACTGCTGGCCAACAACACTGCCAGGGCAAGGCTGTTGTCAAAAAAGCTGGAACAACTCAATTCAACGCGCAAGGATCTCGGAGAATCTGTCCAGATTAATGCCCTAAAGAGCCAGACGGGGCAGGCAGAAGACCGCGCGGTTGTCATGGCTTGCGGAGATTTCCACGTGGGAGTCATAGGAATTGCCGCATCAAGACTGGTCGATCAATTTAACAAACCAACAATCATCTTCAGTGAGCAATTGGATAGGCAAGGCGAAAAGAGATTACTGGTGGGCTCAGGTCGTAGTGTTCCGGGGATTGATTTGCACCAGGCCCTTACGGAGTGCAGTGAGTGGCTGCTGCGTTTTGGAGGGCACAGCATGGCAGCAGGAATGACCATTGATGCTGGGAATTATGCAAGTTTTACGATCGCGTTAAGCGATGCAATTGGGAGGCAGGCATCCCATGCCTCACCGATACGATCAGTCACAATAGATGCAGAAATCACAGTCGGAAATCTCTTTGTAATCGAAAGACTCCAAGACCTGCAACTCCTGGAACCTCATGGGCAAGGCAATCCTCAGCCGATTTTTCGCGATCCAAATGTAACCGTACGCCAATTACGAACTGTAGGTGCCAACAACGAACATCTGCAACTCACATTAGATAGAAAAAACAACAGTCAACCACTCCGTGGAATTGGCTTTCGCTTAGGTCGACGCTGTGATGAGATTGTCACAGGAGACGAGGCCAGTATGGTCTACGCTCCAACGTTAAACCGATTTCGCGGCAAAGAAACCTGGGACGTCAGGGCAGAAGATATCAAAGTGTCCGAGCAACCACCCGTCCTTTCGGAATAAATAACAAATTAACATAATATACATTATGCGACATTGTGTGCTTGTTGATAAAGAAAGGTGTCCGGGGCCTTTCTGGCTACAAACCCTCGTTTTGCACTGCCCCTGGCTGAATCCCTGCCTGGGTCATTATTGATTGCGCAATATCCTTGATTTGAAACTCACCGTTATCGACACCCAGCAAGTCCTTTCTCCAGGCAAAAAAAGCGTTTGATTTTTGCCTGGATGGTTTATGTTGCGCTCAGGATTGACTCAACAATACGGTTGCCCACTTGCACCGCAAATATTTCATTCGTAGCTGGAGTTAAAAGATGTCTCGAGAGATTTACCAGGAACCACTTGTTAGCCGATACACAAGTCGTGAAATGCAGGAAATTTTTTCTGATCAAACCCGCTTTTCAACCTGGCGCCGTTGCTGGGTGGCTCTTGCCGAGGCTCAGTACGAGCTTGGCCTTACCGATATTATTAGGCCTGAGATGATTGCTGAGATGCGGGCCAATGTCGATAATATCGACTTTGACCTGGCTGCGGCCAAAGAGAAAGAGATTCGCCACGATGTTATGGCCCATGTGTTTGAATTTGGAACCAAATGCCCAACTGCTGAGCCAATTATTCACCTGGGAGCTACTTCTCAGTTCGTAGTCTGCAATACTGACCTGATTAATCAGGTGAATGGCATCAAGCTTGTTCGCAACGGATTACTCCAGGTCATCAAGAATCTCTCAGAGTTTTCCTTAAAGCACAAGGACCTCCCAACGCTTGGCTTTACCCATTATCAACCAGCCCAGCCCACCACTGTTGGCAAGCGTAATACCCTTTATATACAAGATCTTATAATGGATCTGGAGTACCTTGAGCAGCTTGAAAGCCAGTATAAAGCTCGCGGGGCCAAGGGCACTGTCGGCACCCAGGCAACCTTTGTTGAATTGTTCAATGGAGACAATGAAAAAGTTCGCCAACTTGATCAATTAGTAGCTCAAAAACTTGGGTTCAATGAGCCTTTTGCGGTTACTGGTCAAACCTACCCTCGCAAACTTGACACGAAACTTGCCGAAACCTTAGCTGGAATAGCTGCATCCGCACATAAATTTGCCGTGGATCTCAGATTGCTTTCCAATCTCAAGGTGCAAGAGGAGCCCTTTGCCAAAAAACAGACCGGTTCCTCAGCCATGGCTTACAAACGGAACCCCATGCGCTCAGAACGCATGACCGGATTGGCTCGTAAACTCATGGGGCTACCTGCTAACTTTGCCGCAACCTTTAGCAACCAATGGTTTGAACGAACCCTTGACGATTCTGCCATTCGCCGCATGGATATTCCTCAGGCCTTTTTGCTTAGCGATGCCATCCTGAAGCTTTACGTTAACATTACCTCAGGAATGGTTGTTTTTCCGAAACAAATTGAGCGTCACCTGCGCATGGAATTACCCTTCATGTCCACTGAGAAAATCCTCATGGAGGCCGTTGCCAAGGGTGAAAGTCGCCAGGACATGCACGAAGTCATCAAGGAGCACTCACTGGATGCCGGGCGTATTGTCAAGGAAGAAGGTCTGGACAACGACCTGCTCCAAAGACTGGCCAATGACGACCGTATCCCCTTCAGCAGCAATGAAATCCAGGCCCTGGTTGGTGATTACACTCAGTTTACAGGCCGCGCAGGAGCTCAGACCGAAGAGTATGTCCAGGAGGTTGTCGCCCCGCTGCTCTTGGCCCGGAAAGACCAGATGTCTGATGTAGACTCTAGTCTTTCGGTGTAAGCCTCTAAAGTTTCGCACTAATGCGCCTATCAAGACTCCACCTTAATATTGCATCTGACCGCTTTCATTTCCTCAAGTTTATTTTGGAAGGTTATGATGGTCTGGTGATGCTCTCCAGTGTCAATGGACATGGCGGAACAGTACTCCTGCGTTACCCGCCCATGCTGGAGAAAGAACTCTATGCCCTGCTGACAGACCTTGCTCCACGAATCAGCAGATACCACCACCTTCCATCCTGATATCAACACAATGAGTCATCCCTCTTTCTTTATCAAAACCTTTGGTTGCCAGATGAACTCCCGTGATTCAGAGATTATGGCCCAGACCCTCTCGGAAAAAGGTTATGTGGAATCCATGGACATGGAGACCAGCGATCTGGTGATCCTGAATACGTGCTCAATCCGAGCCAAGGCCGAGCAAAAAGTCATGAGCCTGCTTGGTATGCTGCGTAATGTCAGAAAGCGTCGCCCTTCCATGCGGATATGTGTCGCTGGTTGTGTTGCTGAGCAGGAAGGTGCTCGCCTCATGGAACGAATGCCCCATGTTGATTTGGTTCTGGGGACCCAGAATATCTACCAACTTACTACCCTGCTGGATAATCTTGACCAAGCTGGCCGAATTGCCACAGGACTATCCCCTGACTACGAAATCCCGGCTTATATCCCTGTCATCCCCACTTTCAGTGACGAGCAGGATCGACCTTTTCGTAAATTTCTGACCATCATGCAGGGTTGCAATAACTTTTGCAGCTACTGCGTTGTTCCACACACAAGAGGTCGCGAGATATCACGAAAAGTCAAAGACATTGTCGCTGAAGCTCAGGCACTGGTTGATGCCGGAATCAAAGAGATCACGCTTCTTGGCCAGAACGTTAATTCATTTGGTCAAACCAATTCAGTGACTGAAGACGGTTCCCCCTACCCCTTCTCCCTGCTCCTGCGCGAGATATCTCAGCTTAATGGACTCAAGCGGCTTCGATTCACCACATCCAACCCCAAAGATCTCAGTGACGATCTGATGCGATGTTTTAGTGAGATTGACATCCTCTGTCATCACTTTCATTTACCGGTACAATCAGGCTCCAACGCTGTTCTTAAACAGATGAACCGTAAATATACACGTGAACTCTACCTGGATCGTGTTGCTGGCCTACGGAGCTATTGTTCCGACATTTCCCTTTCCACTGATATGATCGTTGGTTTCCCCGGTGAAACCGATGAGGACTTTGAGCAGACCATGGATCTGCTGGAGACAGTCCGCTTTCATGGTTCTTTCTCCTTTAAATATTCCGATCGTCCCGGTACCCGTTCGTCTGCATTCGACAACAAGGTTGAGGAAGATCTGAAGACCCGCCGCCTGCAACGTTTCCAAAAACGCCAGGATGAAATCAGCCTGGAACACAACCAGTCCTTTATCGATCAAACTGTAGAAATCATGATTGAAAAAATAAGTGATGAGGGGCTGGCCGGGCGCACGGGTTCCAACCATATCGTCCATGTCAACGACTCAAATCTCCCCCCCTGTCACCCCGGCGACCTCCTTCAAGTCAAAATAGATCACGGTGGCCCCCATTCCCTGAGGGGCAAACTGCCAGCAGAATAACAATAGGAGCAAAAGTATGATCGATCTACACACCCACACCTTTTTCAGCGATGGTGCCCTCGTACCAGCCGAGCATCTCCGAAGAGTTGAGGTGTTGGGCTATGATGCTGTGGCAATTACGGATCATGCAGACAGCTCAAATATGGACTTCATTATTCCTCGTATATTGCAGGCGGCGCGTGACTTAAATCCCCATTCCCGGACACGATTGATCGCAGGTATTGAACTCACCCACGTTCCACCGGCATTAATTGCTGATCAGACCCGAAAAGCCCGTGAGCTAGGTGCCCAAGTAGTGGTTGTCCACGGCGAGACAGTGGTTGAACCAGTTCAACAAGGCACTAATCGTGCCGCCATTGAAGCTCATGTCGACATACTCTCTCACCCTGGCTTGATTACTGTTGATGATGCCGCCCTGGCTGCAGAAAAAGATATTTTTCTTGAGCTGTCAGGGCGAAAAGGCCATTCACTGACCAATGGTCATGTGGCCAGGATAGCCTTGGAAACAGGCGCAAAGCTCTGCATTAATGCCGACGCCCACGGACCAGGTGATTTTCTTACTGCCGACATGGCTCGAAATGTCGCTCTGGGCGCTGGCCTGAGCCTGGACGACTACGACAAAATCCTACATGACATGAGCGAGTTTGTGAACAGCTTGGTGGTGCTTTGAAAATTTGGTCATTTCGTTCAATATATTTCGAAAAAGCCACAGTCCTTGCGGAATAATTCATTAACACGTCAGGCATCATATCCGCAAACTGCACACCCTTTGACAGATAAGAAGAGAAACTTACTTGTCCTTGTTCTGTCCACCGTCCAGCCCCGGCAAAGTAAGCACCTGCTTCTGTTTCGGTGGAGCTTTACCGGTTGAATCAGTCACGCGTCGAACTGATCGTGGTGAAATTCGCTTCCCCTTGGCTGCTGGTCCCTTCAAGAGATGTTCATCAAAGTAGACTTCAAGCATATTGCTCTTGGCACGGGGAGATGGCACCAGATTAATATGCGCGCTCCGTCCCTCACCCAAAAGCAGGAGTAGAATCTGCGATCGTTTGTGCTCGTCAAACAAACGATATTCCTTATCAAGGATAAATTTGGGTGAGGTAAAGCGCTTGGCATAGCAGATATTCTCTTTACCGTCACGGTAGATGACATTAAAGATCAAACCCTTTTGCATCTTCCCCACCCAGGCCAGATCATGGCCCACAAAGACCTTGTCACTAACCGAGGTCACCTTGTATACCCCATTACTGTCGATAATAAGCAGTCGATCATACTCAGAGCAGCTGATACTGAAATCGTTCTTTTCATTTTCAGCCTTAATCTGGTGTCCAAGAAAACCAGTTTCGCGATTGTAACCAACAACGAGGTTAGCGAGTGCCACCTTGCGGGCTACAACCTCCTGGAACTCACGAATTTCAGTGCGCCGTGGATAAAATTTACCATAGCGCCCAAGCAGATCGTCAATATAATTGATCGTAAAACCGACCATATCTTTCAGGTGATTTTTAATCACCTTGATATCCCTGCGAACCCCCTTGACTTCCTTTTGTTGACGATTGATATCGTACCTGGAGATTCGTTTGATGCGAATCTCCAGTAATCGCTCAATATCTTCCTTACTCACAGCACGTGGCAATTGGTCAACAAAGGGCAGGAGCGATTTCATGACCCGGGTCGATACCGCCTTATAGCTGGTTTCTTCTTCAATTTCCTTATAGAGCCGCTCCTCGATAAATATCTGCTCCAGAAGTTTAGCATGAAGCTTTTCCTGTAAGCGATCCAGGTTGATCTCAAGTTCTTTGGTTAAATCCGCCTGTAACTTATGTGTATTGTGCTCAAGTACCTCTTCTACCGTCCAGACCTGCGGCATGTTATCGCGAATAAAGGTCAAGTTGGGGCTAATTGCAACTTCGCAGTCGGTAAATGCATAAAGGGCCGCGATGGTTTCCTTGGCGTATACTCCACGGGCCAGCTTGATCTCCAGCTCCACCTCTTCAGCCGTGTAGTCATTGACCGACATGATCTTGATTTTGCCGGACTTGGCCGCCTTTTCAATGGAATCAATCAACGATTGCGTGGTGGTGGTATGAGGAATTTCTTTAATGAGAATGGTCTTCTCATTTTTCTCTTCAATTCTTGCCCGGCAGCGAATTTTTCCATTTCCATGATCATAAAGCGAGACATCCACAAAACCCTTTTTGGGGAAATCAGGATAAAGAATAATCTCCTCACCACGAAGAATTTTCTTTTGCGCTTCCAACAATTCACAGAAGTTGTGCGGCATGATTTTAGTGGCCATGCCAACGGCTATACCATCTGCACCCTGCAGGAGCATCAATGGCAATTTGGCAGGTAGAGTTACAGGTTCAAGCATACGGGCGTCATAAGAATCAACAAATTCGGTCAGATCCTTATTAAACAAAATCTCACGCGCCAACGGAGTCAAGCGACACTCGATATAACGCGGAGCCGATGCCTGGTCACCGGTAAAAATATTACCAAAATTCCCCTGGCGCTCAACAAGATACTCTTTATTGGCCAGATTCACTAAGGCCGAGAAAATTGACGCATCGCCATGGGGATGAAGCTTCATGGTCTCACCGACCACGTTTGCCACCTTATGGAAACGACCATCGTCCATATTATGGAGAGTCTGCAAAATTCTCCGCTGTACGGGTTTCAGGCCATCATTGATATCCGGAATAGCACGCTCACGAATAACATACGATGAATATTCAACGAAGTTCTGGTCAAAGAGTTGCTGTAATCTGCCGTACTGAGTATCCATATCAGACCAGGTTCTCCATAATGTATTGCCGCCGCTCCGGAGTGTTTTTCCCCATATAAAAGCCAAGGATCTTACTCACCTCACTCACTGTCCCCATGTTCACCTGTTTCAGACGTATATCATTGCCGATAAATTGCTTGAATTCTTTGGGTGAGATCTCTCCAAGGCCTTTAAATCTCGTCATCTCAGGCTTGCCCGCCCGAGCTGACTCAATCTTTTTAACGGCGGTCACCTTCTCCTTGTCCGTATAACAATAGTGGGTCTCTTTTTTATTGCGAACTCGAAAAATGGGCGTCTCAAGTATGTAGACGTGACCAAGTTTAACCAATGGTTCAAAGTAATGCAGAAAGAAAGTCAGCAACAGATTACGGATATGAAGACCATCGACATCAGCATCTGTTGCCAGAATAACCTTGTCAAAGCGCAAATTGGAAATGGAATCCTCAATGTCGAGTGCCCGCATGAGCGAGTACATCTCCTCATTTTTATAGAGGAGAGCCAGTTTCTGGCCAAGGACATTCATGGGCTTGCCTTTCAATGAAAAAACAGCCTGGGTCATGGGATCACGGGAGGCCACAATGGAACCGGCCGCAGACTGCCCCTCAGTGATAAATACCATATTTTCGCGACCATCCGGGGAAGGCTTGCCTTTGGCTGGATGGTATTTGCAGTCCTTGAGCTGGGGGATGCGAATGGCGACCTTCCTGGCCTTGGCCTTGGCCTCCTTTCGCACACTCTGCAACTCTTTACGGACCTTTTCATTGCGCTGGATCTTTTCAAGGATCAGATCAGCAGTCACGCTATTTTTGTACAGAGCCTCGGCCACGGCGTCTTTCACCTGATTGACAATCCAGGCCCGTACGTCCGTATTACCGAGCTTGTTCTTGGTTTGCGACTCAAAGATCGGGTCTTTGATCTTGATTGCCAAGGTACCAACAATTCCGTCCCGAACATCTGAACCGGAAAATTTCTTGTTGGAAAACTCATTCACACCTTTCAGAATCCCCTCACGAAAAGCCGAGAGATGTGTGCCACCCTCACTTGTATACGTGCCATTAACAAAGGTGTAATACGTATCGCTGTAACTATCGGAATGGGCAAAGGCGAACTCAAGCGTAGAATCACGGTAATAAATGGGTTCGTATATATTCTGGCTGTCCAGCTCCTTGTCCAGCAGATCGAGCAGACCGTTGGAAGAATGGTAACAGGTCTTATCCAGAAAGAGTTTCAGGCCAGCGTTGAGATAGGCATAACGCCACAAACGCTTGTCAATGAAGACTTCATCAAAGACATAGTTCGGGAACAATTCCGGGTCGGGTAGAAACTCGATCAACGTCCCGTTTTTCTCGCCAGTCTCGCCCTGATCCTGGCTAATCAAGGTGCCACGCTCGAATTTGGCTGCAGCAAATTTCCCATCACGAAAAGCAGTAACACAAAATTCACAGGACAAGGCATTGACCGCCTTGGTCCCTACCCCGTTTAATCCCACAGAAAACTGAAAGACATCGGTATTGTACTTGGCACCGGTATTGATAGTCGAAACGCAATCAACGAGCTTCCCCAGGGGAATACCGCGACCAAAATCCCGAACCGAGACCCAGCCCTCCTGTGTCGTTGAGATATTGACCCGTTTTCCAGCACCCATAATGTACTCATCAACGGCATTATCAATAACCTCTTTGAGAAGGATATAGATACCGTCATCGGGATGACTGCCGGAGCCAAGACGGCCAATATACATGCCCGGTCGCTTGCGGATATGTTCAAGGGAGCTGAGAGTCTTGATCTTGCTTTCGTCGTAAACAGGAGGGGTTTGATTCATTCTGGTGGCTTGGAAGATAAGAGGAAAGAGATTGATTCGCTGTTGCCTTGCAATTCTATAAGATTTTGTGATAATGATCAACTATGACCACAACAACTCATCATACAGGAACAATGGTGACCGAACAAGATACAAAATTTCAACCAACTGTCCTGAGTGTGGCCGGCTCCGACCCAACCGGCGGCGCAGGTATCCAGGCCGATCTCAAGACCATGACAAGTATTGGGGTCTATGGCGCAGCGGCTATCACCTGTCTGACCGTACAGAATGCATCCGGAGTGAGTGTCATTGAACCAGTGAGTGGTGATTTGGTGGCAAAACAAGTACGGGCGGTACTGAGTGACTACCGGGTGAGCCACATTAAAATTGGCATGGTCGGGAATCTCGAGATTGCCAGGGCGCTAAGTGAAGTGCTGGATGATTTCCAGGGGCAGGTTATCTACGATCCAGTCATGAGTGCAAGCTCTGGCCACACGCTCACTCAACTTGGCGCCCCCGGTGAATTGCACCAAAGCCTGATCAGTAGAGTGTCAATCCTGACACCGAACCGGGACGAGTTGGCCTGGATCAGTGGGCAGAAGGTGAACAACATATCACAAGCAGTTGATGCCGCTCGAGTCATCTTGGCGCGCCATTCTGACCACCAATTACAGGCCGTGATCATCAAAGGCGGCCACCTGGAAAATGACAGCAGCATGATCAGCGACCTCCTTATTCGCCCAGATAGCGAACCGCTCCGTAATACACGACAGCGCCGCCAAGGCGCTAAACTACATGGCACCGGCTGCACCTATGCCTCGGCGCTGAGCAGTTATCTGGCTCTGGGCCATGAACTATGCGAGGCCTTCAGTCTTGCAGGAGCCTATATGGAACAGATCATCCAGGTAAGTTTAGTAAACCACTTCTGCTTACACAACAGTTCCCTCCCCCTCCTCCACCACCTGGCTTAAATTCCATAAAAATTTCAGCCGCAATAAGATCGTATGGGCAAAATGAACTGTCTGTATTTATCGCGCAGAAATTTTCTGATTTGATATTGATTGATTTCACGATCTGCCAGCTGATGATGGTAGCTAAAGAGCTGACAAGGATGTATATATAGCGGCTCTGAACACCCTGATTAAAAAGATGCGTCTTCACAGGTAAAATATCATGCAACAAACTCGAAAAAAATTCAAAAGTCCTCCCAAGAGATATCAGCCGAGAGGCCTTGCTGTTCTCTATGAGGACCATGACATTCTGGTAGTCAACAAGGTAAGTGGACTTTTGACCTTATCATCCGAGGCCGCCCAGGAAGACACGGCTTATTTTCGTTTAAACAATTATGTGCGAAAAGGTGTTCAAAAATCCAAGAACCGGGTTTACATTTTACATCGCCTGGAAAGAGATACTTCCGGTGTACTCATTGTTGCCAAAAATGAACTCACTCGCGATCTTCTCTTGAAATCCTGGTCCAAATGCAAGAAAAAATTTCGTACTGTCGTGCACGGAATCCTTCCGGAGAAGGAAGGGGTACTCACCTCATATCTTGCAGAAAACAGTATTCATAAAATGTATTCAGTGGATGATTACAAAAAGGGGAAAATTGCCAAGACCGGCTACAAAGTCCTGCAAGAGTCAACAGCGTTCAGCATGCTTGAGCTCGACCTTATGACTGACAGAAAGCATCAGGCTCGGGTTCAATTTGCAGATCTTGGCTGCCCAGTGGCGGGAGATAAAATGTATGGCCCAAAAGATAAGGACAAAAGTATCAAAAAACTGGCCTATCATGCGGAATCCATCACATTACATCATCCACACACTCAAGAAGAAATGATCTTTGAGGCAAAGGTGCCCGGTTTTTTTTATTCGCTTATGTCAAACAAACGATGATGACACTGCAGCAAATTTCAGCACATTTTCCTGAAGTGACCATTGCTTACATATGTAACGCCCTTCATGTTGACGGGATCAAAAGCTGACCTAGCAGCCTCTCCCTTTCACATGCTTGATCAGGTCATTCGAATACGCTCACAGTCAGGGCAAATCCAGGTTGGTCCGTTGCTGATCCCCCATAAATTTTCCTGAAAGCATTCCTCACAGATCATAAATCCGCAGGGGCAGCTCAGACAGTAAGGCAGCTTTTTTTTGCAGCAATGACATTTGTACTCACCAATTTTTCGACGACGGTAACTTTTTTTCTTTTCTTCACTCACTGTTTCAACTCGTTATTCAGCCAACTCAAATAGGCATTACTTCCCTGAACAACCGGCATAACGATTATTTCCGGGGTCTCATAGGGATGATGTTGAATAATCTCCTGCTCAAGTCTGGCATAATTGGCCTGATGACTCTTCATGATGAGGATCAACTCTTCGGCCTGATCAATTTGCTTCTTCCACCAGTAAAGACTCGTAACTGGTCCCACGATCTGGGCACAGGCGATGAGTCGTTTTTCCAGTAAGAGTGTGGCAAGAGTCTGGGCATCTTCTTTTTGTTCAAAGGTCGTCTGAACGAGGATCGGTTCCATTGTCGTGTCTCCTCTAATACTCATGGGACTCTCTCATTGTTCATCATACAGGTATACGGTATAGTGTAACATAAATGATTGGCCATGCCAGTCTGAATAAACCTTCATCTCGGGGTGCAGCATGCTCTTTGTTGTTGATATTGGAAACTCTCATACGGTAAGCGGTTTGTTTCGAGATGGTGAGCTCATGGGTCACTGGCGACTCAACTCAGATCGTGATCGTTCTGACGACGAGCTGGCCCTGCGCTATCACGCCCTCTTTGCAATGATCGGCATTGATAAAAATGAGATCACAAACATCGTCATTGCAAGCGTTGTCCCGACACTTGAAGCCGCCTGGGTTTCCTGTTGTGATAAATATTTCAGTTCATCTCTGATTCGCCCCCCACTCGTTGTCTCTGCCAAGAGTCTGCATAAACAAATCAAAATTCTCATTGATCAACCTGACGAGGTTGGCGCTGACAGGCTCGTCAATGCCATTGCCGCCTGGGATCAATACCACCAGGATCTGGTGATTATCGATTTTGGCACGGCTATCACCTTTGATTGCGTAACCGCCGATTGCTCATACCTGGGTGGAACCATCCTTCCAGGTATTGCCATTTCCCTGGATGCGCTGGCCTCTCGCACAGCCAAACTGCCGCGCATCGACATCAGCAGCCCTCCTGAAAATGTCATTGGTACTTCTACAGTGACAGCCATGAAAAGTGGTATTTTACATGGCTATGGGGCCATGATAGATGGATTGCTGATCAAAATTGCTGGTGAAATGAAACACAGTGTAGATGAACTACAGGTCATTGCCACCGGCGGGATGGCCCGTCTGATCAGTCCCTATGCAAAGAACATCAAGTCCATTGATCCACTGCTGACTTTAAATGGTCTGCGAATCATTCACGAAATGACAAGCAATGACTGATCCACGCCTTCCTGCCCCACTCAAGCGCGGTGATGTGATTGGAATCATTGCACCGGCAGGTCAGATTGCAAACACCCATGAATTTGAGACCGGACTTTCCATTCTCAATGAAATGGGCTATGAACCCCGCTTTCCACGTAACCTCTGGCCTGGAACCGGTTATCTCGCTGATAACGATTCAGCCCGCAGCAATGAGTTGCAACGCATGTGGTTGGATGATGAAGTTGCAGCTGTCATGACCTTGCGCGGAGGGTACGGCTGCCTGCGCCTGGCCCCGCAACTCAACTTTGATCTACGAGGGAAAAAGGCAAAGTTTTTAATCGGATTTTCAGACATCACCATCCTCCATACCCTTCTCTTCCAACAGACCGGAATGATCAGCCTGCACGGCCCTGTTCTGACCACCCTCTGTCATTCATCTCTACCTGCACTGGAACGCTTCTTTGCCTGTCTCGCTGGTCAATTCAGAAAACCCATTGAGGCTCCCGGAAATCTCGAGATTCTGCGCGGAGGAGATGATGTGTGCGGAGATTTGATCGGTGGCAACCTGAGCAGCATGGTGAGTCTTCTCGGCACCCCCTTCGTCCCGGAATGGCAGGGGAAAATTCTTTTCCTGGAGGAAGTGGGAGAACCACTTTACCGTATCGATCGCATGCTGATGCAACTCTCTCTGGCTGGTGTCTTTAACCAGGTACACGGTATTATACTTGGTGATTTTATGGGAGACACGGTCCAGGATACCTTGGAACGTATGCGCTTCCATGAGCAAGCCTGGGGGCGGATAGTCGAATTAACGGCACAGTCGAGCATCCCCATCTGGGCCAATTTTCCCATTGGCCATATGGCTGACAACCTCACCCTTCCCCATGGTGCCAAGGCCACAATGGACAGCTACCGGGCAACCCTCAGCTTCGACTGAAATACCCACTTTTCACCTGTCCCGCTTTCTGCCCGTGCGCAAAAACCTCCTCATTTCCCAGAGGACTCCCCCCCTCCTGCTTTTCGTCTGCAAACCGACTCAACCCTTTGTTTTGTTCAATGGGGCACATACATCATGACCAGCGGTTCTTGACTTTCACAGTCAAACTCAGTACCCTGAAGCCTGGTAATACTATTTCAGATTAAGTAACACTTACTCCTGCCCAATCGCCATGTCCTCCTTGCTCACCTTACTCACTACTGTGCTTTTTTTGCTCCCGGCCACCTCCAGTGTTGCTCAGGAAATGCAAAAAATCACTGATCTTGCTGGCCGTCAGTTAAAGGTTCCAGCCACAATAGAACGGGTGATCTGTTCAGGGCCGGGCTGCCTGCGCCTGCTCAGTTATCTCCAACTGACCCAGATGGTGGTTGGTGTCGATGAAATGGAGGTACGAGAAGATTCATTTGACCCCCGTCCTTACGCCCTGGCCTATCCTGCCCTGAGTACACTGCCTGTTTTTGGCGGTTTGCGCGGGCAGGATCAGCCCGAACTTATCCTGGGCCTTACGCCACTTCCGCAGATTATTTTTAAGGCCGCTGCCAGCATGGGGCACGATCCCATAGCCCTGCAACACAAGACCGGAATTCCAGTCATCGTCCTTGACGATGGCGATCTGGACTCTCATCGGGAACAACTCTACCGCTCGCTGCGCCTCATGGCCCAAATAACAGGCCGCCAGGAGCGGGGCGAATCAGTCATCGAATATATTGATCACATCCTCAAAGATCTGAACACTCGCACAGCATCAATCGTTCCTGATCAGCAGCACAGGGCCTTTGTTGGTGGTATCGCCTTCAAAGGCTCACGTGGACTGCTTTCCACAGACCCCAACTACCTTCCCTTTGCCCTGGTCAACGCACAAAACATCGCAGCAAGTCCTTCTAATCGAAGACTCAGCCAGGCAGACATGGATCGGGAACATCTCCTCATCCGCAACCCGGACTTCCTGTTTTTTGACCTGGCCAGTTCGCAGCAAAATCAAAAGAATGGTTTTCAACAGCTCCGCAACAATCACCTCTATCATACATTGGACGCCGTTGAAACAGGACAGGTCTATGGTCTGCTCCCCCACAACTGGTACGGCAAGAATTACGGATCTATACTGTCCAATGCCTATTTTGTCGGCAAGACGCTCTACCCCGAGCAATTCAAGGATATCGATCCCCGGAGCAAGGCCGATGAGATTTTCAATTTTCTGCTGGGAACGCCGCTTTTTAACCAGCTTAATCAGCAGGGCCGCGATCTCGCCCTGACGACCATTCCCCTGGATTAACAAAGACTTTCACCATGCATCTCAATCACGGCCAGCTCTCTCCAGCCTACCTGCGCCATCTGCGCCGTCAGCGCATCGCAATTCTTATTCTGTGCACGGGCCTGGTGGGGGGCATCTTCTTCTCCCTGTCTCTGGGAGCCGCAGACATCCCTCTTCTTTCTGTGACCAAGACACTCCTAGGACTAGACAGCAACGCAACCTATTCCCATATTATCCGCCAGATCAGGTTGCCCCAGGCTCTGGCCGCCGTCAGCGCCGGAGCAGGACTGGCTATTGCCGGTGCGGTGATGCAGTCTATTCTCCGTAATCCACTGGGCTCCCCTTTCACACTGGGGATTTCCCATGGTGCCGCCTTCGGTGCCGCCTTGGGTGTTATGCTCCTGAGCCGCACCGAACCAACCGCCCTTCCCGAAGGTATTTTTACCCTGCTCCCCTCTTTTTTAACCACATCCCTGGCCTTTGTATTCAGCCTCAGTGCTGCCGCTGTAATCATCGCGGTTTCTCGACTTCGCGGAACCACTCCAGAAACCATGATCCTCACCGGTGTGGGCCTTGGCGCCCTGTTCACCGCAGGAACCATGTTCCTGCAGTTCTTTGCAGATGACGTCCAGCTGGCTGCCATGGTCTTCTGGACCTTTGGCGATACCACGCGCGCCTCCTGGCCCGGAATTGCACTCATTGCCGGGGCTACCCTGCTTGCAACAGTCTACTTCATTGCCAACAGCTGGAATTACAATATCATTGATATCGGCGATGAGGCCGCCAAGGGACTCGGTGTCCGTGTTGATCGGCTGCGCCTGATCACCATGTTCCTGGCCACGCTGCTCACGGCTATCATCGTCTCGCTCCTTGGGATCATTGGTTTTGTGGGACTGGTGGTGCCGCATCTGATCCGCAGCCTGATCGGTGCAGATCACCGCTTCCTGCTCCCGGCCACCCTGGTTGGCGGTGGCCTGTTGCTTCTGATCTCAGACACAGCCGCGCGCCTTCTGCTGGCCCCCCATGTCTTGCCAGTCTCTATCCTTACTGCCTTTATGGGCGCCCCGCTTCTCCTCTATCTCATCATCCGTAAAAAATCATGCTGAGCCCTGCCCCTTCACTGACCTCACCGACCCCACGTACCCTGGAAGTCCAGGACCTGTCGTTTACCTATGGCAATCGCACAGTTCTTGATCGTATCAGTTTCAAGGTCGGGGAGGGAGAGATTCTGGCTATTCTGGGACCAAACGGCGCGGGCAAAACCACCTTGCTCAGATGTGTTAATTTGATTCACAGGCCAGCTTCCGGACGGATATTAGTCAATAACGAGGAGGTGCGAGAGATGAGTGCCAATGATGTGGCACGCCGGATCGCCTATGTGGCCCAGCAAAACGCCACGGCAGGCCTGACTGTCTTTGATGCGGTGCTCATGGGGCGAAGGCCACATCTTGGCTGGCGGGTGGCAGACAAGGATCTGCGCATGGTAGGTGCGGCATTGGAACATCTGGGGCTGAATCAGCTGGCCATGCGACCCATCAACCAGCTCAGTGGCGGAGAGTTACAAAAGACGGCCATTGCACGGGCCTTGGTTCAGGAACCGCGTCTGCTGCTCTTGGATGAACCCACCAGCGCCCTGGATGTGAAAAATCAATATGAAATTCTTGGCCTGCTGCAGAGAGTGGTGCATGGGCACGAAATGGCCGCAGTCCTCACCCTGCATGACCTCAATCTGGCCATGCGCTTTGCCCACAAATTTCTTCTGCTGAAAGATGGTAAGATCTTTGCCCACGGACAGGTTGAGGATATCAACCCGGAAATGATTCGGGAGGTGTATGGCCTGGAGGTCGCGATCCATCAATTGGACAGCTGTGCGGTGATGGTGCCCCACAAGTCGCACTGAGGGCAGAGGTAAGATTCACCTTATCTCATCAGCAGGAACAACGAGGCGTGAAATATTGACAGTCCCCCAAAGGTACACTCGCAACAACGGGAGGAGGTACAGACTAACGCGCCGGGCTAACGTAATTGCTCCAGGATCCAGTCTGCAACTGCAGATAAATCCTCGCCAACAAATGCGGGTTGAACTTTCTGCTCGGGACCGATGTAATCCGCATCGCCTCGACCATATCCGGTCAGAACCAGAATGGGGGTGACCCCGGAGTTGACGGCACATTTCAGATCAGACCAGCGATCTCCCACCATGAATGAACGGGATAGATCGATATTCAATTCTTCAGCCGCCTGAAGCACCAGACCAGGTTTCGGCTTGCGACAATCACAGGCAATACGCAAATCTGCCCGCTTGGCCTCTGGGTGATGGGGGCAGAAGTAAAGCCCATCCACATGGGCCCCTGCTGCACTCAGCTCGGCGGTCATCTTTTCATGGACAGCTGTTAAAAGCTCGTCCGGAAAGTAACCACGCGCCAGTCCTGACTGATTACTGACCACCACCACCACAAGCCCTGCTTCATTCATCTGCCGAATGGCCTGAGCAGCACCGGGAAGCATCTGGAAGCGACTCAGATGGTTAATATACCCCATCTGTTCATTAATCGTTCCATCCCGATCAAGAAAGACCGCAGCACGTTTTGATTGTCCTTCACTGGTCATCTTCTCTCTCCCCCTTCATCTGATCAGGTAACGATCAGCTCCGCCAGCTGTTCACGGGCAAAATCGATGCTGGAGTCAAGAGAGAGCGCCAGGGTGAAAAAATGCGCTGCCTCATCATTTTTACCCAATCGCCTGTAATTAACACCCAGATTTGCATAATCCATGGCCGAAACCGGATTGAGTTCTACAGCACGTTTGAAATGAACAATCGCCTGGACAAAATCATCTTTCTTAAAAAAACAGACGCCCATCAGGTTATGGATATCCGGACGCTCTTCATCCACATCCAAGCCCTGATTGAGGACCTCAATGGCATCATCATAACGGGCAAGATCTTTGAGGCAGTTCCCCTTATATGAATAGATATAGGGCAAGTCCTCTCCTTCAGGGCCAAGGGCCAGAGCCTGATCAAAAAAGTCCAGGGCGGCATCTGCCATCCCGCAATTAAAGAGATTACGACCGCGATAGAATTTAAGATAATACGCATGCGGGAGTTGCTGTTCCATGCGGGCAAGTCCCTGTTCCAATTCATCAGGATCGGTCACCAGATCAACCAGAAGCTTGGCCGCAAACAAGCCGGCATCGTTGATCATTGAACGTTCCCGAAAATGAGCCCCGGGAATGATGGTATAAATGGCGGGAACCTGCAGCGTTGCATGGGTAACATCGAGCATGAAAACCTCCATCCCGATCTGAGCAAGAGCGGCAATACAGTTCTCAACCTCAACTTTAATATTATTGTCGACCAGATCAGCCATTTCAGCAACTGAGATATTTACCCCGGGATCTGTAATATGGGTGACCTCATCCATAGTCAGGGGTTTGGGAAGGCCTGAGGCAACATAATTTGATGAACTGTTGAAATCACCGGCCAGCTGCGCCACCTCGGTGATCGCACGGATTATCGCTTTTTCTGCATCGGGTGTGGTGCCTGCTGTATACACAATTTCACTGGACTCAGGAAAGGTAGAGCGGTCAATGGCAAGGGCAGCAACTGTCGGGATACCTGTATCCAGGGTGAAATCGTTTAAATATAATTCAATATTATTGTTGGCAAATTTGTCGAGTAGCTCGCATGCCACAGGATCTGTCACAGAGTCTGGATTGATGAGCGGGGTTGCCAGTTTCTGATGAGTGACCACGGCACAGACATGACGCTCGACAACCTCTGAAATTCCCTGCATGGCCGCCTCTTCCGTGGTATTCCCGGCCGATGGTCCGTTAAACTCATTGATGGCAAAGAACCAGGAAAACGGAACCAGAACCTCTTCATCACGGCTCAGATTTTTGGCCCAGGCCCATTGCATGGGTATCCCGGCGAGCAGCTCTTCCACAAATGCTTCGTCGTTGTGTTCATCATGGACCGATTTAAGAAGATAACTGCTAGCCAGAACTGGATATCCTTGGGCACGGAGCGTCTGATAATCTCCAACAATAAAATTGTCCGAGTCTCTAGTAAAAGAAAAGAACGAATAACGCTCAGCGAGTTCCATACAAGCCGAGGCCTGAGCCTGTATAGGGGAAGAGCCTTTACCCATCTGCTTTTTGGTACCAATCATGGCCAGGGCATCCTCGCCACAAACACTGAAATAGACCGGGATATCCAGGCGACCATTGTCGATCCTTTTGACCTCCTTGAGGATGTCAAGATCAAGATGGGCCAGTTTGTCAAGGAAACGGGCAACAGTCTCTTCCGGACGAATGGCCTTGTCCTGATCTGTGGTATAGGTCTTGAGGCAGTCCTGGAGCTGAATGAGTTGTTTTTTCATAACTGAATAGATATAAAGTCGATTTGAATGGCCCTTGAGCACATGGCCAGGACGAATTGGGACGTCGCGCTGTCCGAGCAGAGAGTGCCACTATAACGGACTGGGTGGTTTTTGCAAGTTTCAGGCGGGAGACCCAGAGACAGGTACAAAGGAAATGCGGATCAGCCAAGAAACGAGGCCAGACGTTCAGCCCAGGAGCTTGTACCGGGATCGCAGATGTACTGCCGGGAGTCGGGTGACTCTATGGTCATCTGGAGATGCAGACGTGAGGAAGGAATAATCTCCTGGGCTCGCAGTGACCATTCAATCACGCAGAGACCCTCATCATGGAAATACTCATCAAAACCAAGATCCAGAACCTCCCATCCATCTGACAGGCGGTAAAAATCCATATGATACAAAGGGATGCGCCCAGGATATTCATGGAGGATACTGAATGAGGGACTGGTCACATAACAGTCAGGCGGAACCTCAAGACCTTGGGCAATAGCCTGGGTCAAGGTGGTCTTGCCGGCCCCCAGATCTCCGTCCAGACAGATCACATCTCCTGGCCGGGCCACTTCTCCCAGCCAGCGGCCAAAGCGCAGGGTCTCGGCAAGTGAGCTGAGCTGGATAGATACTGGGTTCTTCAGCTCTGGCCCTTCAGATACGCGGGACTTTTCCTCACTCATGGAGTCCTCTGTTTTTTCAAGATCTTCTGCTCGTACATTAAAGAATCGGCCCGGGACAGAAGGTCATCCAGGCGACAGGGCGCAGCCGGATCATACGCGGCCATGCCGTAACTGATTGAGATATCATAGGGACGTTGCATTTCCTGGTTAAAAGTGGCAAGCCTGTCTTTCAGTCGTCGTCTGATCACATCTTCGTCTCCACTATTGACGAGCAGGACAGCAAATTCATCACCACCCATACGGGCGACAATATCCGCGTCGCGGAAGGTGGTGCGCAACAGGTCTGCCGCGTCAGCAATCAGGGTATCACCGACCTGATGGCCAAGGGTGTCATTGACCTCCTTGAGGCCATCCACATCCATGAACAGCAGAAAGAGAACATCTTTACTCCGATTGGCCACCTGTAACTGCTTTTCAGCCATGGTTAGAAATCCACGCCGATTGAACAGGCCAGTGAGTTCATCTGTAATCGAGAGCTGTTCCAGCCGGGCCTGACTCTGCCTCAATTCTTCAAGAGTCCGGTTGCGTTCGGTCATGTCAACGGCCACGCAGACGATCCCATGGACAACAAGGTCTTGATCCTCCATGGGAGCGGCATTGAACAGGACCGAAACCTCCCGCCCGTCTCTGGCCAGATAGATCAATTCACGATTTGCCATCACCTGGCCACAGCACAGTCTTCCCATGAGCTGTTGTACATCACCCTGATCCAGACGCAGGATATTGTTCAAAGGGATGCCAATCAGTTCAGCTGAATCATAACCGAGCAAGGCGGAGGTCGCCGTATTGACGCTCTGGATTCTACCCTCCATATCAAGAACAATAAGACTCTCACGCATGGAGGTGACAATGGTATTGTAGTAATCCCGTGAGACGGTGGTGTTACGAAGATTGGCGATCATGGTATTAAAAGACTCCACCAGGTTGCCCACCTCATTGCGTGAATGCAACTGAATGAGTTCAGGGGTCTTACCCCGGGCAACCACCCGAGCCGCCAGGTTGAGCTTAATCAGCGGCGTGGTGATGTTGTGGGCCAAGAGATAGGAGACAAGCAGAGCCAGGACAAGGACCATCCCAAAGATGCTCAGGGTGTAACGTTGCAGCTTTGTGGCTCCGGCCATCAACTCATCGTAGGCGATAACCGCCCAGAGGCGAATGGGATACTCGTCAAGATGAGTATGGGTCAAAAAGGCGTCCCGACCAAGGACTTCACAGCGGCCAAAAAAGGCATCTTCATGAGCCAGTTCCCCCCGCCCATAGGGTGCATCGAGACCAAGGACCTTATATCCCTTCCCGTTCTTTTGGGAAAAAATCTGCAACGCATGTCCGGTTTCATCCTCCAGAATCAGAAAACCGGTGGAGCCTATCTCAAGCTGCAGGAGGTTCTCGGCAACCTGTCTCAGGGGCACGCGGGCCAGGAGCAGTCCGGCAAAATCATCACCAAAGTAGTGGTATTTGGCATAGGCCAGAAAGATGACCGACTCTCCATTTTCCTGCAGCGCAGGATCCTGGAAAACGAGCACCTCATTGGGTCGGGCCATGGCCTGCTGAAAAAAGGGGGCATCCCGGTAACTGACTTTTCTCTCGACAGACCTGCCCTGCTCGACCCTCACCTGCTCAAAACCATCCGGCCCGATATAACTGATCACCGGCAGATCGTCCTGGAAAGAGGCGAGATGGGCAATCAGACCCAGTTCACGGTAATGATCAAGATAATCATACACCAGCGGTTGATCAGCTATCTGCTCTATGAGATCAGTATGGTGGCGAAAATAACTCTTAATATGATCTGCGCCGTGCTCAACTATAAATTGCAGCTGTTTCTTTTCTCGTTCTTCTAGTTGGTCAGTCATCAGGGGAAAAAAAACGACCGCCAGGACCAGAATGGCCAAGGAGATAATCCCGGTGTGGGAAAAAAACAGGATACTCTTGAGAGACTTGAACATATCAGGATCCGTTACTGATGGGTACAGTACCGTGTTCAAACATCACCTCGCGGGCCTCAGGAGAAGAGAGGAATTTCAGGAACTCCCTGCCGGCAGAACCAAGTCCTTCACTCCAGACCAGACCAAGAGGGATTAGCAGAGGGTAACGGCCAGCCTGGATATGATCTGTTGTAGGGGCGACATCGGCAAAAGTAAAGACCTTAAGTCCTTCGTGATGCTCAATCTGGGTCAAATTGGTATACCCAACGGTCCCCTCGTGTTTGACTATGATTGCAATGGTCTCAGGGGTGGTGTAGATGATCTTTCCCGCAAAGGATTCAATCTCATTGAAAGCTGGTACTTTTTCTTCAATTACACTCCGGGAGGCATCCCCCTTTTCCCGGTTCGCAACGTAGATCTTGCCGGCCGTCCCCCCCAGTTTCTGCCAGTCGGTTATGGTGCCGGAGTAAATGCCGACAACCTCTTCTTCGCTGAGATCGGTGATTCCCTCAACACTTTCGTTGGCCACAAAGACCACTGGTGCCTGGGCAATGGCCAGATAATAGAGACCATATCGTTTTTCTTTATCATTCAATGGCCGTGCCACGCGGCCAAAATCGCATTTACCAGCCGCCACGGCCTTGATGCCACCGCTGGAACCGATGGACATGGGGACATTAATCTGGATTTCAGGATGGATATGCTCAAAGGCCTCGGCGAGCCGACGAAAGAGCCGTTGCGAGTCACCTGTACCGCAGATCAGCAGATCAGTGGGCTCACAGGGATGTGTCTGTGTTTGGGCCCAACTCCCGTCAAACGACAGAGCGATCCACAAGGTGACAGAAAGGAGTAGTGACAAAACACGCATCATATTTTCCCTACAAAATCAACACGTTCAACAACTGAAAAAATATCAAATGACTATTTTTAGTAAATCATAAAGCAGAATGTTCGTCAATATTAACTGCATCGTTCCATTGTTGTCTGGTTAGAAACTTGCACTCTCTATTTTTTGCCCAGACAGGCCCTCCGTTGCTGCGGGTGTATATGTGTGGGGCGGTGTCAATATTCGTCATTCGGGCAGGCTGTAAGCCGGAATCCAGGAATTAGGCCTATTCACGTTACTGGATCCCGGCTTACAGCCTGCCGGGATGACGGTCAATAAAATGGCGAGGAGTCACCATGACAAGGTGAATCGCGCCTAGTCGCCTTTGGCCTCACGCCACCACCAGGTCATCAGGAGCTGATAAGAATCATAATAAAGGGGGAGCTGTTCAGGGCGGGCAAAGAGATTGTGATAGGCAATGCGATGGCCATCCATGAACCAGTTTGGCACAAGATAATAGCCATACCAGAGTACCCGATCCAGTGCTCGACAGGCAGCGGTCAGTTCTTCCTGGGTTTTGGCGTAAATAATCCGTTCAACCATGGCATCAACTGCCGGGTTATTGATGCCGGCAAGGTTACGAGATCCCTTGGTGGCAGCTGATTCAGAATGCCAGTAATTACGCTGCTCATTACCGGGTGATTGAGATTGACCATAAACCTGAACAATCATATCAAAATCGAAATGTTGCAAACGGTCAGCGTACAGGGCCGGATCAATGGTCCGATAGTCTGCCCGAATCCCCAGTTTCTCCAGATTTTTGACATAGGGCGCCATGACCCGCTCAAAAGAGGGAGAGACCAAAAGGATTTCAAACTGAAAAGACTCACCCTGATCGTTTCGCAAGACTCCGTCCTGAACCTGCCACCCTGCATCTTCCAGGAGCTGTTTGGCCTGACGGAGATTCGTACGCAGGCCACCTCGTCCTTTGGTTTCAGGCGATGTGGGTGGAGTTGAAAAGACCTCGGCAGGTAAACTCGAGCGAAAAGGCTCGAGATAATCCAGTTCCAGACCCACAGGAAGCCCTGAGGCCGCCAATGGTGAATTGCTGAAATAAGAATGGCTGCGACGGTACTGATTAAAAAAAAGAGCGTTGTTGGTCCATTCAAAGTCCATGGCCAATCCTAACGCCTGGCGAACACGCCGGTCTTCAAAGTTGGGACGTCTTGTGTTCATGAGAAATCCCTGTATGCCGGCATTGTTGTGGTGAGGAAAGACCTCCTTTACTATTGAACCATTGCTAAACTTGTCACCCTGCATGTCACGGGCCCATTGTTTGGCAATATTAACCAGCATAAAATCAAACTCACGAGCCTTGAAGGCCTCAACGGATACAATTTGATCTTTGTAATAATTGACAGTCAGTCGGTCAAAATTGAACTGACCAATCCGTGTCGGATGATCCTTTGCCCAATAATCGGGATTTCGCCTGTATGTAATCGATTTCCCCTGCTTCACTGTATCGACAACGTATGGACCTGAACCCAGAGGTGGAGCCATGACCTCGGATCCAGAAGCAGGGGCAAAGCCGTGCTTCTCATAAAAGACCTGGGACAAAACAGGGATCTGGGCTGCTATCATGTGCAGTTCACGATTGGCACGAGCAAAATTGAAACGAATTCTCTGCTTATCAAGAATCTCGGCTTCACTGATATCCTGATAATAATAGGGGTAAAACGGATGGACCTGGTCACTCTTTAATGTCTCAATGGAAAATTTGACATCCTCGACCGTGACCGGACTCCCATCACTGAAACGAGCCCGCTCATCCAGGGTAAAAGTCACCGAAAGGTGATCTGCGGCAACTGCGATGTCTTTGGCAATTAATCCGTATGCCGCAAAAGGCTCATCAAGACTGGAAACGGCCAGTGTTTCAAAAACTAAACGATCGAGGCCAAAAGGTGCCGTCCCCTTGAGAGTAAACGGGTTCATCTTATCAAAGCTGCCAAGATCATGAAGAACCAGGCTCCCACCTCTTTGAGCAGCGGAGGATGTATAATCAAAACGTTCAAAGTCGGCGGGATATTTGAGTTGACCATCGATGGATACACCATGGGCAGCAAAGACCTCGGCGACCGGCAAAGAAACAAAACTGACAAATAATAACAAGAAAAGGCGCAGAAACATGGTCGTTACCCCTGATAAGCAGATGAAGAATGGAAAGAGCAGCGCAAATTTATCGCAGGCAATTTGATAAAATACTTTTTCTCATCAGGGTACTTTGAAAAATTAGGATTTTCGCTCAAGATCCAAGGCGCGCGAAAAATCTTACCGCAGGCATCTAGTCGATATTCCGAGGATAAAATTTTGAGTGCGACGTGGATCTTGGGTGAAAAGACAATTTTTCAAGGTAGCCATCAGATAGATGCATGGAGGAAATACAGGAGAGTTAGCATTGAACTCAAATGAGCAACTTTCTCCCTCAAAACCACACCATCATTAAATGAAACAGACATTGTGCCAGAACATCCTGACTTTTTGGAGGATAATAATCGATTAACTTCTGGCAACAGTACACTTTTTGGACTAAGATGTCAGCCGTTGTTCACCCACGTATCAGAATTTATCCGCCATTGACTGCAAGGAGTATCAGCCATGGGAAAAACCATCGCCGAAAAAATATTTGACGCCCATCTCCGGGACACACCTGCCCCGGGCAACATGGTCCTGGACCTGGATGTGGTTATGTGTCACGAGATCACAACACCCATCGCCATCATGGACCTGATGGAAAAAGGAATGGATCGTGTTTTTGACACCACCAAAATCAAAGCGGTCATCGATCACGTAACCCCGGCCAAAGACTCAAAAACGGCCATGCAGGGCAAAATCATGCGTGACTGGGCAAAACGGCACGCCATTAAAGACTTCTTTGATGTTGGCGCCAATGGTGTCTGTCACGCCCTCTTCCCGGAAAAAGGATTTATTCGCCCGGGATACACGGTCATCATGGGTGATTCACACACCTGTACCCATGGAGCCTTTGGAGCCTTTGCCGCAGGTGTTGGAACCACTGACCTTGAAGTTGGCATCCTCAAGGGTGTCTGTACCTTCCGCACACCAAAGTCCCTTAAGGTTGAAATCAACGGCACCCTTGCCGCCGGCGTTACTGCCAAGGACGTCATTCTCAAGGTCATCAAGGAACTCACAGTCAACGGCGCCACAGATCAGGTGATCGAGTTCACAGGCCCAGTTGTGGACGGCATGAGCATGGCCTCACGTATGACCCTGTGCAACATGGCCGTAGAGGCCGGTGCCACCAGCGGACTCTGCCTCCCGGATCGCGTCACGGCCGAATACCTCTGGCCCTTTATTCAAGATGATTACGCCACAATTGAAGCTGCTGTTGAGGATTATGCAAAATGGCATTCTGACGCTGACGCCGAGTACAGCAGCACTCTGGTCCTTGATGTTACAGATCTTCCTCCTCAGGTCACATTCGGTTTCAAACCGGACCAGGTCAAAGACGTGAACGACCTGTCAGGGACACCTGTTGATCAAATTTATATCGGTTCCTGCACCAACGGTCGCATCGAAGATCTGCGCGCTGCAGCTGAGATCCTCAAAGATCGTACCCTGGCCCCGGGCGTACGTGGAATTGTCACACCTGCCACTCCGGCCATCTACTCACTGGCGCTCGATGAAGGGATCATCAAAATTTTTATGGATGCCGGATTTTGTGTTCTCAATCCCACTTGCGGCGCCTGCCTTGGCATGAGCTCGGGTGTTCTGGCCGAGAACGAGGTCTGCGCCTCAACCACCAATCGAAACTTTAACGGCCGCATGGGCAAAGGTGGCATGGTCCACCTGATGAGCCCCTATACCGCCGCTGCTGCGGCAGTTACCGGTACCATCAGCGATCCCCGTCCATTTCTGGCAGCATAAGGAGTACATCATATGAAGACTTTCGGCGGCCCAGCCATCATGCTGGACAGAAGTGATATAAATACCGATGAGATTATCCCGGCCAAGTACCTGACAGAGAACAGTAAAATGGCCCTCAAATCCCACATGCTTGAGGACCTGCTTCTGGATGGTCACCCTTTTGATAATAATGCCCCTGCAGTTCAGGCGGCGAAAGTTGTCATCACCAGAGCAAACTTTGGCTGTGGTTCATCCCGCGAACATGCAGTATGGGTCTTTGAAGTCAACAACATCAACGTCGTTATTGGTGAGAGCTTCGCCCGAATCTTTCGCCAGAACATGTTCAATTGCGGAATCCTGGCTGTTGAACTTGCGCCACAGGAGATCGACAGCCTGTTCAAAATGCAGGGGAATCTGACCGTCAGTGTCGATATTGCAGCAGGCAAACTGACTGCCACCTCCGACAATGCCGCTCAAGCCCCCCTCACCTGTACCTTTGATCTCAATCCCTACGACCGCGAACTCGTTGCGGCGGGTGGCTGGCTGGCCTACGCCGATCTGCACTACTAGCCATCGACCCTATAACGAAAACGGGGCCGAAAGATTAAAATCTTTCGGCCCCGTTTTGATGTATGCAGCCACAATTATTTTCAGAAGGTTACAGGCCAGCTTCCTGAAATTCTTGAATAAGTTTTTCCTGTTCAGGGCTGAGTTTGGCTGGAACCTGTATCATAATCTTGACATACAGGTCACCTCTGCTGCCAACAGGCCCGCTGGGTAAACCATATCCTTTCAAGCGAAGGCGGGCATCAGGCTGGATTCCGGCTGGTACACGAACCATAAATTTTTTTTTCTCAAGGGTCTGAACCTCGACTTTTGTACCAAGACAGGCATCACTGAAAGAAATTTGCTTCTCGGTAACCAGATTGTCATCTTCACGGACGAATCCCGAGTGAGACTGAACATCAATCTTCAGATAAAGATCCCCTGCCGGACCACCGTGAGGTGAAGCCCCTCCTTTACCCTTGAGTCGGAGTCTTTTTCCAGCCTCAATCCCCTTGGGCACCTTCACAGTGACATTCTGGGCATGACCGTTTTTACGCAGGCTGATATTTTTCTCAGCACCCAGCAACACCTCTTCCAGGGTCACGGCCAGCTGATAGGTCATATCCTGACCTTTGGGTGGCCTACCACAGGAACCGGAACCACAACTCCCTCCCATCCCTCCTTGTGCCTGGGTGAAGATATTCTGAAACCCCTGAGCACCTCCCCCTCCCATGGTCCGATGAAAAGAGGTCTGCCCCCCCATCCCTCCACCGCCAAATCCAAACTGACGAAGAATGTCATTTAAATCAAAGTTACGAAAGATATCTTCCTGAGAGTAACGTTGATGAAATTCAGTGGAACCATAAGTGTCGTACTGCTTCTTTTTATCAGGGTCCGAGAGCACCGCATATGCCTCGCTGATCTTCTTAAACTTTTCCTCAGCGGCCTTATCATCCGGATTTTTATCAGGATGATATCGAAGGGCAAGCTTGCGGTAGGCTTTTTTTATTTCGGTTGGACTTGCACCCTTGCTCAAGCCTAATGTTTCGTAATATTCCATGATGTCCTATTTATATGCCTATGCGAGAAAATACTGATGGGATTCCACGCTCTCAACAACTGGTAACAGTACCTTAAAGTTGTTAACTTCAATTTGGTTTGCATCACTGACTGCAACCCAAACATAGTTTCAAGAAAAATCAGGAGTAACCGGAATCTTCTGGTGCCTGTTCACGCTCACAGACGTTTAACCTGTACAATTCAGTTTCAAAATAGGAATCCTCGGTCACTTCGTCAAGTAGGGGCGATGCGTCTACACAAAAAAAGGGGCGCCCTGAACAGGACTCCCCTTTTAAAACCAAAAATTACCGGAAAGATCAGAACGGGACGTCATCACCGGTACCACCCATCATTCCCGATGGCGGTTCCTGGGGAAACTGATTACCGCCACCGCCTCCACCAAAGTTATCCCCGCCACTGGTTCCACGCGGGCTGAGCATCTTCATTTCACGGGCGACAATCTCGGTGGTATACTTCTCATTTCCACTCTGATCCTGCCATTTTCTGGTCTGAATTTTACCCTCGATATAAACCTTGCTCCCCTTATGCAGATACTCACCGCAGATTTCTGCTAATTTCTGCCAGGCAACGATTCGGTGCCATTCCGTTGATTCCTGCATCTCCCCATCCTTCCCCTTCCAACGCTCTGTGGTCGCCACATTGAAGGTCGCAACAGGTGCACCGCTCTGGGTGTAGCGAATTTCAGGATCGGCACCAAGATTCCCAATCAGAATTGCCTTATTCAGCATAATGTCTCTCCTACACTTTTTATCGTTATAATATAGCAAGTTAGGCGAAAAGCAAAAACAGAATCGCCACCCCTCAAACCCTCTTATGTAGTACCACAGACCACATACCCATTACCAGCAGAAAATCACCAGCCCCCCTGAACACTAGCGTCAAGCAGAGCAGGAATTCCACCTCTCTCTTCAGGAATGAACCCCATCACCGACTGCCAGACCTCATCACTCTCCATGCAAAAATAGATACAGGTGCGATCATGGGTCCTCTTTTTGAGAAGCTCATGAATATGCTGGTAAAGCTCAACTCGCCGCTGCCGAAAATAACGAGGCTTGTTATCCAACCCCTCCACAAATTCCTGATAAAAAATTGTTGAACCTGGAAAACGTGAGGTTCCAATTGACTTGAGTGCTGGGAGATATCGCAGACCACCAAGTGAAATCCAGGCTATTTGATCGGCCGGGACCATATCAAAAAGACGATCTATAGTCTCTTTGTAGCCTTCACGCCAACCGGGATGATCAATTATGGGGTCAAAATGAAAGGCCAGTTTATACCCCCAGTCGGCGCATTGTCGGGCAGCAGTCAGGCGCTCATCCAGACTGGCCGAACGAAGCTCTTCGTGGCGCATGATTGATGTGGCATTCAAGGACCAGGCCATCACCGTGCGTCCCCGATGATCAAGGCCGTGGAGATTATCAATCACCGCACTCTTGCTCTTGAGTTCAAGTATCCCGTTGGATTGATTGGCCATGTAATTAACCAGCTTCACGCTCAGGCCAGTCAAGCGATCAAGGGCCATGGAATCAGTGAATTCTCCGGTTCCAATACGAAAAAACCGATCAGGTTCCGCCGAAAAAGCCTGATCCAGCTCACTAAACAGATCTTCAACATTGACAAAAAAAGAAAGCCAGGGCTGATTGAGATATGCCTGGAGGATGCAATAGACACAATCCATGGGGCAATTCATGCCAATATTGAGAACCTGATACTCGCAACAACGATATTCAGGTGTACCGGGACAAGGCTTGAAGAACTGACCACGGTTACGGCTGAGCAGAAGATGCTGTTTCCCTTCAGTCAGGTTGCCGGGATACTGACCTGATATACCAACAGGATCTTCTCTATCGCAAACAACGCTGAAGGGCAGCTTTGAACGACTGATAATTTCTTGTGTATACGGCAAATCAAGGCATGACTCCTCCACATGCAGGTGACGAACAAAACGTGAAGGATCAGCCCAGGAAGCCGACATGGAAGATGATGGTGTTGTAAATGTGTCGCTCATTTCACAAGTTATATTTTTTATGATTCATACTGTTTAGCAAGATCAACATAGCGTTGTCCTTCATGGATTTTACCATGCTTACAACATCCCCGACCATAAACATTTGCCTTCCGGCATAATTCTCGACGGGCTGCGTCTGACTGGTGAGGCAAAAGAACTCCTGATTCAAGGAGATCAACCAGGGCCTGAATCCTGAAGCGATCCATTCCAACCTGGTACTGAACCGAAACCTGGTCTTCACGCCCACCTTCTTTAACGGTCAGAGGGGTATCGACCAAAAGAAAAGGATAACGCGCACTGACCCTGAGCCACAAATCATAATCCTCACAACAGGGCAGTTTTTCATTAAAGTCACCCACATCATCAAACAATTTTTGTCGAACCATGACGGTTGACATTCCCACAGCACAGAGCTGCAGGCAATGATCAAAAATATCTCCGTGTCGGGGAATATGTTTTTTCTTCTGATTCAGATGTGTTCCGCGTCGCAACCAGCGCTCACGTGTATGGGAGATGGCAAACATTGGTTCAGCACTCATGGCTGAGCGTTGTCTGGCCAATTTTTCTTTATGCCAATGGTCATCGGAATCAAGAAAAGCGATCAGACCGCCACGTACGTTCTTAATCCCCAGATTACGGGCAGCAGCCGGCCCTTTGTTCTCCTGAAAAAGATAGCGGACAGGGACATGGGCCTGGGATGCCAACAGATGTACGAGTTGAGCAGTGTCATCCGTGGAGCCATCGTCAACAATGAGAATCTCATGTGCTGGCTCGGTCTGGCGCAGTACGGATCCAATGGCCCGCTCGAGATATACAGAGCGGTTCCAGGTGGGTATAATTACAGAGACACTGTTATCTGATTTATGCACTACCAGCTCCTTTGGGAATGATATTATTGCTGATCACGCTTACACGATTTCATCGTAGCCCATTCAACTGTAATGAATATTATTCTGACCTTATCCTTCCGGTAATGAGCAAGAATGAAAATTTATCACTGTGACATCAATCGAGGCAACTGACCCAAAAAACCAAAACAACTTACTTTATATTGCCTGTGAAGCACAGAGTTACTCGATACCACAAAGTAATTTAGGGGGTGATTTTCACTCATTTTCCTGTATTATTAATGTGTTTATCTTTCATCAAAACTTCACGGGGCAGCTCCCGATATCCGATTCAGGCAAAAGCCGACTTCAGCATCTCATCCCTATACTTCCTACGCCATGAGCTCACAAATACTTATCAACTCAACCAGCTACGAGGTCAGAACCGCCCTCGTAGAAAACGACCATCTGGTTGAGTTCCACATGCAACGTCCCGCTGAAAAAGGGTTAATGGGGAACATTTACAAAGGAAAAGTTGTCCGGGTACTTCCCGGAATGCAAGCCGCCTTTGTTGACATCGGGCTTGAGCGGACCGGTTTTCTCTATGTGGATGACGTCCATATTACCATGACCGAGCTTGAAAAACGGATGATGGGCGGCGATCAACCCTGCGGAAAATACGATTTTGCCGCATCCTCCACCGACGATGATATGCGTCGTGTCACAGGTATGAACATCGAAGAGTTGCTGCGTGAGGGGCAGGAAATTCTGGTTCAGGTTGGCAAAGATCCCATTGGTACAAAGGGGGCCCGTCTGACCTGTCACGTCACCCTTCCCTGCCGCAACCTCGTCTTCATGCCACTCACCGATCACATCGGCGTATCTCGAAAAATTGAGGATGAATCCATTCGTCAGACCCTGCGGGAGCGCATAGAATTGCTGCGCCCAAAGGGCACGGGGTTTATCATACGTACTGTGGCTGAACATGCCAGCATGGAAGAGCTTGAAGCTGACATGGAATTTCTCCTCCTCCTCTGGGACGAAATCAAGGATATTGCTGGGCGTACTCCTGTCTCCTCCCTGGTTCACGAAGACCTGGACATCACACTGCGTACTGTTCGGGATCTCTTCAGCCCTGACATTGGCAATTTAATCACTGATGATCGCGAGACTTTTGACCGACTCACCCACTTCGTAAAAACATTCGCTCCAAAACTGCAAAGCCGGCTCAGTTTTTACCAGGGAGTGACTCCCTTATTCGAGGCACACGGTATTGAAGTTGAAATCAGCCAGGCCATTGAGAAAAAGGTATGGCTTCGTTCCGGCGGTTACATTATCATCGAAACTACTGAAGCCCTCTCGGTCATAGACGTCAACACCGGTCGATATGTCGGTAAAAATGACCTTGAAGAAACCATATTCAAAACCAACATTGAAGCCGCCAAGGAAATTGCCTACCAGTTACGCCTTCGCAATGTCGGTGGTATTATAATCATCGACTTTATCGACATGGAGGATCCGCTGCACCGGGAAGAACTCTTTACAACCTTCCTGGAGGCAGTCAAAAAAGATAAGAGTCGAATCAACATTCTCAAACTCTCGGAATTTGGTCTGGTGCAAATGACTCGCAAACGAAGTTGCGAAAACCTCACCCAAATGATGTGTGAGCCTTGTCATTACTGTGCGGGCGAGGGAATGCTGAAATCACGCCGCACGATTTGCTTTGAAATTTTTCGCAAAATATCCCGTGACGCTGAAAGGTACAACGGGAACAACATCGCCCTCAAAGTTCACCCCCGTGTTGCTGAAATGCTCCTCAAGGAAGAAGAACCTGTAACACTCGAACTTGAGCGAACCACCGGCAAGCGACTCACCATCATTCCAACCAAAAACATCCATGTTGAAAAATACGAAATTAACTGGCAAGGGTAATCAGCCACTTATTCAATACGTAAAGGATTCAATTATTTCATGACACGCCGTATATACCGCTCAAAACGTAGAAGATCTCTGCTTGGACCAATTTTAACGATTTTCTTCTTGATTCTCGCGGGAACAGGTGCTTACGCAGCCCTCATTCTCTTTGAAAAAGAGTCACCAGTCATCACCCTGAATGAAACGCCGAAGTACATCGGGCACGAGACTGTTCTCTCAATAACAGTCACCGATCAAGGGATGGGTTTGCAGAATATCGTAGCAACAGTCACACAGGGCAATACGGTTAACGATCTGCACAGTCAGAATTTCAAGAGAGAGGGCTACACAGGTAAAGGCGGCCCGGATATCCATCAACGTACCATTGTCTTTGTACCGGGTAAAATTGGCCTGGCAGATGGTGAGGCAACTATCACCATCGAGGCTCGTGACTTCTCTTTTAAAAATCTGTTTGGTGGCAACAGCTCTCAATTAACCCGTAAAATCATTATTGATACCACCCCGCCAGAAATAAATTTAGTCCACAACACCCGCAATCTGAAACCCGGCAACTCAGGTCTTGTCATCTACCGAGCCTCAGATGATGCAAGCAGTCATGGCGTCATCATTGATGACAATTTACACCCGGGTTTTGCGGTAGACAATGGTCGCAAAGGGACTCAAAATGCATTCATCGCCCTTCCTCATGATGCAGCTGCCATCAAAAAGAGTTATCTCACTGCCAGTGACCAGGCAGGAAACACCGTCACCAAGCCTATTTATATCAATTATCAGGCTGTCCAGGAGAATCACGACCAGATTGCCATCAGCGACAACTTTCTGTCCCGTAAAATCCCCGAATTTGAGCAACATTATCCGGAAATGGAGGGGGACTTGATCAACAAATACCTCTATACAAACCGTGAAATTCGCGCAGCAAACAACCGCATAATTCATGACCTGTGCAGTCAATCCATGCCGGAACGAATGTGGAGTGGGCGCTTCCTTCGTATGGCAGGCGCAACACGAGCCAAGTTTGCCGACCGGAGAACCTATCTGTACAAGGGCGAGCCAATCGATCACCAGACTCATCTGGGTATGGATCTTGCCTCAACAAAACATGCCAATATCAAAGCAGCCGGTAGTGGCAAAGTGGTCTACACCGAGTACTTAGGGATCTACGGGAAGATGGTTATTCTTGACCATGGTCAGGGTTTATTCAGTCTTTACTCACACATGAGCAGTATCACGGTTAGTCAAGGTGACATTGTTGAACAGGGTACAGTGCTCGGTCAAACCGGCATCACAGGGATGGCTGGTGGCGATCATCTTCATTTCTCAATTCTGGTGAATGGAATCTTTGTAAACCCACTCGAATGGTGGGATCCGCGCTGGATCAATTTTACTATTGAAGAACCTCTCGTGGATTCTAAATTCTGATATGGAACCATAACTGGTCGAGCCAGGACATCACTTGCCCACTAGACCAGATCAAGTCACGACCATGCCTGAGGCCTTGCCGGGCCTCAGGCATCAATCCATCGCTTAACCTTCCATCTCATAATCAGGCCCTTTGCACAAGGAACAGCGCAACATCGGCTCGTCTTTTTCCATGACCATTTCCCAACCTTTTTCCTTAATCTCCTCGGCCTCAACCCTGGCACAGGTAATACAAACCCACTGATCTCCACTCTCAGTATCAAACAGGTACATGACTTCCCTCCTTATTTTATCAGAACGACTTATCAATAAAAAAACTACTATAATTTACCACTCTCTCTGAACTGTCACTGAATAGTTACAAAAAAAGCATACTAGCCCATCAGGGGCAACAGCAAAAGCGAAAACATTACAATCCAGCCCATGAAGGAGACCGGAAAAAGAGAGTTGTCGAAGTCCCTGAAAAAGAGTATTAAAAGAGGTTTTTTTATTCTAAAACAGATCACTATTCAGCCAACCTCCATCTTCAGGAGCAGCCATGCTTGTCAAAGACCTGCTTAAAAAGCATAAAACAACCTTCAGCTTCGAATTCTTCCCTCCCAAAGAAGATGCCGCGGCCGATCGCCTTCTGGAAACTATTTCCAACCTTATGCCGCTGGGTCCCTCGTATGTCAGCGTCACGTACGGAGCTGGTGGTTCGACAAGGGACCGAACCCATGATCTTGTGGTTCGAATCAAGGAGAAGACAAACATCACTGTAGTCTCACACCTCACCTGTGTCGGTTCAAGTCGCGCAGAGATACATACTATTCTTGAAAAATACAACAAGGCAGGTATTAACAACATTCTGGCCTTGCGCGGTGATCAGCCGCAAGGAACCACCAGCACGGTCGAGCAAAAAGACGGTTTTGACTATGCCTCTGACCTGGTCGCTTATATCAAAAAACACTTCCCCGGTATGTGTGTTGGCGTGGCTGGCTTTCCCGAAGGGCATCCCGGTACTCCCAATCGTCTCCAGGAAATTGACTACCTCAAGGCCAAGGTGGATGCCGGGGCAGATTATATTGTCAGCCAGCTTTTCTTTGACAACCGTGATTTCTACGATTACTGCGAGCGCTGCGAACTGGCTGGAATCCATGTCCCCAATATCGCGGGCATCATGCCAGTCACCTCTAAAAGCGGCCTGATCAGAACAGCTGAACTTGCAGGCGGGGCCCGAATCCCGGCCCGACTCCTACGCGCGGTCTATCGAGCCGAGGATGATGACTATGTAAAAAAAGTCGGTATCCACTGGGCAACGGAGCAGATTCGCGACCTGCTCGATAATGATGTGCGTGGCATACAATTCTTCACCCTTAACTCATCAACTGCAACCCAGGAGATTTACTCAAACCTGGGCGTGCGTGACTCCAGCAGATTACGAACAGCGTGAACACCATCAATATCCAGACAGTTGGAATCAAGGACATCAAACTTCCGGTCCGAATCCGCGAAAAAAAAGGGGGGCTGCAGAACACTGTGGCCTCAGTCAGCCTCCAGGCAGCCATGCCCAAAGAATATCGCGAGAGCTGTATTGGCGTCTTTACCGCTGCCTTGAACAGGTACCTGGATGAGATGAGTGTGACCATCTTCTCTCAACTCCTGAACGAAATCAAGAGCGCACTGAATGCTGAAAGTGCCCGGGTGGAAATGGGCTTCCCTTATTTTATCGAAAAAAAGGCCCCGGTTTCAGGAACTCGCAGCCTGATGGAATACAGCTGTGCCTTTATTGGCGGGATAGGCGAAGACGAAGACTTTGTTTTGCGGGTACAGGTACCAGTCACCACGCTTTGTCCCTGCTCCAAGGAAATCAGCAGCGCCGGCGCCCATAACCAGCGAGCCGAGGTCACTCTGGATGTTAAATTCAAGAAATTTATCTGGGTCGAAGATCTGATTGAACTGATAGAAAAATCAGCCTCCTGCCCGGTTTATGCCTTGCTCAAGCGCCCCGACGAGAAATATGTTACTGAGCTTGCCTACAACAACCCGATGTTTGTTGAAGATGTGGTGCGCAAGGTGGCACTTGCGGCCCTTGAGCACCCGGACATCACCTGGTTTTCAGCCGGCGTTGAGAGCTTTGAGTCCATTCACAAACACAGCGCCTACGCGTACGTGGACAGTAATGAAATCCGCTAAATCTCAGATACTGGTATGATCAACTCTCCATTTTCCGACGTCGCTCCTCCTGTTCCAAAGCCGTCTTAATCATCCTGAACAGTTCCCGGTAATGCACCATATTCCGGGTACGCACATACTGATGAATTGCCTTGCGCAGTTCTCGTTCCACCAAGGAGGGATGCGTTGCAATAGCCTGTCGAATCACCTCACTCTTCCAGTCCGGCTCCCAGACTGTATCTGTGGCCCGACATTCCTGCTGATCTTCAATTGCCTCATTGACCAGATCATCCCGAAGCCGCTCGGCCAGGTGAAATTTCTTTTTTGTATGCAGCTGAGAGCCTTTTCGCATACGAAGAAATTCATAAATCCCGGTCAACTCAACCTCATGAAGATGCTTCGCCAGGTACTTGATCTGCCGCTTTCTGGCTCCTGTCTTCAACCCACGGATTGTACGCACTTCTTCCAAAATCAAATCCACCGCTTCGGGGAGTTTTTTGATATCGCGATCAGAGAGCTCACTCAGCTCACGGGCAAGTTCCTCAACCTGGCGATAACGCCGCTTCTGCTCAGACCTGCTTATAATTTCCATAACTCAGTCAAATGTTAAACGGTTAAAGCCACCCTGCTCAAACCAGGGTCTGCTGATTTCCATACCTGATATCTCAAAAACGATCACTTCAAGCACAAGGTAAACACGAGTATCGCGACGAACACAGGCAGTCATCGTCTCCCCATGATGCCCAAAAGCGGCGTGCAGATGAATCCGAGGATCATCTCCCTCCCAATAGACACTGCCGCTGCCGATCACTTCCTGCGCGCCTTGTGTCTCGGCCCACACAGGATCTGGCGGCATGACGGGTTCTTTGGGACCGGTCACAACACCAGACTTTCCAACGCCGCCCAGAATCTGAAACCAGGCCTGACGAAGATTCTCTTTTATGCAGAGCTGGCGCAGACCTTCAAGCAGATCATCATCGTGGTCAAAGCGAGCCATGATCACACGCCCAAGATTTCCAGTACGATATTCCATTTTATTCTCCTTCTCTCTAAGAGCTCAATTCAGGACAACGCTCACGGAGCAAGCTGGCCAAAGCGGTTTGACGACGCGACGTATCTTGATTCCTGATTGCCATACCGAATGCCTGACGAGTACCCACCAAAATGGCCAATTTCCTGGCGCGAGTCAGACCTGTGTACAGTAAATTACGATAGAGCATCTTGAAATGCTGACTGACCACGGGAATAATGACGCAATCAAACTCACTGCCCTGTGATTTGTGAATCGTAATGGCATAGGCCAGATCCAGTTCACTGATATCTTCACGTTGATATTCCACAACTCGATTGTCTGTGGGATATCTCACCTGACAACTCAGATCAAGGTTATTAATCGCGGTAATCTCACCAATATCACCGTTAAAAACACCGAGATCATAATTATTACGGCGATGGATAACCCGATCACCCACTCGAAATTCACGATCCCCCAAAACAAGCTGTCCCTGGCTCACCCCCTGGCTGTTCAACACCCGCTGCAGGTCCTGGTTCAAAGAAACAGTGCCAAGACTTGCCCGGGTCATGGGACTCAGGACCTGAATTTCACATGTTTTTCCAAAATATTTAGGAATCCACTCACTGCACAGACGAAGAATCACATCACGGGCCGTGAGGCCATAATGGAGAGACGACCAAGGATGAATCTTTTTGAGCACTGCTCTTAATTCTCCGGCTCGATTCTCTGCGGTCTGCAGCAAATCAAGGTCGACCTGTCCTGTGTAAACAGAGCAATTCGGTTCCGCAGGCATTTCATTCAACCTGGCTTCACTCATCATCGGCTGTTCATCATATAACTGATCCTGGCCGTAGACCTGTTCAATCTCTTCCTGACTCAGTCGCAAAAACTCCCGAGCTTGTGCAATATCCCGCAGTTGCTGCTGGGTGGCCTCACTTGAATCCAGAAACAGACAATCAGCCTGTTGTTTCCACAAGAGTGGTTCTTTGAATGGTGATGAAATCTGCGGCACCTCGCCACGGTTAATGGCATGTGCGTAACGTACAATCAATGACTCACCTGCCTGACGAAAGACTGTGTTCAGTGTAAACACAGGAACACGGTAAGATGCCATCAGATCGGCCAAGACATTCCCCGCACCCACAGAAGGTAACTGGTCAGCGTCCCCAATCAAAATCAAACGTGCGCCGGCCGGTATGGCGCTCAACAAGGCAGCAGCCAGACTGATATCAAGCATTGAACACTCGTCAACGATCAAACAATCCACAGCCAGAGGCGTTTCACGGTTATGTTTGAAACGACCATTCTGATACTCGAGTAGTCGATGAATGGTCTTGGCCTCAAGCCCGATAACCTCACTCATCCGCTGAGCGGCACGACCTGTGGGAGCTGCCAGAAGAACACGTTCCCCCAGTGATAAAACAAAGGCAACCAGAGTCTTTGTCGTGGTGGTCTTGCCGCAGCCGGGACCACCAGTCAAAATCGAGCATCCACAAGAAGCAATACCTGCAACTGCTGCCACCTGATCAGGACTGAGCTGTAAATTTTGACGCTGACCGTAGTTCAGAAGCCAATTGTAGATTATATCCTGCTCGACTTCTTTGGGACAGCAAAGTGCGGCCAGATAATCGGCGCACTGTTGTTCTTCAAAAAAAAGGGTTCGGTTGTAATAACAGGCTCTGGGCAGGTCTCCATCAATGGCAAGAGAGCGAACTTTAATCTCCTGATTACCTTCCAATTCATGAAGATAATCATCCAGACGCGCACCTGGATCAAGATCAAGCAATACACTTACCTGGTTTGCAATCTGATCACGGGTCAGGAAGCAATGTCCCTGATCACGGGAAGCTGACAGAACATGAGCAATCGCTGCCATGCCACGCAAGCCTGAATCCGCACGCACGCCCAGGGCAAGGGCCACCCTGTCGGCTGAGATAAAACCAATACCATAAAAATCGCGTGCCAGGCGATAGGGGTTTTCCTGAACCAGAGCGATGGACTGATCACCATACTTCTTATAAATCCGAACAGCAAAGAGGGTCGAAATACCATGCCCCTGGAGAAAGATCATCACATCGCGCACTGCGCAATGATCCAGCCAGGCGCTTTTAATTCCGGCCAGCTTTTTTTTAGCGATGCCGGGCACCTGAAGAAGATCATCAATATGAGACTCAAATATCTCAAGGGTACGACCGCCGAAATGCTTCACTATCTTCTGGGCAGTCTTGGGACCAACGCCCTTAATCAGGCCCGAACCTAGATATTTTTCGAGCCCGGCACTGGTGGCCGGCTTTTGCTCCTCGGCCCGCAGAGCTTTAAATTGACGTCCAAACTTTGGATGGTTGGTCCAATGACCAAAAAATTTAATGGTCGCACCGGCAAAGACCCGCATCTGATGGACCGTAACAGTGACTGAATCATGATCACGAAAGGAGTTGACCCGCAACACCGACCAGCCAGTCACTTCGCTGTGAAAAGTGACCCGTTCAACGATCCCCTGTAAAGTCTCTTCTGTCAGCTTATTTCGGCCACGGTTGTTCAATATAAAAACCAACACCATAGACAGCTCCGCAACAAATGCACACTCAGGTACTGTGGCACTGAAACAGCGCTGTCATGTTGAATAAACTCTCGGGTACTTTGAAGAAGCAGCCTCGTTTCTGCTCATGTCACATGAGCCTTCAGGCGACCCATTACTTATCAATCATCTGCTTGATTGTGTTATCTTCACCAAGTAGAGCAATGGCCGGTCGATAATCTTTTAGATCCTCTGCAGAGTACCAGCCAAAAGTGACGATAATGATTAAATCGCCAACCATTCCCTTGCGTGCAGCAGCACCGTTGAGACCAATAACACCAGTGCCGGGCTCACCCTCAATGGCATATGTATCGAAGCGCTCACCGTTATTGATATTATAGACCTTGACCCGCTCAAAAGGTGTTATATCAAGGGCCTCGAGCAAATCCCGATCGATGGTAAGACTGCCCTCATAATTCAGGTCTGCTTCAGTTATTGTGGCCCGGTGCAACTTTGCCTTCAACATTTGCCGTAACATATTATTTGCGTCCTCGTGCGCGAATCAATTCATTTTATCAGCCAGTAACAACACAGTTGCGACCAGACTCTTTTGCCTTATCAGGGGCGTTATCAATTCATTTAATCAAATCTACTTCATTCATCAGGCGCATACGCGACTCTGACGGACACAGGGATGTCCTGTGGTGTAATTTCATGTGGTATGATAAAGGCTTGCATTATCAATCAGTCTCACGCGTCTGTTAATTTTCACCGCCATGATCAGGCGCGAGGAAGGTGATGCATAATCGGGTGGAAGGAACGTCTCCTCATCCACAACAGCCACATAATCAACAGTACAGGCTGGTTCCCGAGACAGACTGGATTCAAGTTCTGCGACCAAATCCTTGACCGGCAAAGGGTGGTCTGCAGAGGCAACAAGCTCTCTTGCTAACGCGGCGGCCCGAGACAGACAAAGGGCCTGCTGACGCTCTTCACCTTCAAGATAAATATTACGTGAGCTCATGGCCAGTCCATCTGGTTCACGGACAATCGGGTGACCAATAATATCTATATCCAGATCAAGATCAATGACCATGCGCCGAATCACTGCCAACTGTTGAAAATCCTTTTCACCAAAGACACTGAAATGCGGTCGAGTCTGCTGGAAGAGTTTCATAACCACGGTACACACACCGTCAAAATGGCCAGGTCTGCTCGCCCCGCACAAACCACGACTCAACGCACCCACCCGGATCGTCGTCTGAAAACCATGGGGATACATGGAGGCGGCATCCGGGGCATAAAGAACATCCATGCCCTCTCCAGCCGCAAGCTCCTGATCACGCGCCAAATCTCGCGGATATGCAGCCAGATCTTCCCCAGGTCCAAACTGAATAGGATTGACAAAGAGGGTGACGATCACACGATCGGCCCGTTCACGTGCATAACGCATAAGAGATAGATGCCCCTCATGAAAGCAGCCCATGGTAGGAACCAGACCAATGGTCAAGCCTTCCTTCCTCCAGGCCTTGACCTGCTCCAACATCTCTTCGGGGGTTTGAATCAACTTCACTTTATCGCTTTAAGCCGGGCAATTTTTTCTTCAACCTGCTGTACCGCTGAATCACTACCAACCTTGCCCATCAGTATGGACAAATACTCTTCATACACAGACAAAGACAAATCAGATTCACCAAGCGCCTCGTGTATCCCGGCAACACCCAGATAACCAATTCCTTCATAGCCGGCTGTCTCCTGAAGTGCTTTGTACTCAGCAATGGCAGACTCACTCTCGCTTGCATGCTCATGGGCCTGGGCAAGACCATAAGTCAACAGGGGAAAGAGCGGATTCCGGCTATTAACATCCTGCCTTACTGCACCGTAGAGAGTGATCGCTGTTTGAAACTCACCTGTCCGCATGGCTTCATGTCCCAACTCAATGCGAGCCCAGTGAGAAGACGGCGTCCCGGAAAACTCACTTCCCACAGCCTGTAACGCAGCCTGACGCTCGTCACCATCAAGTAATATGGCTGCTGCCAGCGCTGCCGCACCTTTTTCAATTTTCTGCGTGCGATACGAATCATAAAGAGAGCCGGAGACCACAATCACAGCAAGGACAATTGCTGTGATCTGCAAGACTTTCATGTTCCTGCGAACATATTTGACAAATCTAGGAGGAAGGTTTAGGTGGTCAAGCAGACCCTCGGGCTGAACATAGATCTCGGCCCCCTCCACCTGTTTTCGATCAAACGCGCTTTGCTCCGCCATACATATCCTCCATAATTTTCATATCCAGGTCCCACAAAAAATAGCTCACAGGCTCCCTTGAAAAATTGTCTTTTCATCCAGGATCTGCGTTGCGCTCAATACTTTTACCTCTGAATATCGGCTACATCCTACGGTAAAATTTAAAGCACGCCTTGCTTCTGCAATAAAAATCTTATTTACCCAAAGAACCCCACAGATAATGAGAGTATAAAAAATCAGTAAAACATTCACGCAAATCATGCCGCATCGTTTTACTCAAACCACCACACCTGAACCAACTAATTTTCCAATGGTTCCTCTTTACCTTTTGAAATAAACAATTTATCCTCAAGAAATACAATGCTCGAGTTTATGGCGATTTTACTCGATCCCTTACACCATGTCCATTCGCAAACCAACCCGAGAAACAAATTTTACTATTCACCAGTCCGGTAAAACTCAGCAATACAACAGCGAGAAACATTCACACATCAATGAGTATGCTCAAACAAACACTCACAGTCAGTCAACTGACCAGTGATATAAAAAACCTGCTTGAGGATGAATTTCGCTTCGTCCAGGTCAGTGGGGAAATATCAAACCTTCGTCGCCCCTACTCCGGGCATAGTTATTTCACCCTGAAAGATGACCGCGCGCAGCTGACTTCTGTTTTATTTAAAAATCAACAGCGTTTCCTTCTTGAAGATCTCCGCGACGGTCAGCAGGTCATCTGCCATGGGCGAATTTCAGTTTATGAACCTCGAGGAAACTATCAATTGATTGTCGACACGATCGATTTTCACGGATCAGGCTTGCTGCAACTGCGATTCGAGGCCCTGAAAAAACGACTTGAAGCCGAAGGTTTATTTGCAGCCGATCACAAAAAACAAATCCCTGCCCTCCCCAAACGCATTACCCTGATCACCTCTGCCACCGGAGCGGCGGTGCATGATTTTCTCAGCATCTGGCATAAACGTCAATCAACAATTGACATTGATATCTATCCGGTACGAGTTCAAGGTCCAGACGCAGCCGAAGAGATCAGTTCGGCCATCGACCACCTTGGCCGCCTTCGGCACTGTGATATCATCGTACTTTGCCGGGGCGGAGGATCACTGGAAGATCTTTGGGCTTTTAATGAAGAAATAATGGCATGGAGTATTTATCACTCCCAGATCCCTGTGGTTTCTGCAGTGGGCCATGAAATCGACTTTACAATTGCTGATTTCTGTGCCGACCTGCGCACCCCTACACCCACCGGTGCCGCCGAGCGGCTCATCCCCGATGTTAGGCAATTAAAGCTGATCATTCAGGACAGACGCAGACGCCTGGCCAGCCGTATCACAGAACAATTAATCAGAAGCGAGCAAGACCTGAGACAGAACAAGAAGCTGTTGGGCAAACTTGAGACACGTTTTACCCGTCACACACTTGAAACGGATCACCTGACGGATCGATTAATTCGTGGAATTCGTCACAAACTGAACCATGAACATCAAACTCTGGTGCACACCGAACAGCGACTGCAACACCAGCTCCCGAGCAGACGAGTCACAATGCATCAAGAACGAATGAAGTCAATCACAGCAAGATTCAATACCCAGCTTGAACGAATTCTAGAACAAAAGACGGCAGCTCTGGCCCACCAGGCAAGCCTCCTGGATGCGGTCAGTCCGTTATCGATTCTTGGACGAGGGTATTCCATCGCTCGCAGGAAGAAAAAAGGTCGCGCAAAAGAAGAAATTATCAGTCGGAGCACTCAGGTAAAACCGCAGGATCAACTGGAAATTCTGCTGAATCAGGGAATTATTGAATGCGAGGTCATTGATACCAGCACTGTGAAAATTGACCAGAAGGGTCCTTGGAAAAATCAGGGGCAGAGGTAGATCAAAGACACGCTACGAGCTCGAATTAATAATCTGATTCATCTCAAGTTCGATCTTGACCAGAATCTCAGTCAGTCGGGTAACATCCCCTTGAACAGCCCTGCGCAATTCCTTACCCCACTCTCGCAGTGTTCCGTTATCAATTCGACGTTCACTGTTGGCCTTACACCACTCATAGCCAATTTTTATCCCCAACAGCTGCATTTCAGCCAGTTTAAGCTCCCGCTCTGCCTCAGAAAACAAGGCAACAACTCGCCGAGTGATATCGTTCCAGCCACTAAAAAACAAGGCACCTTCGTGAAATGTCTTGTACCAGCGCTTTTCTTCAGGGTTTAAAGTCGTGAGCAGCTCCTCTTGCAGAAGTGGTAATTCTTCAAGGGGAAGATCATCAAGAGATTCAATAAATAAAACTGGAGGTTGACTCGCGTCCTGCGTAGATGCCGCAGACAGGGAAGCTGAAAGTAAAAGAAAAAAGACAAGCATAAATGGCAGCTGTAGGATTGTGCGCATATAACCCCCTATTACATTGTTCATTAAATACTAAAATATACATGAGCAATGCGGAAGTCAAGCAGATATGGCGAATAAACCCCATGGGCTAATTCATTAACACAGGGACTCTGCGAAACAATATGGAAGTCAGTCACAAACAATCCAGCAAGAAACGGGTGCTCCCAAAATGTTATTGAACGCAGCAGAACAATAAAGAAAAATTAAACCCTTATGTGATTTCAGCAGTGGGTCAGCTACGCAAAAGAGATCTGTAAAGTGTATTGATTAGTCCATGAGCAGGCCGGTGACAAAGCAGATGGAGGGCACTACTGAAGTTACACAATTATTAGTGTAGTCATGATCAGAACCACTATGGTTTCAGTCAATTCACTGACCGCCCCCAGCGTGTCACCAGTGGTACCGCCTATTTTTCTCCGACACCAGAGACCAAACAACAAAACGACAACTGCGACACCACTCAGCACCAGAAAAATAAATCTCGGCGCCAGAGAAGAAACCGCAGCCAGAAGCAAAAGACAACTCCATCCGGCAGCCAAACGACTCTCAGGTGAATAAAAGAGACGACCCAGACCTTCACCGGCACGCGCATAAGGAAAAAGAGCCATATTGAAAAGAATAGCAGTGCGGCCAGCCAAGGGCATAAGGATCAGTGCTGGTAATACGAGTGATTCCGGAAGATTAATTATTGCCGTAAATCGGACAAGCAGAACCGCAAACAAGACAACAACCCCCATGGATCCAATTCGACTATCGCGCATAATGAGCAGGATCTGCTCACGAGGCCTGGAACTGAGGAGCCCATCCGCGCTATCGGCCAGACCGTCAAGGTGCAGGGCCCCGGACAGAACAATCGGAACGAGCAGAGCCAGTAACAGAGCAACAGGGTCCGGGAGCACCATGAGAAGGCCACTGCAAACCAGGGCCGCCGCCAGACCGATGAATAACCCCACAGCCGGGAACCAGAAAATAGAGGCTGCAAAATAACGCCCATCATGGTGACATCCCCAACGGACAGGCAGGATGGTCAAAAAGCGCAGGGCCGCAAGAAAGGTAGCAACCGGATGACAGAACAAGGTCATCAGGCCGGAGCCATTGACTGTACTCTCTTTTAAATTCACTAGTTATCAGATTGGGCGACTGACGCCTCTTGAAATGTGGCCACTTCTGTGAGAATGGCCACGGACGCATCCACGAGATTCATGGCCAGGGCAGCACCGGTCCCTTCTCCCAGGCGCATATTCAGATCAAGGAGTGGTCGAGCACCCAGTTTATCAATCATATGTTGGTGGCCCGGCTCCATGGAACGATGAGCACAGATAATATAATCACGCACAAATGGCTCGATTGCATAGGCAATCAGAGCGCCTGCCGTGGAGATAAAACCATCGACCACAACGGGCTTTTTATTGGCCGCAGCCCCAAGAATTAATCCAGCTATACCGCCGATCTCAAACCCGCCAATCTTGGCCAGAATGTCGATACCATCTCTTGCATCCGGCTTATTCACAGCAATGGCCTGAGTTACAATGTCGATTTTGTGTGCCAGTTGCTCATCATTGAGCCCCGTACCACGTCCGGCAACTTCAGTTACATTTTTACCGGTGAGCACCGCTGCAATAGCTGTAGATGGGGTGGTGTTTCCAATTCCCATGTCACCTGTTCCAAAGATATCGATCCGCTCAGCAAGTAGATTGGCCACATCAATACCAGATTCCACCGCACGTTGTGCCATGGCACGACTCATGGCTGGACCAGTGGCAATGTTGTCAGTCCCCAGCCCTACTTTCTTATTAATGATCTTACCCTGATCAGCCAGCTCTCGCAGGTCAGCTTTGACCCCCATGTCAACCACCACAACCTCAGCCCCGGCCTGACGCGCCAGGGCATTAATACCGGCCCCACCGTTGACGAAGTTGGAAACCATCTGCACAGTGACTTCCTGAGGAAACTTTGATACTCCCTCCGCAACCACACCATGGTCACCTGCCATGGTCACAATTGCCTTACGTGCAACCGGTGGCTTCTGAGACCGGGTCATCCCAGCCAGGTCCACGGCAAGATCCATTAAATCACCCAGGGCCCACGGCGGTAAGGCCAATTGCCCCAATCGCTCATTTGCATGGTCGCGGGAATCAGTGTCCTGGGGGTAAATCTGCTTTAAGGTGCGTTGGAGCATACTCATAAGATAGGCCTCTTTTATTCAGTTAATCGAGATGGTTCAGCTCTCTATCGCCAGGCCATCACGACTCTTGTTACAGGTTCATCAAATTAATCAAGCCACAGAACGAGCATCCGTCCCTGCTCCACCTTTGAGATAAAGTGGAATCCCGCAACTGACCAGGATCACATCCTCGGCACTGGCCGCGACTAAACGATTACAACGTCCCACCAGATCACGATAAAGCCTTGCTGATGGATATTCCGGAACAACCCCCATGCCGACTTCATTGGTGACACAGATCACAACTCCTTGGTAATCCGAGATTGCATGCAGCAGCGTTCGACAATGGCTGTCTAAATTTTCATCGGAGAACAATTCGTTTGATTGTTCAGCCTGATAGAGAAGATTGTTAACCCACAGAGTCAAGCAATCAATCAGGACAACAGACCCATGTTCACAGCCCCCGACAACACGGGCCAGATCTGTTTCTTCCTCCAGAGTCTGCCAACCGCGATCCTGACGTTCTTCAAGGTGACGATGGATTCGTGAATTCATCTCCTGATCAATTCGTGGACAGGTCGCAACAAAAAAGCGTTTTCCAGT
>JACNLK010000011.1 GCA_014381505.1 Candidatus Desulfatifera sulfidica | reverse complement strand
AGAGGGGATATCGTTTAGTGGATACATAATATATCCCTGAGGGCAGGCTTGTCAACTGACGTTGCGACACCCCAGGCCCTGTGGTAAAGTAGCGGCCATGAATGTACCCTCTGATCATGATAGCCCAGCCCTCTCTGAAACGATTGCCCTGGATGAACTGAACCAGGCCCAATATGAGGCCGTGACCACCGTGGATGGTCCGGTTTTGGTTATTGCAGGAGCCGGTTCCGGGAAGACCCGGACGCTGGTCTACCGGGTGGCTCACCTGTTGGAACAGGGAGTGCCCCCCGAACAGATTCTACTGCTCACCTTTACCCGTAAGGCCTCTCAGGAGATGCTGTTCAGGGCCGGACAGTTATTGAATGATTCCTGCAGCAGAGTGGTGGGTGGTACCTTTCACGGAGTGGCCAATATGCTTTTGCGCCGCTACGGATCTCATTTGGGATTTGGTTCGTCGTTTACCATTACTGACCGGGGTGATGCTGAAGGGATTATTAATCTGCTCAAGTCTTCATTGGGGCTCTCAGGTCGGGATCGTCAGTTTCCAAGCAAGCGTGTGCTGGTCAATATTATCAGTGGTGCGGTGAACCGTTCCATGGATATTGAGGACCTGATCTTTAGTCAGTACGCCCATCTCAGCGACCACGCTGATGATATTCTGCGTCTGGCCCGTCATTATGCCGAGTTCAAGTTTAATCACGGACTCATGGATTATGACGACCTGCTCATCAACTGGAAGCGACTTTTGGCCGAGGTCCCGGAGGCCCGGCAGGGAATTTGCAGCCGTTACAGTCATATCATGGTCGATGAGTATCAGGATACCAATCAGGTTCAGGCCGAGATTGTCCGCCTGCTGGCCCATGGGCATGATAATGTCATGGTCGTCGGTGATGATTCCCAGTCCATTTATTCGTTCAGGGGGGCTGATTTCTATAATATCATGCGCTTCCCCAAGGTCTTTTCAGAGACGAAGATTATCAAGCTTGAGGAAAATTATCGTTCGACTCAGCCCATCCTGAGCCTCACCAACGATATCATTCGCAACGCTGTGGACAAGTATACCAAGACCCTGTTCACCCGAATTGAAGGGGACCGCCGTCCGTGTCTTTTTGCTGCGGATAATGAGCGGGAGGAGGCAAGCTTTGTGGTCAGAACCATAGGCGAATTGCAGGCCAAGGGAGTTGATTTGAAGGAAGTTGCTGTCTTGTTCCGGAGTGGCTTTCATTCGTATAAGCTGGAGATGGAGCTGGGCAGTCGGGGGGTCGACTTTGAGAAACGTGGCGGCTTGAAGCTGACTGAGGCGGCACACATGAAGGACATGATCGCCTTCTTCCGTGTCCTGGTGAATCCCCGTGATAATATGAGCTGGACTCGTATCTTCCTTCATCTGGACAAGGTTGGTCCAAAGACGGCCCAGAAAATCAGTGATCATCTGGGTCAGGCCGCTGATCCCTTTGTGGCTCTGGCCCGTTATCCGGCCGGTAAGAGCTGGCAGGCGGGGATGGCTGCTTTGGTGAATCTGATGACGGCCCTGATTCAGGATGAGACTGCCAGTCAGATTTATGAGCGGGTTCGGAACTATTATCAGCCAATATTTGAGCGTCTTTTTCGGGATGATTATCCCAAGCGTGAAAAAGATCTGGATCAGCTCAAGGGGATTGTCAGTGAATATGACGACCTGCAGAAGTTTGTCGATGATACCACTCTTGATCCTCCGGAAAGCGCGAGCCGGCACGACCTTGCTGATCAGAAAAAACTAGTGATTTCAACCATTCACTCCTCAAAGGGGCTGGAGTGGGACAACGTCTTTGTGATTGGACTGGCTGACGGACGTTTTCCCCATGCATCAGCCCTGCCCGGTGAACAATGGGAGGAAGAGCGTCGTTTGTTGTATGTGGCAGCGACCCGTGCCAGACAGCGCCTCTATCTGACGTATCCCCGCGAGCTCATGACCCCGGATCGACAGTTTCGGCGGGTGGGAATGTCCCCCTTTCTGGCTGAACTGTTGCCCGGCCTGATGGAAGATACGAGCAAGGCTGCCCGGTCGAGAACACGATCCACAGGATTTGGTGCCGGCGGTGGTTTTGGAAGTGGATACGATACGGACCGTAAGAGCGGGTTGAGCAGTAAATCCGGGACGGGATCTAAAGGGAGCCGGTCAACCCGCCTTGAGAGTCTGGCGGTGGGGAACCGGGTTAAACATCCTTTTTTTGGGTTTGGTGAGGTGAAAAAGAGCGGGGTGAGCCGTTCTGTCGATGTTGAATTTGAGCGACATGGTTTGAAGACCCTGCATCTGGATTATGCCAAATTAACAATTGTTGAATGATATTTGTTGCAATCAGCCGTGGAAAGAAGAGAGCGTGCCGGTTGCGAAGAAGCAGCTAATCTGTGGGGGGCTGTGTAATGCCAGCGTAAACAGAGAGCAGGCGCGCGGGGCTGTGGTTTGTGAATTGAAGGTTCCTCTTGTGAATAATGTATGTTGTTCAGCAGGGGGAATACAATATAAATTTATCGGAGTGTGAATTCTTGCTGGTCGTTTGTCTGTGTTGATTTGGATTATGAAACTTCCTTTTTTTGAGAGAATGGGGTGCAATGAACAACAATGGGCTGCCGGTGAGTAATTGCGAATAAGAATGAATTATCAGCAGGCTCAGGCCTATCTTGACAGTCTCCAGTTTCATAAGATCAAGCTTGGTCTTGATTCCATGCGCTCGTTTCTGGCCCGTGTCGGGCGTCCTGAACAGGGTCTGAAATATGTCCATGTGGCCGGTACCAATGGCAAAGGTTCTGTCTGTGCCACTTTATTGACCATTCTCAGTGAGGCTGGGTATCGGGTCGGGCTGTATACCTCGCCTCATCTCAGTTCAGTACGCGAGCGTTTTCGTATAAATAATCAGTATATCAGCGAACAGGATTTTGCCCGTTTGTCCACGCGTATCCGTGTGGCATTGGGCGATGATCTGATAACCTATTTTGAATTCACCACCGCTCTGGCCTTGCTCTGGTTTGCCGAGTCTGATCTGGATCTCGTCATTCTTGAAACTGGTCTTGGTGGTCGGCTGGATGCCACAAACGTGGTGAAGCCCTTGGTGTCTGTGATCACCAATGTGAGCATGGATCATGAGGCCTGGCTGGGAACAACCCTTGACGCTGTGGCTGGAGAGAAGGCGGGCATTATCAAACCGGGAGTGCCTGTGGTTTCCGGGGTGGCTGACGATGATTCGCGAGTGGTTGTCGAGCGGGTTTGTGCGGAGCAAGCGGCTCCTCTCTACTTGTTTGGCAGGGAATTTGACACCATTCTGCTTGCGGATGGCAACTGGGCATGGCACGGCAAAGACCATGTGCTGGAGGGACGTCTTTATGATCAGTTACGTTGCGGAATGCGCGGCAGTTATCAGGTGGAAAACGCTGCTCTGGCTCTGGCGGTACTGCCCTTGCTGGAAAAAGAAGAGATCATGGTCTCACCCGAGATTGCTCGTCGGGGGTTGGCAAATGTGCGCTGGCCCGGACGGCTGGAATATTTTTGTTTGGACCGCATTGGCCGGCAGGAGATTTCTGCATCAGGCGGGGAGGGCGATCGTATCTGCTATCTTCTGGACGGGGCGCACAATCCGGCAGGTGTTGAGAGTTTGGTTGCCACCCTGCGTGAGGAGTATTCCTTTGGTCGATTGATTGTGGTTTGGGGGGCGATGATTGATAAGGATTCTGCCAGGACATTGCCTGAAGTGGCTGTGTTGGCCGAGCATCTGATCCTGACCCGGCCTGAAGGTGAACGATCCGCGGAGCCTGAACAACTGATGGAGCAGGTTTCTCCTGAACTGCGTTCTCGTTGTGAATTGATCCGTGGTGTGGCCTCTGCCCTGGCTCGAGCCGAGGAACTGGCAACCAGCAATGATGATCTGATTGTGGTGGCAGGTTCCTTGTATCTCATTGGGGCTGTTCGTCAGCAGTTGTTGGGTGAACTGGTGGAGGTGGTCTGATGTCTTCCGGCTTTGATGGGTATTCTGATTTTGATGGCGCGGATGAGGATGCAATGCGTACTGAGCGAGCCAAGGCCCGTAAACTGCGTAAAACCCGCTGGTGGCAGCAGAAAACATCATCGGGCAGGTGCTATTTTTGTAAGCGGACGGTCGGTTTTAAAAATCTGACCATGGATCATCTGGTGCCCTTGGCTCGTGGTGGCCGGAGTACAAAGGATAATCTGGTTCCCTGTTGCAAAGAGTGTAATAACAAGAAAAAATCCATGCTGCCTCTGGAGTGGGAAGAGTATCTTGAAGAGGATGTCGCTGAAGAATAGTCATTGCGGGCCCAGAAACATGGTGCAGGAGTTGCTGGAATAGTTTATTTTCGACAAACTCAGTTGCAAGACATAATTGTCTGTTTCTGTCGTTTGCGTTATGACCCTCCGGGCGGGTAGCTCAGCTGGATAGAGTGTTGGCCTCCGAAGCCAAAAGTCGCGGGTTCGAATCCCGCCTCGCCCACCATCTTTTATTTTCTCAATTTGGATCAGGTCTGTCCTTTGTCCAGAATGCATCAAGTGGTTTTTTCCTGTGGAGCAGCCATTGTTTGATTTCCTCGAGTTATCCATTTTTTAAATGATTCCCTAAAATAGAAATGTTCTGATTAGCCCAATATATTGTAGTTTGCCCTTGTCAGTGCATCATGGGTGGTATATAAGGTTGTTGAAGCTTGATGTGTTTCTGAGCCCGGAGCGCAGCATTTGTTGAGCCGATTTTAAGGGGATGTTGAAAAATTAGCAGGTTAGTCCAAGGGATGCGTTTGGCGCAGAATGAAATGCCCGGCGTGTCCATTTGTACGCAATCAAACCTTGTTTGAATTGGTTTGCGGAAAGTGGATGAAATGGTAATTTTTCAAGTTCACCTTGAATTCATTGGTACTGCAGGCTGCGTTTGTTTGGGACAGACGAAACTCCCCCATATATTTTTTGAAGTGAGGAACCAGCCATGACCCCTGATTTGAAAAAACAGGTACTGAGTACCACTGCTGAGACAGTTCTTGCCAGACGCTATTATTTGAAAGATACCTCAGGTAAGGTGACCGAGACATGGGAAGACCTGTGTCGTCGGGTTGCAACTGCTGTGGCCTCGATTAACGGTACGGTCAGCGATTACGAAGAGTTGCGTGAAACTTTTTTTCGTCTCATATATCACCTTGATTTTCTGCCAAATTCACCTTGCCTGATGAACGCGGGCACCGATATCGGCCAGCTCTCAGCCTGTTTTGTTCTGCCCATCGATGATTCCATGGACGGAATCTTCACTGCCATTCGCAACGGTGCGCTTGTCCACAAGACAGGCGGTGGTACCGGTTATTCTTTTTCCAGACTTCGTTCGCGAAATGCCGCGGTCCAGTCGACTCAGGGGGTTGCCTCAGGTCCTCTCTCCTTTGCCGCAGTTTTTGATGCAGCCACAGAGACCATTAAGCAGGGTGGCAAACGGCGCGGCGCCAATATGGGCGTGCTTCGCATTGATCACCCGGATATCATGGATTTTATTCTGGCCAAGGAAGATCAAACCAAGTTTAACAATTTTAATTTCAGTGTTGCCATTACCGATGCCTTCATGGAGGCGGTCAAGGCGGGGGAAGATTTCGATTTGATTGAGCCTTCGACCGGGGTTGTGGTTGCTTCAATGGATGCGCGCGGGGTCTTCGAGAAGATCATTGATCTGGCCTGGCATAATGGTGAGCCCGGGGTCCTGTTTATTGATGCAGCCAATCGCGGCAATATGACTCCTCAGCTGGGTGAATTTGAAGCCACGAATCCCTGTGGTGAGCAATGGCTTCTGCCCTATGAAAGCTGTAATCTCGGTTCCATCAACCTTGGGAACTTTATCAAGGGTGGAGCGATTGATTTTGATCGACTGCGGAGTGTGGTGGAGACAGCAGTCGTGTTTCTTGATAATGTCATTGACTGCAACCGCTTTCCCATCCCTGAGATCGAGGATATGACCCTCAAGACCCGTAAAATTGGTCTTGGGATCATGGGTTTTCATGATATGCTCATCCAGCTGGCTATTCCATATGGCAGCGAAGAGGGGCGTGATACGGCAGCGAAGGTCATGCAGTTTGTTCGTGATGTGGCCGAGGAGCGCAGTGTGGCTTTGGCCGATGAGAAGGGGGCTTTTCCGGCTTATGATCCTGCCGTTAATGAATATCCGGCGCGCCGTAACGCGGCATTGACCTCGATTCAACCCACAGGCACGGTGTCGATGATTGCTGATTGCGGGTCAGGTTGTGAGCCTTATTTCTCTATCGTCATGATCAAGAATGTCATGGACGGTGATCGGTTGATCATGGTCAACAAGCACTTTGAACAAGTTGCCCGGCGCGAGGGTTTTTATTCCGAAGAGCTGATGGCGCAAGTCGCCGACAGTGGTACAGTTGTCGGACATCCTGATATTCCGGAAAAATGGCAGCGGATTTTTTGTACGGCCCAGGATATTAAGGCCGAGGATCATATTCGGATGCAGGGTGTTCTGCAGCTGAACGGGGTTGATGCCTCTATCTCAAAGACCATTAACCTGCCCAACACGGCTACCCGTGATGAGGTAAAACTTTCTTACATCCTTGGTCATCAGTTGGGGTGCAAGGGATTGACTGTCTATCGTGATGGCTCCCGTGACTCACAGGTTCTCAATACAAAGGATACAGCATCGGATAAACGTACCGCTGTGGTTTCCAGTGAAGGGTGTTCCAAGCTGACACTTCCGGACACATTGAATGCCAAACGATATCGTCTCAAGGATCAGGATCAGAAATCGGTCTATATTATTGTCTGTTTTGATGAAAATGAGAGACCCATGGAGGTATTTGCCAAATTCCCCTTTGATAATCGGGTTGATCTTAAAGATAAATCAACCATGTGGACCACGACCTGTCGTCTGGTGTCACTTGCTCTCAGGTTTAACGTACCGGCTGATGAAATCATTAAACAACTTGACCGTTCAAGTGGTCATATGCTAGATCTCCCGGCTCAGTTAAGTAAACTTTTTAAATCCTTCATGGCTGGCACCCAGTACGGTTTTGCCAGTACCTGCCCCGAGTGTTCCGGGCCGCTGGTCTTTGAAGAAGGTTGTGAAACCTGTCATCAGTGCGGCTATTCTAAATGCTCCTGATGTAACTGCTTGTATTGCTTGTACCGGCTGTATGGCTTTTTTGTTTTGATAATGAGTTACTGGAATTTAATAAGAGGTGATGAGGCAATTGTATGGGAAAGATTGGAAGAAATGAGCAGTGTCTCTGCGGCAGTGGTCGAAAGTATAAACATTGCTGTCTGCTGAAGGAGCAGGCCGGGGTGGTCCCCACTACTCCGGAGCAGCAGTTCAAGATTTCTCTGAACCGCGAGATAGCCCAGATTCAGCAGACCGCAGCTGAAAAACGTTTGAAGATTCGTGAGTTGGGGGTCTTTGTTCTCTTTTCCACGGCTGAGGGCGATGCCTGGCTGTTGGAGATTTCCGAGTCTGATGCTCTGCAATTGGCAGACAAGGGCGAGCCGGTGGATGTGGTTATTGACGAGAATCCAGAGACCATCGAGATCAACTGGACTCACACCTTTGCCATCCGCGATAAGATTTTGGAACTCACTGCCTATGCCGATAAGGTCGTGACGCCGCAGCCCGGATATCCAACCAAGGAGATCCATGCCGCGATCGCCAGGATTAAAAAGAAATTCTCAGCGGAAATGCTGAACCGGGTTCATGTGTCCGGAGAGGACCAGGGAGCGGATCAGGCTTGATTCGGATGTTGCTCCTTCTTGTCCGCACAGGCCCTCTGCTTGCGGTCATGGGAATGATATTTTATCTCTCGCACCAGCCTTTTGATGACCTGTCCCTGCCGGGTTTTTTCGGTTTCGATAAGATCCTTCATCTATTCGCGTATTCGGTTTTGGCAATGACCGTCCTCTGGTTTCGCTCTTCCGATTCGGCTGTGTCACCGATGAATGCTGCCCTGTGGGCTTTCACTGTCACGCTGCTCTTCGGCATCAGTGATGAGTATCACCAGTCGTTTATTCCAAATCGCATGGTGAGTGGGTGGGATATTGTTGCCGATGGTCTGGGTGGTCTCCTGGTAGCCGTTCTATGGTTATACAAGCAGGAGATGCGTGACTGTTTCCACAAACTGCACCACTCCCTGGAGCAGCGGTTGTTTTCGTGACTCTTCAGTAACACCCCTTATCTGCTTTGTTAGAGCCTCCTCAGAAAACCAGTCCACTGTGTTTCGAGTCAGGCCACTGCGGCCACAAAGGTCAGATATCCGGCCGCCGAAGAGCGGATAAGTGCAGTCTCTTTTCTTTCGGACTCCTTATTCTTATCATTCTTCATGATCACCTCTCATATTTTGACCAGAAGCTTCGTTTTCGGCCATGGGCCTGAATGATCTGGGCTTTGAACGCTGCGTGATGATTAAATTCTTTCCAGTCAACGACGCTTGCCGCCAGCTTGTCCAGCTTCTTCAAATAGCGGATACCATGGGGGTATGCTTTGGTGTAGCCACGTTCCAGAATGGAGATAAGTAAACCGCGGTACATCAAGCTGGTGACAAGGTGGCGGTCTTCTGCCTCCATCGTTTCCGCCAGAGAGAGCAGGCTGCCGTAATGGTTCCCATTAAGCTGCTCGGCACGCCCCAGGAGATATTCTTCTGCTTCATCTATCTTCCCGATTGAGATGAAGAATTCCGCATGTGATTCCCTGAGTCTGCTAGTTTTCAGAATCTGCCGGGTTTCATCGCCGATAACATCATCCCGCTTGTCATGCCCGATCACATCCAAAAGCGCCTGCAGGGTATCCATGGAATGATAAAATCTGAATTTCTGAAACAGGAGTTCCGTCAGCTTTTCGGAGTCGCCTTGCTTCTGATAGATCTCCTCCAGCAGCTTATCCCGCTCGTATGCCTGAAAGGTTTCATCGTCCGGGATTTTCTTCAGCCATGAATGGGCCGTTTCAACATTTCCGCTTTCAAGGTAGACCCGGGCAATATCAATCAGCGCCGCTGTGGACAGCTTTCCCCATGAAGCGATGCGGGTCTTTTCAAACAGCTTTGCATCCTTGATCTGGCGGGCAAGTGATTCGATCAGCATCAGATGATGACGTTTGCCGTATTCATCCTTTTCTTTGTCCGCCCATTTCTGGAGCGTGGCGATCATGGTGCGGATAACATCCTCAGGCAGGCACTCTCCGGCACAGTCAATCAAGGTGTCTCGGATACCGTAGTTGTCCTTTTGATTCACCTTGAGAATGATGTCGGCAATTTTTTCTTTGTCGTTACAGCGTTTGGCATAGTCGACAAACAGTTCCTTGGCATCATAGCGGAAGACCTCGCCAATATTGCCGCTGGAGTCATCGCACATCTCAAAAATGGTATTGTCAGCCTCGTAAAATGCCGCAACCAGTTCAACGCCGGTAAGCGGATCATCCACACCGGATTTCAGATTCTGCAGCAGCATTTCCAGTTCTCGGGAAAAACTGGAAGCTCCCCGCCAGTCAACAAACCGCCTTGAGTGTTTCAGGCCGGAAAGCTTCTTTTTGAAACGCTGAACATTTTCCTTTGGCGTGGCAATCAGCTGTTCGATCAGGTCATCCGCCTTATCTGAATGGACGGCAAGGTTCAATAAGGCATCTGCCAGCGCAGCAGGCCCCATCTCAATCAGTTTTTGTTTGCGATTATTTTCCAATGGACAGTTTCTCCAGCTCGAAAAGGTTGATTAATCGCTGGTTGATCCAGTTGTCCGAATATGAAACCGTGACAATCTGTCACGGTTTGATTGCCCTCTTTTTTCAGGCGTTCTTTGAGTTTACGCCAATACTCTGTCGGGTTCACGCTGTCCGTTAATACGGCCACCACATCAACAATGGAAAAATACCAATCCTTCCGTTTCATCATCCCACAACGAACGAATCTTGCGATCTTCAAAAACTTGTATAGCCTCTTTTTTGCTCATGCTTGGCCCTCATATTTTTTAACCACGAATTTTTACGAATAGATTTTAATTGGTCTGCATTCGTGTGCATTCGTGGTTCCATTCTCTTGTTCCTCATGCTACAGCTCCTCGGTTTTAAATTCGCTATAGCCTTCGTAGAAATAGCTGACGTCGATGCCTTTCATGAACAGGGCACGGTCATTGATCCGGTCGGTCAGCGCACTTTTCAGCAGCACCTTGATTTCCACGTCTTTTACCGGGCTGCGTTCCATGGCGGAGAGGTATTCCTCTTTATCAACCTGGTTCCAGTCGATGACCTTCCGGATCTCTTTTTTCAATATGAGATCCAGCCAGATGCGGGTGGCGCGGCCGTTGCCTTCCCGAAAAGGGTGGGCGATGTTCATCTCGACATATTTTTCGATGATTTCATCCACGTTGCTCTGCGGCATGGAATCGATGTGGTTCAGGGATGCTCTCAAATACATCACCGATGCAAAACGAAAATTGCCCTTGGCAATATTCACCTCGCGGATTTTTCCCGCAAAATGATAAATCTCCCCAAACAGAAAGGCATGAATAAAGGTCAGCCCTTCAAAGGTTCCGATGTTTACCTGATCAATGTCGCCCGTATCAAAAAGCTGGCGGGCTTTTTGTTTGCTGATTTTTTCTTCGACTTTAGCCAGTTCAACCTGATTGGTGATGCCCAGTTTATTATCCAGCATCATTGGTTACCTCCTTCAATCTCCTCAACAATGGTCTCAATGTCCGCACGTAGTTGGTCTATCTTGGCGACGGTGGTTTTCAGCTCGGCATTGAGCTTTGCAATATCAATCACCTCTCGGTTGTCTTTGGTTTCCACATAGCTGCTGACGGAGAGATTGTAGTCGTTTTCGGCGATTTTGTCGTTATCGACGGAGTGGGCAAAGTGTTCTACCTTCTCTTTGCTGTCGAACACCTGCATGATCTGTTCGATGTGCGCTTCTGTAAGGATGTTGTTATTGCGATCAGATTGAAGGAGTGATCCCGGACTAGTCATTCCCGTTTTTCCTGTGGAGACGGGATGAATTCCGTCATCCCGCCACGGCGTTTAACAATCATATCAGGGCCTCCATCATCTCAGGGTTGCAACGAGGGTATGAATTCTCGGATAGGTCAATACGGTTCCGGTCAGCTCAGCCTTGTAACGGACCTTGCTGCCCTGCGGATTGCTGAAGGTCCTTACCAGCGTGTATTCGGTCCAGTCTTCATCGATGGGCATACCGTTTCCATCCTCACAACCAAATCACATGGCCAGTACAATTACACCCAGATGGGAATGGCCAATACCATAAACGGGAACCCGAGCATCCCTGGGAGCTCCTTAGAGCCTTTGCTGACTCACGCGGTCAGATTGATTGGCAGAGTCAACATGCATCTTTCAAGGTCAAGGATCAGAAACCGCGCCTCTCAAAAAAACTGCATGTTTATACTGGCCTGCTCATCTGGCGCATTACTGAAGAGTTGCAGTGCACGGTTTCGTGTTCATTCCCGGCATCAAGCTGACTGGCCGAAAGGGTGTTTTTCTTTTCTTACTTCCTGTCCTGCAGCATTCTTGCCATATCCTTGGCAAAGTACGTAATAATAATATCAGCTCCTGCGCGTCTGATGGAAAGCAGGGTCTCAGCCATGACCCGATCCCCGTCAATCCAGCCGTTGGCAGCTGCTGCTTTGATCATGGCGTATTCACCACTTACATGGTAGGCGGCGATGGGTAGGTCAAACTCATCGCGGAGTTTAGAGATAATATCAAGATAACTGACAGCCGGTTTGACCATGAGAATATCTGCGCCTTCATCCACATCTAATGTGGCCTCACGCATGGCCTCACGACTGTTGGCCGGATCCATCTGATAGCTGCGTCGGTCGCCGAACTGTGGCGCGCAGTCGGCGGCATCACGGAAAGGGCCGTAGAAGGCAGAGGCGTACTTAACGGCGTAGGACATGATGGGAACCATGTCAAAGTTGTTCTCGTCAAGGGCAGCGCGAATCTCAGCCACCCGACCGTCCATCATGTCAGATGGTGCGACCATATCGGCTCCAGCCTGGGCGTGGGAGAGGGCGATCTTGGCCAGAATCTCAAGGGTGGCATCGTTGTCCACCGCATTGCCAATCAGACAGCCGCAGTGGCCGTGATCGGTATATTCGCAGAGGCAAACATCTGTGATAACGGTCAGCTTGGGAGCTTTGTTTTTCAACTCCCGTATTGCCCGCTGGATGATGCCGTCTTTTGCGTGGGCTCCGGAGCCAACACCGTCTTTTTTCTCGGGTAATCCAAAAAGAATCACCGAGTTGACGCCTAACTTGAGGCAATCCTTGGCTTCAGCTGCCAGTTGGTCGATGCTTAAGCGGAAGACACCAGGCATGGATGAAATTTCTTCCCGTTTGTTTTTGCCGGGCATGACAAAAAGGGGATAGACCAGTTGACTGGCTGAAAGTTGTGTCTCGCGGATCATGGATCGCAGGGCCTCAGTACGGCGCAGCCGCCGTGGCCGGTATTCAGGGAAAACCATGGTGTTTATGCTCCTGTGGATGGTTGACGGAAAATTGTTTGAAATGGGGACGTGTTGTGTCCGACGTTGTCAGGTCTCGAGTTCCAGGCCTTTGAGTTTTTTGTGCAGATGGCTGCGTTCCAGACCTATCTGTTCGGCGGTCTGGCTGATATTGCCATTGTTTTCCTGGAGTTTCATCTGCAGGTAGCGGGCCTCGAAGTTCTTTTTGGCCTCTTTGAATGTCTCGGCCTGATAAGGAGCCAGTGCCTGGCTGTCAGTGGCCTGGAACGGTTGACTGATGGGGTTCAGGAAGAGGCGCACATCGTCGCTGTGGATGGTCTGTTCCGGGCACATGATGGCCAGGCGTTCGATGAAATTTTTTAACTCCCGGACATTCCCCGGCCAGGAGTGGCTCATGAGGATCTGCATGGCGCCATCGCTGAACTCCCGCACCTTCAGACCCTTAGCAGAGAGTCCCTGCATGAGGTCGGCCACCAGGAGGGGAATGTCCTCGATTCGGTCGCGCAGCAGGGGGAGAACCAGAGGAACCACGTTCAGGCGGTAGAAGAGATCGGCTCGAAAACGGCCCTGCTCGATTTCCTCTTCAAGGTTTTTGTTGGTGGCAGCCAGTACGCGGACATTGACATTGATGGTTTTCTGTCCGCCTACACGTTCGAATTTCTGTTCCTGGAGGATACGCAGGATCTTGGCCTGAGTAGTCAGGCTCATATCTCCAATCTCATCGAGAAAGAGTATCCCTCCGTCGGCTTGATCAAATTTACCCTGGCGGCTGCTGTGGGCTCCGGTGAATGAGCCTTTTTCGTGCCCGAACAACTCGGATTCAATCAGTTCTTCAGGGATGGCCGCGCAGTTGATCTCGATCATTGGCCGCTTGGCGGCAGCGGACAGTTGATGGACAGCCTGGGCGACTATCTCCTTGCCGGTTCCGTGTTCGCCGCGGATTAGAACCCAGGCATTACTGGGAGCAACACGTTCAATTTGACTGCGAAGGTGTTGGATGGCAGGGGAGTTCCCGGTGAGACGAATCTTCTGTTTTCCATGCTGGCGAAGAATGCGATTTTCCTGTTCGAGTTCACTGAAGCGGAGCCCGTTGCGGATGGCGAGGATGATCTTGTCGTAGGAAAGTGGCTTCTCGATGAAGTCGAATGCACCCCGTCGGGTAGCCATGACTGCAGTTTCAATGGTTCCGTGGCCGGAGATCATGATGACCGGCAGTTTGTGTTGTTCGCGGATTATATCCAGTGCGCTTAAGCCGTCCATCCCCTCGCCCAGCCAGATATCAAGGAGGATTAAATCTATGGATTCCCGTTCAAGCAGCTCAAGGCCTTCTTCGGCTGACGAGGTACATAAAGGCGTGAACCCCTCATCTTCCAAAATCCCGGAAAGAGATTCCTGGATACTCACTTCGTCATCGATGATCAGGATTCGTTTGTTCATGAGTGGGTTGTCTGAAAGGAAGATTTAAGTCTCAGAGATTGTCTTTTATTGTTGAAACAGGGGGAGTTCGATGGTGAAAACCGTGCCGCAGGGCTGATTGTTGTGGACCCGGATATAACCGTTATGATCTGAAATTATGGTTGAAACGATGGCCAGTCCAAGCCCGGTACCTGTCTTTTTTGTTGAAAAATAGGGCTCGAATAATCGTGGTTTATCGCTCTCAGGGATGCCAGGACCGTTGTCACTCAAACGGATGAAGACATTATCTTTTTCATCGTTCAGGCTGATATCTATATCTATTGTACCGCCCTCGGGTAAAACTGCAACCGCATTGTCCAGGAGGTTGATCAGGCAGCGTTTGATCTGTTCAGCGTCAAAGCTGAAGGGCGGCAGCGCCGGGTCACTGTGGCAGGTGAAGGTGATCTGCTTGTGTGCCTCCTGGTAAAGAAAAAGGGTGGATTCTGTCACTGCGGCCAGATCAGCCGGGGCTCGTTGAATTTTTGGCATGCGGGCAAATTGTGAAAATTCGCTGACCAGTCGTTTGAGCTCATCGACCTGATTGATGATGGTTGCGGTACACTGGTCAAAGACGCTGTCTTCCTGATTGAGGATCTCAGGGTAGCGACGGCGAAGGCGTTGGGCTGAGAGTTGGATGGGTGTGAGTGGGTTTTTGACTTCATGGGCGATGCGTCGGGCCACTTCACGCCAGGCCGCCATGCGTTGCATTTTTTCAAGTTTTGTCAGGTTGTCAAAAACGATAACAAAGCCCAGGGGCTGACTTTTCTCGTCTTCCAGGCGGGTAAAGTTGACGAGCAGGGAAAAGTTTTCGCCAAGGATGTTGACTCGCAAGTGGCGTTCAGTGGTGTTTTTGTGCGATTGGTCGAGTTCGTGCATGAATGCATTGATGATTTCCTGGTGTTCCATCGCCAGGACCTCGTGGTAATCACGGCCGATGTAGAGGGTTCTGTCAATATTGAGCAGCTCCTCGGCAAAACGGTTGATGGTGGTGATGCGGTTCTGTTCGTCAAGAGAGATGACTCCGGCGGCTACATTTTGAAGGATAATCTCGGTGTAGCGACGTTCCTGTTCTGATTCTTGTGAGCTGTGCTGCAGGGCAACAAGGGTCTCGGCCAGTTCTCGTTTGCTGCTGTTGAGATGGCTGGTCATTCGGTTAAAGGAATCCACCAAAGCGCCCATCTCATCATCGGCCTCTTTTTTCAGGAAAAATCCAAGGTCTCCGTCTGCAACTCGTCGTGTACCTGCCGCGAGTTGGTCGAGTGGACCTGTGATGCCACGGGCAATATAAAACCCAAACCAGATGGCCGCAAAGATAATCAGCAGAGTGACGATGAGCAGGAGAATCAGGAGCCAGAATTTGAAGGGATTTTTGAGAAATTTGAGTTGTCGGTAGTCATCGATACCCTCACTGATTGCGTTCATGTGACCGAGTTGTTCATTGTCGACGATCAGAGTTGAGATCAAAATACCAGCAGGAACGTTGTTGTTGAAATTGACAAGACTCAGGCTGCGAATCAGCTCACCTCTGCGGTATTCCTGAATAATTGTTTGAGGTTCATTGTTGTCGCGCACCTGGCTGATGAGCTCACTTGAGATGGTGGGCAGTCTTTCAGCAGCAAGGGCAGATCCGGCAACTGAGATGGGGGTATTGTGGCTGTCGAGTATGAGGGTGAGGCTGTCTGGTTTGATAGCCCTGTCGAGTTGCAGGAGGTTTTCAAGCGTGTTGCGGCCAGCCTTGCCCGTGAGATTGTGTTGTGTTTCACCGCTTAAGTGTTTGTTGAGGGCGTTGTTGAGTCTTTGTGACTGATCTCGTTTGTCATCGAGTACTGACTGGGCAAGTGTCAATGAGCGCTCAAGAGATCGCTCAATGTCAGAGTTAAACCAGTAATCCATGGATGTGGAGACAAACTGTAGGGCAACAAAGAAGAGGAGCCCGGTGGGGACCAGAGAAAGACAGATGAAAGAGACCACCAGCTTGGTTTTGAGTTTTGATCCCAGTACCTTGCGGCGACTGTCAAAAAGGAGTTCCGCCAGACTGCGCAGGATCAGGAAGAGCATGAGTAGGACGAGGATGACATTCAGGTTGATCAGCCCGAAGATGAGGATGTCGCTACTGACCGGCAGGGTCAGGTCTGTCTTGAAAAGTGCGGTTTCCAGCCAGATAAAAAGTGGAATGACGGCCAGGCAGACAAGAATGGCCCGACGGATGAATCGCTTCTTCTTCTGCCGCTGGGCTGGAGTCAAAGATGGCAGGATCTTGTCCGGCTCTGACTGGGCTTGGGGGGGGCTTGTGTCGTCCATCAATAGGTGAACTCAACGGTCTGCCAGTCTGTTTCCCGGTCACCCCAGGGGAAAAGATTGGTGAGATAGTGAAGGTTCATGGGGAGTTGTTTTTTGGCGATGACGGCCTTGAGTCGCAGGCGGTAGGAGCTGCTGCCTGCCAGTTGGTTGAGTTCAATCACTCGAATATTACTGAGGTTGCCCGCGGCCTGGAGGGTCATGTCCAGCTCGGGGAGAACAAAGGCCCTGCCGGCCTGATTGGAACGTTCAAGGCGATACTCCTGTTTGAGGGTATTATAGCTTAAGGTGTGTTCGATTTCCAGGGTGCTCAGGTTTTTGTCACCGCGTATGGCCTGGACCTGATTCAATTCGATATAAAAGATAATCTTGATATCGATTCCGTTGTGCAGGCCCTGAACTTGCTCATCTGTTAGGGGATTAGTAAGGGTTGTGAAGAGCAGGAGGTGGTCTTGTGAAACGGTGAGAACGGTATCCGTCAGGCTCATTTCCTGATTGTCGCGTGCCACAGCTGGGGCAGCCAACAGTAATACCAGGATGAGAGAAAGGAATGATGACAGGCGGTGAATCATGAAGACAAGTGTGGTTGATGGTCGAAGCCAGATGAATAACAAGCGTATTCTGCGTCTTGTGGGTCGATATTTCGAGCATTATTTTTTGAGCATAACGCTGATATCGGGCAAAAGAGCCATTTATGGACAGACACTCGTTAAAAGGGGGTAGTCTTGTATTGGCGGCTAAACTCGTTTTTGTCAATACAGCCATCATTGTTCCTGTCGTATTGCTGAAACAACTGTAACCCTTTTCCCTGATCGCCATTTGTGTTTCTGATGTCAGCCATTTCATGTTGTCTTTCAGCATGAAATTGATCGTACTCTTTAAAGGTAATTTGACCATCATGGTTCGCATCTACCTGGTCAAACTGTGGTGCTGTCGAATAGCCTTTTAACGCCCTTCCTTCTTTTATTTTTTGGTTCTTTTTTCTCGATAGATCGTTATAAAATTCTTTGGAATCCAAGATGCCATCGCCATTTGTGTCTGCTTTTGAAAATTTTTGTTGGGCAGTTGGAGTTGCTAAGGCCACACCATAGATGAAAATAAGTGCAAAAAATATTTTTAATGAGATTTTCATACTGTTTCCTTGTTTAGTTCGTTGTGGAAAGCCAGCCGCTCTGCGGGTGGATCATTACTCCAGTCCCCAATTAGTCCTATTATTCCAGAATCATATAAGTAAGATGTCAGTGTGTCGTCTTTACACAATTTTTCCCGGCCTTTTTAGCAGCATATACGCCTTGATCTGCATCCTTGATTAACTCCTCATAGCTTTTCATCTCAGGCAGTCGAGAAGCAACGCCGATACTAATACTGCCATGCCAAGGTTCACCGCCTGTTGGTACTCGAATTTCCGATACAGCTTTACAGGTCATTTCTGCGATGTGTATTCCACCTTGTATATCCGTATTAGGACAGATAATGAGAAATTCATCACCACCGAGACGACACACAATATCATCATTTCGCAAGGAATGTTGAAGAGTTTTTGCCAATTCTTTTAACACTGCATCGCCGGCATCATGACCATAAGTATCATTGACTTCTTTGAAATGATCCGCATCTATCATCATACAAACCAAGGAAGCATCTTTTTGCAACGCTTCATCCCAAAGGCGGGATAGACTTCGCATGGCATGACGGCGATTGGGGAGCCCGGTCAAGACATCCGTCAAAGACAATTCTTCAAGATGTAAGTTGGCCTCATAGAGTTCTTTGGTGCGTAATGCCACTTTTTCTTCAAGCGACTCGTTCAGTTGTTTTAACTCTTTATTTCGCATGGATACTTGCTCAAACAAACCATTCAATGCTTCGATTAATGGTGCCGTTGCGCTGTCTCTTTCCTGTTCCAGTTTTTCGTATGCTTCATGCGGTTTCATACCAGATTGTATCGCCTTTATCTGTCTTGCCATATCCTGGTCTTCACCAAGAATATGGTAGGCAAGCCAATGTATGAGGAATTTCAGAAAAGTGCTGGCCTGATCAAGGTTATCTATTGAGATACCGGAATAGATCGATGTCACCTCATCCAGGAAGCTTTTGTGCACATCAATATGGTGATTCAAGTGGAGGGGGTCCACCTTGAGCTCTGACATCAATTTTTCTTCTTCCTGGAAATGGTATACAGCATAATCGCCTAACTGATTAAACAGACGATCTACATCCTCGACATGTATTACATTTTCGGCCATCAGATTGCTGAACTGATTAATGAGATCGACAAGATGACGGTGTTGTTCGTCAACTTCAGTCAGTTCAGTAACAAAATGTGTTCCCCAGTGAAAGTATTTCATAATTATTTGTCTTGGGTGTTGCCAGCCCTTTATTCTTGATGGTCTGCTTTATAAGCAGCGATCTTTTTTGAGAGAAGGTTTGCCTGAATTATATCAATAGGTTTTGTGAAAATACTATCCCTCTGCAGGTTTTTTTGCCAAAGTTATTTTTGCAATTCGTGAAAATATTATATCTGATTACGTATAAAGCTCAGCCACTCTCAATTCTTTCTGAGAAATAGGTTGAGTTCGGAGAGCCACATAGCACAAACGGGATATCATACTACCCA
>JACNLK010000085.1 GCA_014381505.1 Candidatus Desulfatifera sulfidica | reverse complement strand
CCATCACCTCGGACAGACCGTAGTTATCTGTGGCCTGAATGCCAAGCTTCTCATTGATCTCCCGGCGCATGGCCTCAGACCATGGCTCGGCCCCGAACAAGCCGAATTTGAGAGACAATCCGTGAGGATTAATACCCATGTCGAGCATGACATCGGCAATATTCAAGGCATACGAAGGAGTGCAAACCAGAGCCGTAGACTTAAAGTCCTGCATAATCTGGATCTGACGACGAGTATTACCAGCCGAGATCGGGATGACTGAGGCTCCAAGACGCTCGGCCCCGTAATGAAGGCCAAAACCACCGGTAAACAGCCCATAACCAAAGGCAATCTGAATCACATCATCGGCAGTCAGTCCGGCAGCCGTCAGGATCCTGGCAACCAGATTCGACCAATTTTTAATATCATTTTTTGTATAGCCAACCACTGTAGCAGCACCCGTTGTTCCGGATGAAGAATGAACTCGGACCACATCACGCAGAGGCACGGCAAAGAGACCATAGGGATAATTATCACGCAGATCCTGTTTGGTGGTGAAGGGCAGCTTGCGGATATCTTCCAGAGAACTGAAGCCATCGAAATCAATATTCATTTCTTTGAATTTCTTTCGATAAAATGGAACATGGGTTCCAACCCGGTAGAGGGTCGACTGGAGACGCTCCAGCTGCAACTGTTCCAGATCAGGACGCGCCAGACACTCTTTTTCCTCTTCCCAATACATAATAACCTCGCAATCCGAAAAATTGAATTGTTCTTTTTGATGAGACAAACACACTACTATCGAGACAAAGCCGAACGTTTGGGGGGTGGTAATCCCGAACAGGTGAGGAACTCCCTGCCCGGCTAAGCTCCGCCTGAAACGCAGTGCCTAGGGCACTGCATTTCAGATACGCCGTTCAGGGAGTTCCTCACCTGTTCGTCCGTTTTCGGTCTGGGCCAGTAAGGGCACAATCATTCGCCACGCCTACAAGAGACCAGATTACCCTTCACCCAAAAAACCATACTGGCCCAGACCTCGGCTGGAGTTGGGGAGAGTACCTGAACGGCGTATCTGAAAAATTATTGTCCGCAGGATAAGAATTTTTCAGGCGGAGCTTAGCCGGGCAGGTACTCTCCCCAACTCCAGCCCCAGCAACCTACCCAGAACTATCCAGCACTATCCAGCACTATCCAGCACTATCCTCCCCAAGAAGGACTCAAAACCACCCTACTCCTCTCCCTCAATCTTCTCCCGACCAAGATAAGCACGCTGCACATCATTATTGGCCAGCAGATCCTCAGCCGGTCCCTGCAGAATAATCTTCCCAGTCTCCAGCACATACCCACGATCAGCAATTCCGAGTGCAGCCTTGGCATTCTGTTCCACCAACAAGACCGTGTTCCCCTCATCCCGCAGGCGAACAATAACCTGGAAAATTTCACGAACAATGAGCGGAGCCAGACCGGTAGAAGGTTCATCCATCATCACCAGACTGGGTTTGGACATCAGGGCCCGGGCCATGGCCAGCATCTGCTGTTCACCGCCTGACAGGGTCCCGGCCAGTTGTTGTTTTCGATCTCGAAGGATGGGAAACAACTGATACTGATGTTCAAGATTCTCACTCACCGCACGACTTCCTTCACGTTGCTGAAGGACATGTCCTCCAAGAATCAGATTTTCCTCAACAGTGAGCGTCGCAAAGACCTGCCGTCCTTCCGGGACCATGACACATCCAAGTGCCGGAATACGTTCTGCAGCAGTTGCGGCCAATTCCTGTCCCCGGAAGATCATCTCGCCAGATGTGGCTTTCACCAGACCGGCAATGGTGGCCAGGAGTGTCGTCTTACCAGCACCATTGGCACCGATAATGGTCACGATCTCACCTGGATCAACATGCATGGAGATACGTTTGAGGACTCTGATCTTGCCGTAGCCCGATTCCAGATTACGAATCTTCAGCATTCTCTCACTCCTCACCCAGATAGATTTTTATGACTTCCGGATCCTGCTGGATAGCAGCGGGAAGATTCTCCGCAATCTTCTGGCCAAAGGAGAGGACCACAATTTCATCCGAAATATCCATAACCAGTGACATATCATGTTCAACGAGCAAGACAGTTATTCCAAGATCACGGATTCTGGAAATTAAACGGCCGACTTCTGCCGTTTCGTACATATTGAGCCCGGCTGCCGGTTCATCCAGAAGAAGAATCTCAGGCTCCATGGCCAGGGCCCGCGCAAACTCCACGGCCCGCTGCTGGCCAAATGCCAGGCTGGTGGCCGAAACATGGGCCACATCGGCAATTTCAAGAAGGCCCAGCAACTCCATGGACTTTTCCCTGATAAGGCGTTCTTCACCACGGGTTCCGGGCAGATTGAACATGGAGGACACAAATCCACTCCGACTTTGAAGATGACGGCCCACCATGACATTCTCAAGCGCTGTCATACCCGAAAACATCTTGATATTCTGATACGTACGCGCAATGCCAAGCTGTGCAACCTGATGAGGCTTTTTCCCCTGAATTTCCTGCCCCTTGAACAACACCCGCCCGGAAGACGAGGGCAGCGCACCGGAGATCAGATTGAACAGAGTGGTTTTACCGGCACCATTGGGGCCAATCACCGCCTTGATCTGACCAGACCGAACTCCAAAGGAGACATCACTGACCGCTTGCAGACCGCCAAAGCGCTTGTGAAGTTTGTCAACTTGCAGCAGATCCATGTCAGCCCTCCTCTACCGCTGTCTTTTTTCTGGCCCAACGCGGTCGCCAGCGAACACTCAAAATACCATTGGGTGCATAAAGCATAACCAGGATCAGAATCAAACCGAAAACGGCGTCATCATACGCGCCAAAGGCTCCGCGCAGAGATAGAAAATTAAGCAGCACACCCATGGTCAACGCCCCCCAGAGGTGGGCCATACCGCCCACTGCAACGAGAGCCACATAGCGCACTGACTTCATGACGCCAGCCTCGGACGGGCCGATTCCGCCGTTATAATGAGTGAGAAAAATTCCGGCAATGGCGGCAAAGACGGCAGACAGGACAAATGTCTGCAGCTTAAAACGTGCCGTGTTGACGCCCATGGCATCAGCGGCCTCACTGGAACCATGAATGGCGCGAAGGGCCCGACCAACCCGGGAATCTATCAAATTTAAGAGCAGGATCAATCCGATGATCAACAGCCCCCAGGCTATATAATAGTTCTGCACTCGACCAGCAAAGTCTCCGCTCACCACCAATCCGGGTAAAAGGACAAATGCGGGAACCTCTGAGATGCCGTCGGCCTCACCAAAGTACTCCGAAGCCAGAACGACCCGGTAGATAATAATCCCGAAACCAAGGGTGGCCATGGCCAGATAATGGCCCTTAAGTTTAAGAACCGGAATACCAATGAGATAGGCGATCACCACAGCCGCCAATATCGCCAGAATACAGGCAAACCAGGGGTTGACCACCAAGAGGGTCCCACCATACAGATCCTGTCCGGACTGAAGGACACCAAAACTGTGCAGCGCCGATATCACACTGTTGTCTTGCAGGTGCTCGAGATTATGAGTGGTCAGAGCCGCCGACAAATAGCCGCCGATGGCAAAAAAACCACCGTGTCCCAGTGATATTTGCCCGGCATAACCCATGAGTACACACAGACCGATAATCAGCAGGGCATAATAGGCAGACATGGTCATCTGCGTCAGGTAGTACAGGGTTCCGGTGGCCGCACAGAGCAGATGAATAGCGATAACTGCAGCAAGAAGCGGGGCTATGGTAAGTAGACGTTTCATCTCTAAAACTCCTTGAGTCCAGCGGCCTCACTTGATCCAAACAGACCATGGGGACGAACAAAGAGTATGATGAGTAAAATGGCAATGGCAATGGCATCCTGAAAGGCCAACGGTACCACAGACACGGAAAAAGCCTCGATCAGCCCCAGAAGAAGCCCTGCAATTACAGCAGATCCAGCATTCCCCAGGCCCCCGATAATGGCCACAGTAAAGCCCTTAATCGCAAGACCAGTACCGATATCGTACTGTGAATAGGTAATTGGCGACATGATACAACCGGCCAGAGCCCCGATTCCGGCACTTAAAATAAAAGAAAAGGTGACCATGTTTCTGGTATTGATACCGCAAAGTACAGCTGCAGTTCGGTTCGCAGAGCAGGCCCGCATCTGACGACCCACTGAAGTGGTTTTAAAAAAGACACCGAGAGTCGCAACCATCAGGCCGCAGACGCCAATCACCACCAGAACCTGGGGCGAAATCCGCGCCCCCAAAATGGAAATTGCTGTAATCTCATTTCCGATAAAATACGGCAGAGCACGGATATTTTCACCCCAGACATGAGACGCAGCCTCACGGGTGAGAATGGAAATACCAATAGTGATAATGATCATGCGCAGAACAGAGGGATCTTTGAGCCAGCGAATAAACACAATCTCTATGAGTGCGCCAATGACCATCGTCAGGACCACTGCAGAAGCTATGGCCAGAGGCATGGGCATGAACGGTAACAGGGAAATGGAGATCATGCCGCCAAGCATGACAAATTCGCCCTGGGCAAAATTAATAATGCCAGTGGTATTGTAGATAATATTGAAGCCGATGGCGACAATGGCATAAATACTGCCATAGGTCAGCCCGGCAAAGCAATACTGGATAAAAAGCTCGGTGGTCATAATAAATGATAGTGTTGTAACAATTTCATTCTACTGTATCGTGGCATATTCGGGAAAGGCAGCCCGGACCTGCTCGCTCGGCATACCGTCTGTCGAGTCGTCGCATCCCCTCTCACAGAAGACACACCACTTTTCATGGAAATGAGATCCTTACTTGACCATCCTGGTAATGATTTGGGGGTTCATCAGAGATGATGAGATCCCTGAAAGAAGATGGGGCCGGGAAGAACCCGGCCCCGAAAAACACTATTACTGACCGGAATAGGCAACAAACTTGCCATCTTTAACGGTCATCATCTGAAAGGCATCAATATCAAGGCCGTTATGATCAGTGGCACTGAAGTTAAACACTCCACCGGTGCCGGCAAAACCCTGAAGATTCTCTACAGCAGCCCGAACCTTAACCCGATCATTACCAGCTGTTTCGATGGCCTTAACAAGGATCGTGAAAGCGTCATAGGCATGACCACCAAAGGTTGAGGCTGTCTCTTTGTACCTGGACTCGTACTCACTGACATAACTGTTCAAAAGTGCCGCCTGGGGATGATCGGCAGGCAGGCTGTCGGCAATGAGGAGACGACCGGCCGGGAAGATAATACCCTCGGCTGCAACTCCTGCGGCCTCAACATACTTGATATTACCAAATCCATGACTCTGGAACAGAGGGACATCCCATCCAGCCTGACGCATATTCTTGACAACAATAGCCTGAGCCGGGACGATGGACCAGTTGATCACAGCCTGAACGTCTTTATTTGCACGAATCTTGGCAACGACCGCTGACAGGTCAGTGGCCTTTTTGTCATAAACTTCAGACTCCACCACTTCAATACCAAATTCAGGAGCAATCTTAAGAAGCTGACCCTTTCCAGCATTACCAAATCCTGTATTTCCAGTCAGAACTGCAATCTTGGAGATCCCCATACGGTTCATCTCCATGAAAATTTTCTTGGCTGCCAGAGAATCACTCTGAGGAGTCTTAAAAACGTAAGAAGCTACAGGATTAACAATCACCTCAGCCGCAGCACAAGAGAGAAGAGGCGTTTTCCCCTGCTCGCTGATGTTCTTGATCTTCATGGCCTCGCCAGAAGTGGAGGGTCCGATAATAGCCAGGACCTGCTCTTCTTCGATCAGCTGCTTGGCAAAAGAGATCGCTTTTTCAGGGCTGGCAGCCGAATCTTTCAAGATCAGTTCGATCTTGTCACCATTGATGCCACCCTTGGCGTTCAACTCTTCAACTAACATTTCCAGGGTTCTTGCCTCAGGGCCACCCAGGAAGGATGCGCCACCGGTAACAGCAAGAATAGCACCAACTTTGATGGTCCCAGCCATGGCAGCCGGAGCCAGCATCAGACTGGCAGCCATAGTCGCGAGAACTGCTTTTGACATAAATCGTTTCATACCTTTCTCCCAATTCCTATAGATTAATGGACACCGACACAACACCAATGGTCGCCCGGCAAATTCCCTACAGTGAACAGATCTGCTCGCCGGAGAGGAGAGAAAACCGATCCCCCTGCAACGCAGCAATGGCCCTGTCCATATCATCAAAGCGAAAGATCAGAACTGCATTTTCCCCGCTATTGTTGACAAAGGCGTACATGTACTCCACATTAATTTCAGCATGATCAATGGTTTTCAGCACTGAAGCCAGACCACCTGACCTGTCATCGACTTCTACGGCAATAACATTTGTGATCCCCACAGTGAAACCGCCATCTTTGAGAACCTGTTTGGCCTGCTCCACATCATCAACTATCAGACGCAAGATACCAAAATCTGAGGTATCAGCCACAGACAGGGCTCGAATATTGATCCCGGCAGTAGCCAGGGTTGCCGTAATCTCAGCCAAACGGCCGGACTTATTCTCCAGAAAGACTGCAATCTGCTCTACGCGCATTTTCTGCCTCCGTTAATGATGGCGTCGTAAGTATTCCACTCTACTTGGTCGAGGTCTATTTCTGCTCGTTGGGCCTACTGCGTATATGGCCTGATTTACAGAAATGCAACGCTCCTCGTTTGTGTAAACCCTCAAACCTTCTCAATCTAAGGATTCATCGTCAAACCCCGTTAAATCTTACGATTGTCAATGACCCTTTGGGCTTTTCCTTCACTACGCTGGATGCTTCGCGGCTCAACCAGGCGCACCTTACAGGTCACGCCCAGAAGATCCTTGATATCCGTCTGAATTTTGCGAGTCAAATTCTCCAGTTGTCGCACCTCATCCGAGAACAACTGCTCGCTGACTTCAACGTCAACAGCCATGGTATCAAGATTCCCTTCGCGATTCACAACCAGCTGATAATGGGGCTCAACCCCTTCAGTCCCCATGAGCACATGTTCAATCTGTGAGGGGAATACGTTGACTCCTCGAATGATCAACATGTCATCTGTCCGGCCGGTCACTTTCTCCATACGGACTAAAGTTCGACCGCACTCACATGTCTCGTAAATCAGACGCGAAATGTCCTTGGTCCGATAACGAATAATCGGAAAGGCCTCTTTGGTCAGGGTCGTGAAAACCAGTTCACCCACCGAGCCAGGAGGCAGTACCTCACCGGTATCCGGATCAATTATCTCGGGGAGAAAATGGTCTTCAAAGATGTGCATACCACGCGAAGTCTGCAGACATTCCATGGCCACACCGGGGCCCATCACCTCCGACAGGCCGTAAATATCCACGGCCTTGATATTCAACTTCTGCTCCACCTCTTCACGCATGTTTTCACTCCAGGGCTCGGCCCCGAAGACTCCAACCCGAAGCGACAAATGAGCCGGATCAACACCAAGATCAGCCATGGTATCGGCCAGATTCAAGGCATAGGAAGGAGTGGCCAGAAGAACACTGGAACAAAAATCCTGCATGATAGTGATCTGGCGCTTGGTATTGCCGCCTGAAACCGGAATAACCGTGGCTCCAAGACGCTCAGCACCATAATGAGCACCCAATCCGCCAGTGAACAGACCATAACCATAGGAGTTGTGAATCATATCCTTAGGGGTAACACCGGCGCAGGTCAGGGCCCGGGCCATGAGTCCTGACCAGGTCTCAAGATCCTTTTTGGTGTAACCAACCACCGTGGGCTTACCAGTGGTTCCAGACGAGGCATGAACCCGCACCACCTCTTCCATGGGCACGGTAAACAGACCAAATGGATAATTCTCGCGCAGGTCTTCCTTTACTGTAAACGGCAGTTTGGCGAGATCACTCAAGGACTGAATATCTTCTGGTTTGACCCCGGCCGCATCCATCTTCTCGCGGTAAGGAGCCACAGTCTTATACACTCGAGCCACCAGGTGCCGCAGACGCCGCAGCTGAATAGACTCCAGGCCAGCCCGTGGCAGGGTCTCCATTTCCTCTTCCCAGAACAGCGTGTCCATCTTCTTCTCCTCAGACATCTACTTAAGCCCCTGCAGCCCGACCGGCGGCAAAGGCCTTCATATTCACTTCCCGAAAGCGCTCGGGCACACGGGTATTGATAATTGACTCACAAGCCGCAGCATCCACCGGCAGAAAGTGAGACAAGGCCCCAACCATAACGACGTTGGCGGCCTTGACTTCACCCGCCTCCCGGGCTAAAGCAAAGGCATCAATCTCAACCACGTGAATATCACAGGCTCGAACGGCAGCCAGAAGATCTTCGGGATAACTGGTCATGCCAGTGGCAACCGACGGTGGCAGTATCTTCTGGGTATTGACAATTACCCGGCTGCCAGCATGAAGATATGGCAGATAACGCGGCGCCTCCATCAGTTCAAAGGCCACCAGCAGATCGGCCTTGCCCGGCTCGATCAATGGCGAATAAACCTTGTTGCCATAACGAAGCTGGGCTGTCACCGAACCACCGCGCTGTGCCATTCCGTGTACCTCGCTCTTTTTGGCATCATAACCGGCCTCAAGCAGAGCATACGCTGTTATTTCACTGGCCAGGAGTATTCCCTGACCACCAACCCCTGAAAAGAGGATATTTCCTGTTACTGTCATGACTTATTCCCCCTTCCTGACGATGGCGTCAAACTTACACAGGGTCAGGCATTGGCCGCAGCCATTGCACTGAACCTCATTGATCAGGGCATAACCCTTCTGTTTCTCGCGATACCCACGGGCCACCGCCTCTTCCGAAGTCAGCGGTTGCCAGCTGATGGCCGGACAGCCCAGGCCCACACAGGCCCGACAACCGGTGCAGTTTTCCAGTTTGTTGACATAGGGCACCACGGTCTGCCGCTTCATCTCCGGCAGCAGGACACAGGGGGCACGGGCGATAATCACGGATACGCCGTCACGCTCCAGGGCCTCCTTCATGACCTTACGAGCCTCGGGAATTTCGTGGGGATTAACCACGGAAATATCGGTCACGCCCACAGCCCGGCATAGCTGTTCAAGATCGATGGAATTGGCCGCTTCACCCTTGATGTTGTAGCCTGAGGCCGGGTTATTCTGCTGTCCGGTCATGGCCGTGATCCGGTTATCCAGAATCATGAGCAGGGAGCTGGATCCATTGTAGACACTGTTAATCAGACCGGTGATACCTGAATGAATAAAGGTGGAATCGCCGATGACTGAAACCAGTTTCCCATTGCCTTCTTCACCTAATGCCTTGGACATGCCATGGGCTACGGTCACGGCCGCACCCATACAGACACAGGAATCCATGGCCGCAAGCGGCGGTAGAGCTCCCAGAGTGTAGCAACCGATATCACCGGAGACAAAGACCTTCATCTTGGACAGGTTGTAGAAAATGCCACGATGGGGGCAACCGGCACACATATTGGGCGGGCGCATGGGCAACTGCGGTGCAGGCAGCAGCTCAGGAGCCGAGTCAGGGTCAATAGCGGTGCGGACAATGGCGGTATTGAGCTCGCCTATGGCCGGAACACATTCCTGACCTTTGCAGGCAATACCCATGGCCTTGATATGATTTTCAAGAAAAGGATCAAGTTCTTCCACCACAATCAACTCATCCACTGAGTCGGCAAAGGCACGGATTTTCTCCTCGGGCAACGGCCAACACATGCCCAGCTTCAACACAGAAGCCTCAGGAAAAGCCTCTTTCACATAGAGATAGGAAACACTGGATGTAATAAAGCCACGACTGCGATCACCTTCCTCAATACGATTACATTCCGTGGTTTCAGCATAGGCGCGCAGCTTGGCCATGCGCTCTTCCAACACCACCCGACGCATACGGGCATGACCGGGAAGCATAACAAGCTTCTGGGGATCTTTCTCCATGGTCAATTCAACTGATGAAGACTCCATCTCACCCCGCTCAATCACCCCTTTCACATGGGCGATACGAGTGGTGGTTCGAACCAGTACGGGAGTATCAAACTCCTCACTGATCCGAAAGGCCAGTTTGATGAACTCTTTGGCCTCAGCTGGATCACTGGGATCAAGCATGGGCAGCTTGGCCGCAAAGGCGTAATTGCGACTGTCCTGCTCGTTCTGGGAAGAGTGCATTTCCGGATCGTCAGACACCAGAATAACCAGACCGCCACGCACACCGGTATAGGCTGCGGTGAACAATGGATCTGCAGCCACATTGAGACCAACATGCTTCATGGTCGCAAAGGCCCGAACTCCGGCAAAAGAGGCGCCAATAGCAACTTCCAGACCCACCTTTTCATTGGGGGCCCACTCCGTATAAACGCCCTCATAACGAGAGAGATTTTCCATTACCTCCGTGGACGGTGTCCCGGGATAGCCAGAAGCCACCTTGACTCCGGCTTCATGGGCACCAAGGGCAATGGCCTCATTCCCCGAGAACCAAAGTGCGCCCTGTTTCATTGCAGTCACTTATCTCACCTTTCTTATTATTCATTGGCAAATCCTGCCCGCCTGAGAAACCATACGGGAAGGTAAACAAAAGTTTAAAACTACCCGAAAAAGCGCAGCCAAGGCAAGACTTTTCAGGGACTGAAAAGATGAAAAATGGAGCAAATGAAATATTCACCCAAAATAGAACGCTAAATCAGACGGCGCGGCTCTCAGGTCAGTGAGACTTTGATCCCCAGTGCAATCAAAAGACAGCCAAACAATCCATTGATCTTGCGCTTGGAACGAAGATAAATCACCCGTGCGCGATCATTGGAAAAAAGGCAGGCCACTGAGGAATACCAGGAAAAGGAAAGCAGAGCGATCATTATGATCATGGTGACCTTCGCCCAGAGCGGAGTGGTGGGCTCAATCATTAAACTGAAAAGACTGAGAAAAAAAACTGCGGCCTTGGGATTGACCGCACAGGTAATGAAACCGGTACGCAAGGCCCGGCCAGACGTGAGTTCTCCTGGAGCACAGATCTGAGAAATATCCACGGCGGGCAACTCTATCGCCCGCCTGCTGCTCCAGAGGGTCTGCAGACCCAAAACAATCAGATACACTCCGCCGCCGACCTTCACCAGTTGAAAGAGCCAGACCGACTGTACAACCAGGGCACTGATCCCGACAAAGCCCATGAGTGTATGCAGGGTGCTGCCGCAGGCCACACCAGCAGCGGTGTAAAGGCCGGTCTTACGCGAATGCGCCAGGGCATTATTGATCACCACTACGAAATTTGGCCCCGGACTGATTGCAGCCAGTAAATACACCCCGGCAACCGTGAAAATTAACCACCAGGTTTCCATCAATTCCTCACGCCACCAATCCTATCCGGCCACGAATTTGCTGCCAGCAAACACGATCATCACGTTGCCATCTCCGCCCCGGCCCGATCAATTTCAACCTGGGCCTCTTCCCATTGCTCATAGGCCTGCTTGAGGCGACTGGTACAATCGTCATAGTTATTACTGGCCGCACTCCAGGCCTGCTGATCCTGATACAGTTCGGGATCAGCCATCAGGGTCTCAAGCTCAACCTTGCGCTCCTCAAGTTTTTCAATGGTGGCCTCGGCCTCTTTGACCTTTTCCTTCCACGGCCCCAGCTTACGCCCATGATCCTTGCGGGCCTGAGCCTCAAGACGGCGCTGAGCCTTGCGTGACAAAGCAGATTTTTCGCTCAATTGACCTGCCGCCTTTGACTCCTCATTCGTCGCGCTGCCCTTCCCACCTTCACTACTACTCTTGCAAGCTGCCTCCTGCTCCCGAGCCAGTTTGTTCAGATAATCGCTGATGTTCCCCTCATAGATAGCCACACGACCGTCCCTGACCTCAAGAACCTTATTGACAAAACTATCGAGAAAATAACGGTTATGGGAGACCACAATGATAAAACCATCGTACTGGGCCATGGCCTCCTGCAGGACATCCTGTGAACTCATATCCAGGTGATTGGTGGGCTCATCCAGGAGCATACAGTTGGCCGGCGTGGCAATCATCCGGGCCAGAGCCAGACGACTTTTCTCACCTCCGGAAAGAACGGCGACCTTCTTGTCCACCTCCTCCCCCCTAAAAAGAAAAGCGCCAAGCAGGGAACGCGTCTGGGTCACAGTCATCCCCTCACCAGCCAAAGCCATGGTATCCAGAGCCGAAAGGGAGGGCGACAGCTCTTGGGCCTGATGTTGACCAAAATAAGAGCGCTGAACATTATGACCAAAAATGACATCACCTTCATCCGGCTCAATCTCGCCACTGAGGAGTTTGAGAAAGGTCGACTTACCAGCACCATTGACGCCGACTACCGCTACCTTGTCACCCCGCTGAAACTGAACATCGGCTTCACGAAAAACCCATTGCCCCTGATACTGCTTCCCCACCCCCCTGACCCTCAGAACATCCCGTCCGGAAGGTGGAGCTGGGGGAAAGGTGAAGCGGATCTGACGCTCATCATCGGCCAGTTCGATCAGTTCCTCCTTTTCCAGCTGCTTGACCCGGCTCTGAACCTGCTTGGCCTTGGTGGACTTGGCCCGGAAACGCTCCACAAAACGCATGGTCTGACGGATCCTCGCCTGCTGATTATCATAGGCGGCCTGCTCCACAGCCCGCCGCTCGTCCTTTTCCCTGAGATAATAACTGTAGTTGCCCTTATAGACCGACAGCCTGCCCAGGCTCACCTCCCAGGTGATCTCCGTGGTCCGGTCAAGAAAGGTCCGGTCATGGGAGATGATGACCATGGCCCCCTGATAGGTCCTGAGAAAATCCTCAACCCAGGTGAGAGAATCCAGGTCCAGATGGTTAGTGGGTTCATCCAGGAGCAGGAGAGAGGGGGCGGTCAGGAGCATTTTGGCCAGCATCAGACGCATGATCCAGCCACCGGAAAAAGAACTGACAGGTCGAGCCAGATCGTCCTGCCTGAAACCCAGACCCAGGAGGATCTTTTCGATCCGGGCCCGGATCGTATAAATATCACTGGCATCAAGTATCTGCTGAATCTCCCCCTGACGTTTGAGCAGGGTCTGGAACACCCCGCTCTCCGGGTCGGCCACGGCCAGCTGCTCATTGATGTGCTGAATCTCATCCTGGAGGGCCAAAACTTCGGCAAAGGCCGATTCTGCTTCGGCATAAAGAGTATTGTCCGAGACCAGAGCACTGCTCTCCTGGGGCAGATAACCGACGGTGAACGTCTTCCCCCGGGTGATCACACCGTCATCCGAACCAGTAACCCCGGCCATGATCTTAAGCAGGGTGGACTTACCGGCGCCGTTGACCCCCACCAGGCCAATCCGGTTCCCCGCATAAACACTCTGGGAGATATCTTTAAACAGATATTTATCCCCGTAACGGATATCCAGATGATTAACCGACAACATATTCTAACATTCCTCGAGCAATGGTTTGACTGGTCACAAGGTCCAGCCGATCGGCCAGGCCAAGTGCGGCCAGCCGTTTCATATTCAGTCGTTTCTGGCCCACAAAGGCCGAAAGATCACGTTCATTGATGGTCAGGCGCAACTGTTGACCGGCAGGGCAGCCAGCCAGCAGATGACGGGCACGATGCAACCAGATACGCGAGGCCACCAGTTCACCAAATGCCGGATGATACGGCCCGGCCAGACAATCGCGCTCCAGAGCGGTCGAGGGCTGCAGGCCCACGCGCACCACCCGGATGCCCGCGCCACTAAACCTCTTTTTTGCCCAGACCGCAAGGGCCAAGGCCCGGTTCAGAGACAGGGGACGATATCCCCCCTGCTCGTACAAATCGGCCAGCGCGGAACCGGCGATGACCAGAGTGGGATAGATGCGGACAAAGGCCGGGGCCAGGGCGATGGCCTGCTCCACGGTACGAAAAAAAGAGCGGCTGTCCTCTCCGGGCAGCCCCGGCATGAGCTGAACACCCAGTTCCAGACCCGCCGCACGGATCTGCCCGGCCGCCTGCTCACAGTCCCGGACACCATGCCCCCGTTCAGCCAGGGCCAGGACCTGTTCATCCAGGGACTGGACTCCCAGTTCCACCACCCTCACTCCCCGCTCCCGAAGAAAGAGGGCTGTTGCCTTGTCCACACAATCAGGCCGGGTGGAGAGACGAATCCCGTTCACCGCGCCCGCACGCAGAAAGGGCTGTACTGCTGCCAGCAAACGCTCCTGCTCAGCCCGGGGAAGACAGGTGAAGGAGCCGCCATAAAAGGCCACCTGCACCTCGCCTGGTCGATGGGGCCGCTCCAGCCAGGTGGTGATCTGACTGCTGACCTCAGACTCCCTCCCAGCGACCTTTTGATTTTCAGCCTGCTCAGCGCCGGCAATGACCTGCTGATTACAGAAGAGACAACGGTGCGGGCAGCCGCGATGGGGAATAAAGACCGGGATCACATAAGGCATGGCACACACCAGCGCATCACGTATGTCCGCGGGCGATCTTTTCAAACATCATCACCAGGCCCACGGTCAGGGAATAAATGGCCCGAATGCCCAGCTGATCATCGGCACAGGCATCAAAAAGGATATGTAATTTCGACTCCAGATCATCTTCCGGCTGCCAATAACAGATCATCACCGGCAGTCGGGGCAGAGGGTACAGGACCACGGAGATATCGGCATCCGCGCCGGCCGTATCGGAGAGATCGGCCTCAGCGCGATGACCGCTGAAAACAGAAACCAGATCGGCAAAAAACTCAGGCTGGCTATCGGCCAGCTGCCTGAGCGGGATCTCTCCGCGCTGGACAAAAAGCGGGTTCATGGACGGCCCATCCTTGAGATCACGGAAGGCGACCCATCTGCCGCAGGGCCGGACGTCCCGGCCGTCGAGAATATAATTCAGGAGTGGAATCACCAGGCCCGGGTGGGTGTGACAGACCGAAGTCACATGCCCAACGGGATCCACATCATAGATCTTCCCCAGGACCTGCAGGCGCAGACGACCATGACACAACTCCCCGCCAATCCGGGCCGCCGCCTCGCCCAAGTCAAGCTGACTGATCCGCGCCTGCAGCAGACCGATCTGCTCCTGCAGTTCTTTCTCCCGCTGCTCACCGTGGATCGCAGTCACCTGCGCCACAGTTCCACTCTTCCGGAGAGGTGGACAGTCCGTCAGTTTCCTGTCACCTCGAATCACGGCCGCAGAAAAGGCCAGACAACTGGGAAGGAAACAGCGGCCGCAATTGGTACCCGGCAGAATTTTGTAGACCTCCAGCGGAGTCCGTAACTGAGTCATACCTTAACCTTTGATGGGCAGCAGGAGACGCAGCCCCAGCAGCATCACCAGTATCCCGGAAACCGTACGAAAACGGGCGGCCCGCCGCTCCGTGTTCAACCAGGCGGAAAACCTGCCCGCAAAGAGGGCAAGCAGGGCGAGAAAGACCATGGTCATCAGGGCATAAATAAGACCTAACCCGGCCATGGCCAACCCCTGCCCCGGGATGTCGACCATGACAAACTGGGGCAGGAAGGCAATAAAAAAGAAGGCCACCTTGGGATTACAGACGTTTGAGACCAGCCCCTGCACAAAACAGGCGCGGAGATCGGCGGCAGCGAGCACTTGACCCACCGACCCGTTCTGACGATCACGGATCAGCAGCAGACCCTGGACCAGGAGATACAGCCCACCGGCCATCTTCAGGATCCAGAAAATCCGGGGTACAGCGCTCAACAGCACGGCCAGCCCCAGGGCCGCAGCCAGAGTATGGACCAGGATCCCGGCACTCACTCCCGCAGCCGACATGAGCCCGGCTCCACGACCATCGACCACACCCCGGCCCAGGACAAAGAGAAAATCTGGCCCAGGGGTTATAATCAACAGCAGTGAAGCTGTGAGATATAAAGGTAAAGCGTCCACAGACCTTTTCTCCTCCGATTAATCCGGCTCCACTTCACCAGACCAGGGCACCTGCCCCGTAAAAGATATCCTTGAATCGTTTTTTTGTGGTATTCTGCTCTCCTTTACGATAAAGAGCGCCCTTTCCTGGAAATCCCACAATCTGTTCCCGCACTCAGCATCCACCAGCGACACTGAAAATCTCAACAATACCAGGCCACATGTTCTCGCGATTCAACTACTCCATCTTCTGGAATTTTCTCCTGATCACCACCGGTTCCATTCTCTTTTCCTTTGGCGCCAAATCAGTGGTCATCCACCACGAATTCATCACCGGCGGCATCTATGGATTAAGCCTGCTGGCCACCAGACTCACAGAGCTGTTCAGCCCGGGAGTCTGGTACCTGATCTTCAACCTGCCACTTTTTCTCGTGGGCTGGTTTTTTGTCAGTCGCCGCTTCTTTCTCTACAGCCTCTACTCCATCATCGTGGTCTCCCTGGCCTCAGAGATAATCCACTACAACCTGATGATTTCCGACCAGTTGTACGCAGCCATTGCCGGGGGCATCATCTGCGGGGCCGGCGGCGGGATCATCCTCCGCTCTCTGGGGTCCGGCGGCGGCCTGGATATTGTGGCCATCATGCTCAACCAGCGCTACAATTTTGGAGTGGGCAAGACCTATCTCGTCTTCAACTGCTTCCTGTTCAGCATGCTCCTGTCACTGTACGACATTGACACCTTCATTGCCTCCATCATCCTGGTCTTCATCTCCACCATGACCCTGGAACATGTCCTGACCCTGTTCAACCAGCGCAAGATCATCTATATCATCAGTGAAAAAAACCAGGAAATATCAGAAATCCTGACCCAGGAGCTCAACCAGGGCGCCACCTTTATCAAGGCCCAGGGCGCCTACTCAGGCAAAGACAAACTGATCCTCATGGCCATCACCAACAACATCCGGCTCAAACGGCTGGAAGAGGCCGTCTTCACCATTGACGAACAGGCCCTGTTCATCGTCGAGAACAGCTTTAATGTGATCGGCTCAACCTTTGGCAAACGTAAAATCTACTGATGAATTGACACGAGCAACTGGTCCGCACCTCATTCGTCGATCTGACACGACCATCGGCCCTGGCTGTCACTGGGAGTTTTGGCCAGGGGCTCCAGACTCAACTCAGACGGACAGCGGACCGGCCAGCAACTCATCAAGCCCGGCCAGCGCCGTGGCTGCTGCCCGCTGCTCCGCCTCTTTTTTGGAACCGGCAGTACCTGTGGCCAAGGCCTGCTTCCGAAAAACCACCGAGACCGTAAAAACCTTTTCATGGGACGGGCCCTCCTCCAGATCAAGGCGATACGACGGGGCCTCATTAAACTTCTCCTGTAAGGCCTCCTGCAGGCGGCTTTTGGCATCGGCAATGAGGAGTTCTTCTTTCTTGGAGCCGATGGCCGGGATAAAGAATTGACGCACAAATGCATTGGCCGTCTTATATCCACCGTCTTCAAAGATGGCCCCGACCACTGCCTCGTAGGCGCAGCTGAGAATTGATGGTTTATTGCGACCACTGGAGGCTTCTTCCCCCTTGCCCAGATGCAGATAACTGCCAAGATCAATATCTCGAGCCATGACGGCCAGATGACTCTCATTAACCAGCGAAGAGCGCAGCCGGGTCAACTCTCCTTCACGCATGACAGGGTAATTCTGGAACAGAATATAGCCTACAGTCAAGTCAAGAACTGCATCACCGAGGAACTCCAGCGTCTCGTTATCATTACCGACCTGCGACTGTTCAAAGGCAAATGATGAATGAATCAGAGCCTTTTGTAACAGGCGCAGGTCGGTAAAACGATAACCGATGATCTGCTCAAGTTCAGCCAGGCGTTTCTTATTCTGCCGGGCCAATGAATCCAGGAACATTTTGATTTTCTCCTTGTTAAAAAAACGAGCTATGGTATAAAGTGGAGCCTCATGCGCTCCTACTCATAATAGCGTTTGATCCGGCGGCGTAGCCAAGCGGCTAAGGCACTGGTCTGCAAAACCATGATTCAGCGGTTCAAATCCGCTCGCCGCCTCCAAAAACTCAAGGGTGTCAGTTCTCGCAACTGACACCCTTTTTTTGTGTACTCATGCCGCGACGGTGACACAAAAAAACCAACCAACTTTGACCGGCGCCTTTTATAACACAGATTCCAGCAAAAACCCAGCGTTACCCACTCTGGCCGTTCCGCCGAACTGTCCCGCCTGTCAATCGCCCACCGGCACATTCCAAATCTCACGAGCATAGTCCCGGATGGTCCGATCGGTGGAAAACTTACCCATCCCGGCCACATTCAAAATCGACTTTCTGGTCCAGACATCAGGCTCAAGAAAACACTCAGCCACTTCTGCCTGACACGCCAGGTAAGATTCAAAATCGAGCATAACCAGATAAGGGTCGTGCGGGTCGAGGAGGCTATCGAGCAAAGGCTTGAATAAATCCCGATTACCGTTACTGAAGGCCCCTTCAGAAATGGCCTCGAGCACCTGACTAATCACATCATTCTCGCGACATATCTGTTGCGGTGTTCGGCTGATATGAAGTCGCTCAAACTCGGCCTCTTCCGCATTGAGACCAAAAATGAAAATATTCTCGTGGCACACCTCCTCAAGAATCTCAATATTGGCCCCGTCCAGAGTACCGATGGTCAGGGCCCCATTAAGGGCAAATTTCATATTCCCTGTCCCCGAGGCCTCGGTCCCAGCGGTGGAGATCTGCTCAGACAGATCAGCGGCCGGCATAATCACCTCGGCCTGAGATACCGTATAATTGGGCAGAAAAACCACCCGCAGCAGCCCTCCGACTCGAGGATCATCATTGATCACCTCGGCCATGGAGGTAATCAGCTTGATAATCAACTTCGCTTTATCGTACGATGGCGCGGCCTTACCGGCAAAGATGATAGTTCGGGGGACCACACGGCGTTCCGGCTGCCGGATGATCCGCTGATAAAGAGCAATGACATGCAGACAGTTCAGAATTTGACGCTTGTACTCATGAATTCGTTTAACCTGCACATCAAACAGCGAGGCCGGATCCACAGCCACATCACACAGCTTCTCAATAAGAGCCGCCAGACGTTTTTTATTGGCAAATTTAACAGAGCGCCAGCGCTCCTGAAATTCAGGATCATCGGCCAGTGGCATCAGTTTGCGCAATTGATTCAGATCGGTAATCCAATCATCGCCAATCACCTCACTGATCAAAGCAGCAAGATCAGGATTAGCCTTGAGCAGCCAGCGGCGGGGAGGAATACCGTTGGTCTTGGGATTGAACTTCCCTGGCGTCATCTCATGAAATGAGCGGGAGACTTTTTTCTTTAGAAGCTGGGGA
>JACNLK010000001.1 GCA_014381505.1 Candidatus Desulfatifera sulfidica | reverse complement strand
TTAGTGATCCGGCGATTCCGCATGGAAGGGTCGTCGCTCAACGGATAAAAGGTACGCCGGGGATAACAGGCTTATCTCCCCCAAGAGTCCATATCGACGGGGAGGTTTGGCACCTCGATGTCGGCTCATCACATCCTGGGGCTGGAGCAGGTCCCAAGGGTATGGCTGTTCGCCATTTAAAGTGGTACGTGAGCTGGGTTTAAAACGTCGTGAGACAGTTTGGTCCTTATCTGTTGCGGGCGCAGGATATTTGAGGAGATCTTTTCCTAGTACGAGAGGACCGGAATGGACGAACCTATGGTGTTCCAGTTGTTCCGCCAGGAGCATTGCTGGGTAGCTAAGTTCGGCAGGGATAACCGCTGAAAGCATCTAAGCGGGAAGCCCACTCCAAGATGAGATATCCCGTGACTTAAGTCACCTCAAGGCTCGTTGAAGACTACAACGTCGATAGGTCGGGTGTGGAAGTGCAGTAATGCATGGAGCTAACCGATACTAATCAGCCGTGAGGCTTATCCAATTTTTACTTGATTGACTGCTACTGAATTACTCTACTGTTCGATTATCGATTTTTATAAGAGCGGACAACTCAGATTATTCTGATTGCCCTCTCTCGAAATTCTGTATATCAGTTTTTCGGTGGTCATAGCGAAGAGGCTCCACCCGTTCCCATTCCGAACACGGAAGTTAAGCTCTTCAGCGCCGATGGTACTGCACGGGCAACTGTGTGGGAGAGTAGGTCGCCGCCGTTTCTTTTTATATAAAAAAGCCCCTGAGGATTCATTTCCTCCGGGGCCTTTTTTTTTGTGCAATTGTTGAACTCTCGTTTTCTCTGGCCTCTTTTCTTTTATCCTACCACCCTCTTTCGTTGTTATTTTACGGTTTTTTTTGTATCTAATGTCAAGTCTTTTTAAATCAACATCACGCTCAAAATAAAGGAGCAACCATCATGGCCGTTCATTTAATTAATCACCCTTTAATTCGTCACAAAGTTGGCCTCCTGCGAGAAAAAAATATCTCCACCAAGGATTTCAGAGACATTGCCTGTGAAATCACACGATTGCTCACTTACGAAGCAGCCAAGGACCTTCCTACGGAAAAACGGGATATTGAAAGTTGGGCCGGCCCCATCACTGTGGACTCAATTAAGGGTAAGAAAATTACTGTCGTTCCAATCCTTCGAGCTGGCCTTGGAATGATGGACGGTGTATTGGACCTGATTCCTTCGGCCAAGGTTTCTGTTGTTGGTTTTTATCGTAACGAAGAGACCCTGAAACCAGTGCAGTACTATGTCAAACTGGCCAACAAGATCACAGAACGTACTGCCCTGATTCTGGATCCAATGTTAGCCACTGGCGGTACCCTCCTTGCGACCATCAATCTTCTCAAGGAATCTGGCTGCACATCCATCAAAGGATTATTCCTGGTCACGGCCCCAGAGGGACTTAAAATCATCACAGATGCTCATCCTGACGTGGATATATTCACCGCCTCAATCGACGATCGACTCAACGAAGACGGCTATATCCTGCCAGGGCTTGGTGATGCTGGTGACAAACTCTTCGGTACTAAATAACAAGGAGAACACTCTATTATGGATAACACCGTCAGCAACACTAAATACACTTTTCGCTTTCGAGACAGCATCATTGGGGCACAGATGCTTTTTGTTGCACTCGGGGCCTTGGTCCTGGTTCCATTACTTACCGGACTAAACCCCAATGTTGCTCTATTCACTGCCGGAGCCGGTACCCTGATCTTTCAGATTGTTACACGAGGTCAGGTTCCTGTCTTTCTTGCTTCCTCTTTTGCCTTTATCGCTCCTATCATCTATGGTGTTCAGACATGGGGTATCCCGGCAACCATGGGAGGCCTGATGGCAGCCGGTCTGTTCTATGTTTTACTCAGTGCTTTAATTAAGTTACGTGGCAGCGATTTTCTTCATACTCTCCTACCTCCCATTGTTACCGGCCCCGTAATTATGGTTATTGGTCTGATTCTGGCTCCTGTAGCCGTATTTATGGCCACTGGAATGACAGGGGATGGCTCTTTTGAACTTGTTCCCAGGGGTACTGCCCTTACTGTTTCTCTCATCTCGCTGGGAGTTACCATTCTTGTCTCCCTCCTGGGCCACGGTATGCTCCGCCTGATTCCAATTCTTTGCGGCATCATCGCTGGATATCTGGTTTCAATTCCACTGGGCCTGGTTAACTTTGATCCGGTTCGAGAAGCTGCGTGGTTTGCCATGCCCGCCTTTACCCTCCCTGAATGGAACTGGCAGGCAATCATTTTTATTGTGCCGGTTGCAATTGCTCCTGCCATTGAGCATTTTGGAGATGTCCTGGCCATTGGTTCGGTCACTGGTAAAGATTACGTCAAAAGTCCTGGAATCCACAAAACAATGCTCGGCGATGGCCTTGCCACAAGCTTCGCCTCCATGTTAGGCGGCCCACCAAATACCACCTACTCAGAAGTTACCGGCGCTGTCACCTTAACCAAGGTCTTTAATCCGGCAATTATGACCTGGGCATCCATTATCGCCATTGTCCTTGCCTTTGTCGGCAAACTCGGCGCATTACTCCAGACCATTCCGTCCCCCGTCATGGGTGGTATTATGCTCCTGCTCTTTGGAGCGATCACCGTTGTTGGTCTCAACACCTTAGTTAAAAAAGGTGAAGATCTCACCGATCCACGCAACCTGGCGATTGTATCTCTGATTTTAGTAATGGGTATTGGTGGAATGAGTTTTTCCGGTGGTGGTTTTGCCATCAAAGGCATTGGCCTTGCAGGAATCCTTGGCGTACTCCTCAACCTGATTCTGCCAGGTAAAAAACCTCGCAAACTCTAGTCCCATGACTCTCGATATCTGGCTCACATACCTGGCCTCGGTGATTGTCCTTTCGCTTTCACCGGGAGCCGGGGCTATCAACACCATGAGTTGTGGCCTGCGCTATGGTGTGCGCGGCACTCTTCCCGCTATCTTTGGCCTGCAAATGGGCTTGGCGCTCTGTACCCTTCTGGTTGGAATAGGGCTCGGTGCCATTATTTCCTCATCGGTTACACTATTCACCTTTCTGAAATGGACAGGTGCCTGTTATCTTATCTGGCTTGGATGGAAAAAATGGAAAGATACCACTGAACTCATTCTTGATAACCCGGAACTGGAGAAACAGGCAGTCTCTACTCTGACCTTGATCTACCGGGCGACTCTCATCAATCTCACAAATCCCAAGGCCATAGTGTTTCTGGTGGCCCTGTTCCCTATTTTTATCAATCCTGAGGCACCGAAGACTATACAGTTCCTGATTCTGGGCAGTACGCTGATTGGGGTCGATATTATAGTCATGCTCGGATATGCAAGCCTTGCAGCCCGTCTTCGCCCTCTCCTGCGCAACCAGAAAGCTGTCAGACTGCAGAACCGGATATTCGGCGGCATGTTCATGGGTGCCGGTGCCCTGCTCGCCTCGTTCAAATCCTGATTTCATCTACAAATTTCAAAATCTTGATCTCTGTTCCATCTTCTTATTCAATCAATACAGCAACACAGAGAACAGGCCTCACAGAAAAAATCAACACACCTGCTTCCTCGTTAGTGCCCGCAACCACAGGAAGAAGAATTGCAGTTATCCTGCTCGGATTGTTTGTTTTGAACTGTTGATGACCCTGGTGCAATATCTGGAAAACCACTTTGAAAAGTTAACTGCGGTTTCTCCAACCTTAATTGTTTACGCCCCCAGATCCAGATAGGTTTAATCGAAAGAAGGAGTAGA
>JACNLK010000004.1 GCA_014381505.1 Candidatus Desulfatifera sulfidica | reverse complement strand
GAGTACTGCAGAGGTATCATCGTTGTCCTCACCCAAAAGACGATGGGAATAATCAAGTAACAGGGCTGACCAGTCAGTCAGACTCTGATCACGGCCACATCGGGCCTGTGCCTCGCTCAACAAGTCAACAAAGAGGCCCAGCCCCCCCAGGGGGCACGCCGCACCTCCCTCGATCTCCGAATAGGGCAGAACACCCTCCACCGGAGAGGCCGAACGCATGGCAAAACCGAGAAACAGACGATCAAGCCCCTCCTGCCAGTTGACTTCCGGGACCTCGGGCAGATCCTGGTCATGGCATTGTACATCTGACAAACCCCAGCGGATACCCGCATCCAAAACCCAGTGGCGCACAAGATCCAGATCATCCTGACTCAGCCCGAACGTCGGATAAACAGCTGGGTTTTCCAACAAAGCCATGACATCACTCCAACCGAAACGGCCATCCAGGAGGGTTAAAAAACTGAGAAAGGTTCGACCGGGGTGCTCGCTCTGCAATAGAGAACGGTCTGCAATGGAATGGGGCAACTCTGCAAACACTGCCGAAATCAGCGGGGCATACAGCTGAATATCCGGGGCCATCACCACCACATCCGATGGTTCCATTTCCGGATATGTATCAAGCCAGCACAGGATCTGATCCTTGAGTGCCATGAGTTCACGCAGAGGCGAATGACATGAGGCTATGATCAGTGAGTCATCGGCGTGGTTTGCCTGGTGTGTTGAAACAGTACGGTGAAGCGGCATTGCGCCGGTCAGCAAATCAGACTGGATGAGATGGAGAAGCCTGTCCCGGGCATGATCAGGTGACCCGGGATCAACAAAGATCCGCGATTCCAGAAGCAGATCCGGAGAGTCAAGCAGCAGCTCCTGAAACTCCCGCGCCTGCCCACCGCAGGAAAGCAGAAGCGGATGTGAGCAGGGCTGGGGCGTTGTCACACTCTCCTCCCATGAACAACGACTCACGGCCAGTAAAAAGAAATGAACTTCAGTGTGGCGCGCTACTGCTCGAAGCGCACTCAACAGCAATGGCGGCAAACTGTGCAGTCCAAAGACCATGAGTCTGGATGGCAGCAGGTCAGAGATGTCTGAATTCTGTTCCAGGCACTGAATCAGATGCGTTAGGCGCTCACCACGGTGGACCAGATCAGGCTCCGCGGCAAGTAAAAGGCGCCAGATCTCCATCTGCCATCCTTCAGCGGAATTTCCTGTACAGCGACGCCCCTGCTTCCAGGCCGCAAGCATCTCCGGGCGCATGATCTGATATTGATCGTAAAGATCTGCCACTTGCCTGGCCAGCTGAAAACGCTTCAAGGGGCCATTATCACCGCTCAGATAATGGCGTAGAGGAGCCAGGACCGACTCGGTTCCGTGACGAAGAAGATCATCAATACGCCAGCTCAGAGACTCACGGGAAAAGAGTTCGTCCAGACCCTCAACGGCCAGCCCCTGAAGCAGGCGCTCAAAAAAACGAGCCGGCCACAGATACTCCATATTACACCAAACCGGCTGGGCCGCTGCCAGACGTTGAGAGAGCATCTGCTCCATCCCGTGACTCTGGACCAGAAAGGACTCCCGAACCATGGGATCACGCCGGGGCTGAGCCGCAAGTTCCCCGGTCAGCTGATCGACCAGCGCCTCGGTCCTGTTAGAAACATGGAGATGAAACATTCATACCCTCAGCAGACCCCATTGCCGGGCACTGCAACAAATCCTTTTGCCTACCTTGAAAAACTGCCTTCACCCCCAAGAGCTGCCTTGCGATCAATATTTCATCCTCGAAATATCGCTTCCATGCCAGTGGTATTTTTTTCCGCACGCCTTGATCTTGAATGAAAACCCTCATTTTTCACAACACCCCCTTGACGGAACAATCGCTTCTCTTTACTGTACCCCCGACCCATCAACCCGGTTGTTGACAGATACCATCTATTATTTCACGAAACACCCTCAGCGACTTTTAATTATGAACATCCGTCTTTTTCAACCCCAGGATCAAGAGCAAATTGTGGCCATTTACAATCAGGCCGTGGCTGACGGAAGCTGTACCGCCGACACCGAACCCGTAACCCTGAGCAGTAAACGTGGCTGGTTTAACCAGCACCCCGAAGACCACTATCCCATCTTTGTAGCCGCAGAAGGCGCGCAAATTCAGGGCTGGTGCAGCCTCAGCCCGCACCGTCCAGGACGCAAGGGGTTACAGGCAGTCGCCGAAATCAGCTATTACATCGAGCGCGACCATCGAGCGCAGGGGTTAGGAAACAGGCTCATGGATCATGCCATTGCTGCCGCTCCGGCACTTGGTCTTCAGCACCTCTTTGCCATCCTCCTGGACTGCAATAAAACCAGCATCCACCTCCTGGAAAAAAAGGGCTTTACCCGCTGGGGTCACCTGCCGGGTATCGTCGATCTGGGTGTCAAGGTCTGCGGACAGTACATTTATGGGCGCGCCCTTTAAATACACCTTCCGGATATAAAGAGGAAGTGCCCTGAACCATCCAGACTCCCTGCTGTCAGTCCGGACCACAACCACCCGCCCCCACCTGTTTATAAAACAGGAGACTGGCCGGTATATTCAACAATTGCATAGACAAGACCGGCAAAAATTCCTATGGTAAAAAAAAGTCGCAAGCGGCGATCCCAGGGAACTTTTTCTCCATCAGACATATACTGAAGGAAAGCCACCAGAACAAAGGTGATCCCGGCCACGTAGGGAACAGTCTCCAGCAATTGCATGAGTGTGGCCTTGACGGTCAGGCTCAAGTCCGCCGCCGGGCGCAGGTTGAATAAAAAATAGACCAGACCTGTCAGATAAAACGATAACTTCTCTCTTTTCTCCAGCATATGAACATCCTCACAACTCTTTATTTTCCACAAACCCAGCTTCCCGTTCATCACCGGCTGCCGCTCTCTCTCCTTTTTGATCAACTCCACCTGCTCCAACCAGTGGAAAAAGCACCCGATCATGCCCCGGTACCAGACGATGATCATTTCATGGAAAGCGATTTCTGTCAAGTTCATACTCCGGCACCATTGGGGACTGATCGGGACCGCTTCCTCCACCTGGTTCAAGATATCCGCGAACGGAAGGACGACTACACCTCACAACTCTCCGCACTGACTTTGGCCGCATTATCCGGCAAGGAACAAACACAGGAAAGATCACACAACGACATCCTGGGAGCACTTCGCCAATCACACACGCGCACACCTGACAGCGACGAGACCCTGTGGCAGGCGCGTCTGGTTTTAAAAATCGGAGAAATTCTGGATACAGAGGAAGATGAGCTGAATCTGGAGATTGCCAGCCTTTCTGAACAAAAGGATCGTCTCTTCAAAGAGCTCAAAGGAGAGAACAGCAGCCCTGAAAGCAGTGACGATGATGACGACCTCTTTACCGGGATTCTGGAACAGCAGGAACAGATCAGCCGCCCGTCCGGCGCCACACTGCGCAATCGATTCCGGGCCTGGCAAAAACTCTACCAGGCCGAAGTGATCCCTGACCTGCCAACCATCTGGACCACTCGTTGCCAAGAGTCTGCTGAGCTGATTTTGGATGCCTACGAAAATCGCAGCGGCCGCACTGCTCTGCCACTGCTACAACTGGAGCTTCCAGCCCGTCTGCCAGGCCACGACACCACAGAACGGATTGCAGCCTTCCACAATGAGACTGCGAACCTGCATCAAACCCTGAGGCGGAAACTGCACGAACTGACTCACCGTGAAGAACTGATCCTTGCGGAGGCAGACGTTCTACTCCCCGAAGCCAGGGAGTATCAGGAACAATGGCGAACGGCACTGGACACGCATTTCCCCGGCGCCCGCTACGGTCGTCTCTCCTTAACGGTTCACCTTCTAGCCAACATCTCCCTGGAACACCTGCTTCGAGATGACGGGCAAACACCATCGGGACACGGCCTGCTGGCCGTCATCAGCTGAAACAACCAAGCAGGGCCCTGGGACACTCATCAATCTTTCTCGTTACACGCCCCGCAGCAAGTATAGGGATTGATGGTCAGAACCGGACAAGGGGCAAGCTTGACCACCTTATTGGCAACACTGCCAAACATAATCCGCTCCAGTCCCTTATAGCCATGGGTGCCCATGACCACCATACACCCCTCACGGCCAGCAACGTAATCTACAATCTGTTCAGCCACATCACCCACCAGCACCTTGGAATCCAAGGCATTCATTCCTAATTCCCTGTAGGCGCCCTCGTTCTTATCACAGAACTGGGCCATCTTCTCCCGGGCATTGGTAAGAAGGTCCTGCTCAAGCTCAGGCAGGTTCATCTGCGGTACAAAAAAACCTGAATAATCCTCAAGATTCTGGACCACAAAGACCAGTGTCAACGAGGCATTAAAACTTGCCGCCACATAGGCCGCAGAATTAGCAACCAGCTGTGCATTCTCGGAAAAATCAATGGGGGTCACAACATTAGTAATCTTGCCTATGCCTTCCATACTCCCTCCTTGTCTTTTCTGATGTATATTCCACATCTCTGAACTTGCTGTGTGTCATATATATCCATTAACGACCGAACAAACCCTTCAGACCTTGCTCCAGGAGACTGGGGCTGCCCCCCTCTGTCGCACCATCTGTGGTGTCACCGCTGGGAGCAATCTTCCCGCCCAACTCCTTCATCAGTAGATTTTTGATCTCACCCTTGAGAAGATCCGCTACGGCAGCGCTCTGCTTCAAATCTGAGAAAGGTCCCGATATCCGGTAGGGAATAACCCGATCGCCAAACTCTGCCAGGCCGGTAGCATCATCACGATTCACACCTCGGGCCATACGAATATCAAGCTGATAATCGAGGTGTTCCTTGACCAGATCAACAGTGCCCCGACCGTTTACGGCCATCAACTCTGAGGAAGCCTGAAGATCTTCATTGAGAATGACACCGTTTTTCATCACACCGGTGGCAGTCAAACGAGCAAAGCCTGTGGCCTCCTCTTCAGCAACAGTTGGTATGGCCTCACCCCGATAAAGTGCCCGGGCTCCACGAATCACCTTGAGAATCTTCAGTTTTTTAATCTCACCATCTGTACAGGACAGGCTGACAGTCCCGTTTGCTTGAGACACAATGTCATCACGGGTTACACCACGACTGGTCACGGCTGTATCCATGTCGAGGGTACCGCTAAACTCATCTTTTCCCGTCATGGCCTGGACCAGATCACCCAGATTGACCTGTTTCAGATCCTTTTGTACACGCAATTGAGGATTATCCGTCCGAGCGTCCACCTCAGCCTCAACATTCAGCGTGCCACCATACAGGGTCGCCTTCAACGGCTTCACCTGAAGGCGACCATCCGCGGCCGTGCCCTGAACAACAACCTGGGTCAATTCGGCACCACCACCTTTCAAAGAATCAAGGCGAAGATCGCCACGGAAGTCCAGACCGCGTAAAAGACTTACCGGAATCAACTGCCCACCTTGCCCGGCCCCGGTTACCGTCCCTGACTTCTTCGTCGTAGTTTCTCCAGCGGTGGGCTTGAGTGCATATCGATCAAGATCCAAACGGTCACCATGCAATTCCACCTCATAACTCGACTTGGAACCAATCCCTGCCAACACAAGCTGACCCTTGAATACACTCTGGTCAAACTTGATATTGAGCGGGGCAATCTCCAGGCGCTGTCCATTGCCGTTCACCTCAAAATCCGCCCCAACACTTGTCAGGGCATCCCCTGCCTGAAAAGCCGGCAGCTCAACACCCAGCGAAGCAGCGAGCTTCTTGAGGGAAAACGCAGGGATCGCCAGGGCCGCCTCAATGTTAAGCGCAGTAAAATCCTCAAGCCGCAAAGAACCACGAAGCTCAGCCTCTTCCAGATGCAGCTCCATATCTTTGACAGTCAGCAGCTGTTTTTGAAGATCAATCTCACTGTCCCCCTCACCCTTGAACTCAAGACCTGCCTCGGGAAAACCGGGTTGTTTCAAGCTGGCCTGAAGCATAAGATCTTTCAGACGCACACGCTGTTCATCAACAAAAAGAGTCAGCTCGCTCTCCAGATCAACCCGGGCTACACTGCGTTCCCCCTGCTGTTCAAGATCCAAGCCAAAACCAAGACTCAACGGGAATGGCGTTCCTGAACTGATGGGACCTGCCGTAACTGCCATCTCTTTTAAAGCCAGATTTCGTCCGACCTGTTCATCGATGAGATCAACACTGATATTACTCAGGCGGATTTCCCCAACCTCCAGCCCGCTCAAAGCAGGCACGGCAGCTTTCTTCTGCTGCTCCTGATCTGGTGAATCATCAGCTGCCAGTAAATCCTGCCAGTTGCTCCTGCCGTCATTTCGACGATGGAGATTGACGCGCAGACCATCGAGAATCAAGGTCTGAATCTCAAGCTGTTTCGAGGTGATCAACGGCCACAAAGCCAATTCAATACGCGCCTGTTCCACGGCGGCAAAGTTCTGTGCAGGAAAGCCGGGGGCATTCCCCAAACTGAGCTGGCCCAATCCAAAAACAACCTTGAGCTGCATTGAAACCGACAGATCAATCTCACCAGGAATAGATAATTCACGACCGGTTCGCTCCTGAACCGCTCCGGCCAGAGACTCTTTGTAATCGTTAGGATCAACCAGCAAGGGTACCGCCACCATCAATGCAACAAGAAGAAGCACCAGCGCAACCGCTCCAATCCCCAACCATTTCATTATTTTTACCATCATTTCCTCCTGAGGTTGATTCCTTCTTAATTCAGTATCTCACAGAATCAAGGGGTGATCAACCCGAGAAACTCATCTTCAGTCAAAATAACCTTATTCAACTCCCGGGCCTTTTTGAGTTTGGAGCCAGCCTTCTCTCCAGCCACGAGATGGGTCATTTTTTGCGTTACGGTAGTTGTCACCTGCCCTCCATGCTCCTTGACCAGATTTTTCGCTTCAGCTCGGGACAGATGGCTCAATGTGCCTGAAAAAAGAATAACCATATGACTCAGGGCTCCATCAGTAGCGATCTTCTGTGGTGCCACCGGCTCCACGCCAGCCTCGTGCAGGGCTTCCAGCATCTGAACAACCGAGGGATCCGCAAAATAATCAACCAGGCTTGATGCAGCCTGGGCACCAATGCCTTCAATTTCTTCCAGTTCGTGGCGATCTCTGCCCATAAGATTTGAGAGCGTCACAAAATTCAACTCCAGCAGACCGGCTGTCACCTCACCGATAAAACGAATCCCCAAAGCCGCCAAAAAACGTGCCAGGGACGGAGACTTGGCCCGAGCCACGGCAGACATGACTTTATCTGCCGATCGCTCGCCCCAGCCTTCAAGCGCAGCCAGGTCTTCGTGGCGCAACATAAAGAGATCGGGCAGATCCCGAACCAGCCCCTGTTCATAAAGCTGCTCCATACTCTTTTGTCCCAAGCCATCAAGATCAAGCCCGGCCTTGGAGGTAAAATGAACCAGAGAACGGAGACGAACAGCCGGACAGTGGGGATTGACGCAACGAGTCACGGCCTCGCTCTCGGGCCGAACCAGATCATGACCACAGACAGGACAGACAACCGGAATAAAAATGGGTTCTTCACTTCCATCGCGGCGCTCGACAATGGGCTTCACCACCTCAGGAATCACATCCCCGGCCCGCTGAACAAAAACATAGTCACCACGACGCAGATCCTTGCGCGTGATCTCATCCTGATTATGCAAAGTAGCCCGGCTGACCACAACTCCGCCAACGTCTACGGGTTCAAGATTGGCCACCGGAGTCACGGCGCCCGTGCGTCCCACCTGGAACTCAACATCCAGAAGTCGGGTTGTGGCCTGAATGGCCGGAAATTTCCAGGCGATAGCCCAACGCGGGGCCCGTGGACGCATGACTCCGCCAATATTACCGAGCCGGCTCTGCAACAAAAAGGAATCGACCTTGATCACCACGCCATCAATCTCATAGTCAAGGTCATGGCGCCGGGTGGCCAGTTTGTCAAAATACGCAGTAACCTCCGCCAGCGAGCCGCAGAAACGATTCAGTTTATTGACCGGCAGGCCCAACTCACCCAGATAATCAAACAATTCAAGCTGACGGGCACAGGGGGTTTCCTCAGGTGCAGACACACCATAGGCATAAAAACAAAGCGGCCGTCCGGCAGTGACTGCCGGATCCAGCTGACGCAATGCTCCTGCTGCTGCATTGCGAGGATTGGCAAAAAGCGACTCGCCCAAACGCTGTCGTTCTTCATTCAAACGAACCAACCCCTGGCGTTCCATAAAGACCTCACCCCGGACTTCGAGCAGAGGAGGTGCAACCCCACGCAGACGTAAGGGAATAGAGGAGATTGTTCGAAGCTGGGGTGTTATCTCCTCGCCAATCCATCCATCTCCCCGAGTACTGCCCCGAACCAGAATCCCATCTTCGTAGACAAGCTCCACGGCCAGGCCATCCAGCTTCACTTCGACCAGATAGGTTAACCCGGATGAACTCTTCAGAAAGCGGTACAGACGTTCTTCGAAGGCATACAGATCCTGTGGAGAAAAAGCATTGTCCAGGCTGAGCATGGGTAATCGGTGCTCCAGCCGGCCGAATTGATCCAGAGGGGCACCACCAACCCGCCTGCTCGGCGAATCAAGGGTGACCAGTTCCGGATGGGCCCGTTCCAGTGCCAGAAGCTCCTGAAAAAGCAAATCATACTCACCGTCTGAAATAACGGGAGCGTCCAGAACATAATAACGGTGATTGTGCTCTTCAAGCTGGGCACGCAGTTCCTCCATGCGCTGAGCCGCGTCCATCTCCGCTAGCTCAGCTCCGAAAGGAGTGTGCCACCCTTACTGATATTCTCACGTTCCACCTCATCAATAAAAACAATAATCGACTCAGGTGGCTTGTTGGCCTCGCGCGCAATCACCTCAGTGACTCCGCTGCAAATTTTACCCTTCTGTTCAGTCGTTAAGTCTCCAGCAACTCGAATACTGACATATGGCATCATATTCTCCTTATAATGAATGATTCACTGTACTCAGTCATAGTTACAGTACACGGTTTTATGTTCATTTCCGCCATCAAGCTGAATCGTTACGATCAACGATTCTCTCAAATTCATCTATAATCACATTTAAGATATCACATTTCAAAATAAAAACCTCTCGACATGACAAAATGTTAGACCCGGGCGCAGCAATCAAAAAGCCGCAGCACAACTTCGTGGCACTTTCATTGTAAAGAAAACATGCCTGATGGGGCAGGCACAGGTAGCGAGGGGGAGCCGGCAAGAACAAATCAACGACCGACAGAAATCAATCAGTCGTCGGGAAGGCAGAGGCAGACCAGAGCAGACGGCAATTGAAGTTCTGCAAGGTCCAGGTCTTTGAGCAGGGTGGAGAGTTCGGCACAGGTACAATTAAAAAAGGGGGATTCAACCTCCTGCTCGGCCTGGACCAAAGTCAATTTCCGACGCAGTTCAGCAGCCGCCTGTTCCCGTAAAGGGCCGGAATCCACTTCCTGCCGTTTACAGAACGCCTGAAAACGACTCCAGTTATAGACCACACGTTTAAGCCCCCGATAGATACGGAGATGAACATGATCATAATTGAGATCCCGCAGGATAATCTCGCCAAAGCGCTCAGTCGCAGCCTCGCGCAGGAACTGCAACTCATCAGTACTCAGCGTCAGGCCAGGCCCCTCCGGATCATCGGTCAGATAATATAGCGCCGAATGAAGGGCAATCTCCGGAATTTCACCCGAATGGCGAACCACCAGCCACTCATCCTCCAGAACCTCCTGGCGTTCCTGTTGCTCCCGACTCATGAATGCTCGTCCTCAAATCCAAAAACCTTTTGAATAATCTGAATCTTGGCAGCAGTCTGATCACGATGATTATCACTCTTCATATAACAAAGAGGATCATGGAGAAATTTTGAACAAATGGCCGCGCTCATCTTCTCCAGAGCCTTTCGCTGCTGCACGCTCAGGTCGCCAAGCCGGGGCAGAGTTCGTTCCAGCTCTGCCTGACAAATGGCCTCGCCCTTGCGGCGCAGGGCGGCGATAGTCGGGTTAACGGCCAGACCATCAAGCCAGTTCCTGAACTTAAGCGTTTCCTCATCGACAATCCGTCGGGCACTGATCGCCTCACGCTCCCGTCCGGACTTATTCATCTCCACCACATTGTTCAGATCGTCAATGTCATAAAGATAAATATTTTCAAGCTCGTTCAGGGCCGGATCCAGGTCACGAGGCACAGCAATATCGATAAAAAAGATCGGCTTGTTACGACGGGCGCGCATGATCGGCCGCATATCATCACAGTGGAGGATGACATCACTGGCACCGGTAGAACTGATCACAATATCTGCCTGCTCCAGCTCGAGCATGAGTTCATCCAGGGCCACGGCCCGCCCGCGAAAGCGCCTGGCCAGGACAACACCATTAGCCAGGGTCCGATTGGCCACAGCAACCTCAGCCACCCCCTGACCCATAAGATTTTCAGCGGCCAGTTCGGCCATCTCGCCGGCACCGATCAGCAGAACCTTTTTATTCTGGAGTCCGCCAAATATCTTTCTGGCCAACTCAACTGCGGCATAACTGATGGACACAGCGGCTGAACCGATCTTGGTCTCAGTCCGCACCCGCTTGGCCACGGAAAAGGATTTATGCAGCAATTTATTAAGAATAGGCCCTGCCGCGCCTGTGGAAGCATGACGATAAGCCTCTTTGATCTGCCCCAGAATCTGGGACTCACCAACAATCATTGAATCAAGGCTGGCCGCGACCATAAACAGGTGATGAACCGCCTCATCACCCTGATAATTATACAGGTATTCACTATACTTATCAGGATGGACGGCATCGCCGAAGAGAAAAGAGGGGACAATAGCATCCATATCGACCCCGTGCTCGGCGACCACAATGACCTCGACCCGATTACACGTGGACAGCAGAAAGGCCTCTCGACAGCCAGGCAAGGCGACCAGACGACTCAAGGGCTCCTCGTAGCCGGAACTGAGCGCCAATTGCTCCCGTACTGCCAGAGGGGTGGTTTTATGATTGACCCCATAGAGGCGGATCATTTCACTGGGCATAGCTGTGGGCTCCCCCCAGAAGAAAAGTCACCCCCCAAAGGGTGAAAAGGACCGACAAAAACCCGACTATGGCCATGATTGCAGCCCGTCGTCCACGCCAGCCAACTGTGAGCCGCTGATGCATCTGGGCTGCATAAAGAAGCCAGGTAATCAGTGACCAGGTCTCTTTGGGATCCCATTGCCAATAAGCCCCCCAGGCCTGACGGGCCCAGAGCGAACCGGTGATAATTCCCAGAGTCAGGAAAACAAAACCAATGGTCAGACAATGCCTGTTGAGTTGATCAAGAGAGTCCAGTGAGGGCAGACGAACAAAGAAATACCCCAGCCGTTTGCTTTTGAGCTCCCACTCCTGGATGAGATACATAAAACCCCCGCAAAAGGCCAGGGCCAGAAAACCATAAGACAACACGGCAACACTGGCATGTACCGGCAACCACCAGCTCTGCAGGGCGGGGGGCAGCGGCGCCACCTCACGGGAAACCAGGGCAGCCACAAGCAAAAGGAGCACAACCAGGATCGAAACAAAGGTACCGAAATTTTTAACTGTGTAGCGCCAGCGAAAAGAGAGGTAAGCCCAGGTCACGGACCAGGCAAAAAAGACCACGGCCTCATGCTGCGAGGTTATTGGTGTATAACCGGCCAGAAAGTAGCGGGACAATATATAAGCGGTCTGGAGCAGTCCGGAAAGCAGGAGAATAGTACGCGCAATGGTGCGCACCTGTTCACGGCGACTGATGAAAAAGACCACATAAGCGGCAGCTGACAGGAAACTGGCCGCCAACACGAGCTGGAAAAGCAGGTAGCTGATTTCTCCGATCATTATTCATGCTCCGGCAGTCAAGACTCCGGATTCCCTCCCTGTTGTTGAAGACCGGACACCAAATGTTCCCAGTCAATAGACGCAGGCAAGACCCGCCCCAGTTCCTGACGCAACAACTCCCAATTCTGTTCACGAAGCGCCTGCAGAACTGACGTCTGCAGGATGTCATGAAAGAGACGCCGGTGTACGTCCTGTTCTTCCTGGTCAACCACAACCTGACGACGAATCCGGCCCATCAGGTTGATCAACAGGCCGTACTCCGGTCCATAATTTTGTTCAAGTTCAGCACGAATTGTCGCAGCCAGGGCAGGACTATTGCCACCAGTGGCGACTGTAAGCAAGAGATCACCGTTACGGACCTGAGCCGGAAGCTGAAAGGAACATTGCTCCGGGGCATCAGCAACATTGAGCAATCCCCCCAGCCTTTCAGCCTCTTGCACGACCTGGCCTTGAATCTCAGGCCGGTCAGTGGCGGCAAAAGCAAGAAAGGCTCCAACCAGATCACCGACCTTATAGCCACGGGCCAGCCACTCCACCTGCCCGGCCTGGACCATTTCAACAATTCGCTCATCCAACTCCGGGCTTATAACCCGTACCTGAGCACCACAGGCGAGCAGTCCCTCAATTTTACGTGTAGCAACGACACCCCCGCCGATAACGACACAGAGCCGATCAAGAATCTTGAGACCAACTGGATAAAGCGCTCCCTGCCCCAACTCAATCCCCTTTCCGGCGGAGCTGATTGAAGATAATCGTAATGGGCTCACCAAATTTTTTGAGCTTCTGACTGCTGATGGTGATGTGGAAATCTTTTTTGGCCTCCTCGAGAAACAACGGCAGACACTTGCGTCGAGCATCATGGGCCAGAAGAATTCGCCCGCCGGGCTTGAGGTATTGATCAAAGACATTCAACAATGGAGCAAAAAATTCCTCACGAAAAAGAACTTCAGCGGCAATCAAATAATCAAAGGCGGGCAGCTCGGGCGGGGCCAGCCAGTCCAGATGCTGAAACTGAACCCGATCCAGCTTTGAAGCCGCCGCGCTGACCCGCTGAAAATCCATGATAATATCTTCATAATCAGACAGGGTTACATCAAAGCCACAGGCGGCAGCGGCCAGTCCGGGGGCGCCAAGGCCTGCGCCAAGTTCAAGCATTGATTTTCCTTTGGGGTCAGGAAGTTTGGTCACCGCATAGGCAAGGACCATGGCCGCTTCCCACAACTTGATCCAGAAGGGAAATTCGGACACATCAGCAAAGGGATCCTTCCCGTCCAGCATCTCCTCAATATCAGCAACCTTCAGCAGACGCACGGTGTGCTCACCCACTCGCAGACTGTCAAAGAGCAGACTGTAACGATCACGAATCCTATTATATATCTGACGTTCGGCTTCAGGCAGGGTGCGGATATCCATTACTATTCCTTTCTCACAAAGTAACTATTCAGCTTGATGCCGGAAATAAACATAAAACCGTATACTGTAACTCTTCCGTAGCGCGCCGGATGCGCAAAAGAGGTCTGCAACGTGTACTGATCAGTATCAGAACAGACCCGCTCAGGAAAACGTTACAAAAAAACCAATCGCAGACACGATCAGACAATAATAACCAAACCAATGCAGTCGATTACGACGAATAATATCAAGAAGCAGGATAATGGCAAAATAACCGCTCAGCGCCGAGGCCACCAACCCCGCCCCGATCTGAACTGAAGAGTCAAGAGACGGGGGGGCAGAGATCAAATCACCAACCTGCAAAACCACAGCTCCAAGGATGGCCGGAATCGACATGATAAAAGAGAAGCGAGCCACCACCTCCCGGTTAACTCCCAGGGCCATACCCACAAAGATGGTTGAACCGGAGCGTGACAGACCGGGCAGAATGGCCAGAGCCTGTGCAAAACCCATCCCCAGTGCACGAGGACAGTTCAGTGTTTCAGCTCGTTCCGGGAGATACCGGGCCAGGATCATGGCACAACCGGTGACCACCAGCATGGAATAGACAGTGAGGGTACTGGTAAAGATCGACTCAATGGAATCTTTGAGCAGGAGTCCAACTGCAACGGCTGGTAAGGTGGCGAGGACCACATACAAATCCCAGAGCAGATAGCGGGAATTCTCTTCGTCCGCAGAACCGGTCAGGGCAGCAAAAGGGGCCCTGACCATAAGGAGGATATCCCGGCGGAAGACAACAATAACGGCCAGCAGGGTTCCTAGATGAACAAAGACATCAAAGGCAATACCCTGCTGCTGAAAATGAAGCAGATGGGAGACAATGACCAGGTGACCGGAACTGGAAATGGGGAGAAACTCTGTCAGCCCCTGAACCACACCGAGAATAATTGCCTTCAACAACTCTAAATCCATGTTTCCTCTCTATTACCAAAACAACTGCAGCTGTAGAAATAAAAAAAAAGGCTGATTGATCATCGGATCAATCAGCCTTGGCAAACTACCTAAAAACAAGGATTATGTCAATTAGCAACCCTCGACTTTAGCGGCCTTGCTCTTGGTTTTAACGGTTACTTTATCACCGGCTTTCATGGAGTCAGCCTCCTTGCAGGTCAAGGTCACGGCGGTACCAGCAACAGAGTCAACAGTACATTTAATGTTAGCAGCCGCGGCAACGCCTACGGTGCTGATTGCAAAAACCAAAGCCATCAATGCAGATACGATTCCTTTGTTCATGATATTCTCCTCTATTCTATCATTGGAAAAATGGTTACCCTTTCTGGATTATTCCAGAACTAACAAACCATCACACAATTAGATAAAATAATACCTACCCGTCCAAATATGTCAAATAAAAATCACAAAAAGGAACAATAAACAGACAATCAATTAATGATACTGTCGATATCTTTTTTCAGGATTTTATGAGGAACATAGCCCGGATATTTCTTGACCACCTGCCCCGAACTGTTGATGAGAAACGAAGTGGGGATACCCACAACTCCACCAAAATCACGGGCAGTTGAGCCCTTGGCCATGAGCACCGGATAATTGATATCTCTCTGCCGGATCAACTGAGCCACCACCGACGGTCCTGCCTGATCAACGGACAGAGCCAGAACGGAAAAATTTTCATCGGCTAATTCTTCCTGCAGACTGATGAGTGTGGGGATTTCCTGAATACATGGAGGACACCATGTGGCAAAAAAGGTCACCAACAGTGTTTTCCCCTCAAAAGCATCGCTCTTCACTGAAGAACCAGTCAATGCATCTGCCAGAGAAAACGACGGCATCGACGTTCCAGCCTGCACCGGCACCGCCAGAAGCACCAGTGACAGAAAGAAAAACAAAGACCTGCGACCAATATTTTTTATTGAATTCATAAGATGTTACTCCAATGTGTACGGGGAATACCTCATGGGTATTAAAGGAAAATCTTTTATAGAAAATAGTACATTCTCCAGGAAAGTCAATCGTCAAACATGCCCGGGGGAGCAGTTTCCCCGATCAAACCAACAACCACAGAGTGGTAAAAAATTAAAAGTCCCTGATGGCATTCAGTAAAATATATGGTAATATTTTTTTAATTAGCCTATCAACTATAAAGTACAATTCAATCAGAAGACAGATCTTCACAAAAAATCATTCCTGTCTCTCCAACATCCTTTTATCCACCAGCGACATTCCATGACCGAAAAATTATCTTCGCCCGTCCCGACTCTCACCCGTCAGCCCTTCTTCACGACCCGCTTCGGCCTCTGCCTGCTGAGTCTGTTCACCCTGCTCCTCACCTTCTCTCCCGCACCAGGCCAAGCTGAACTGGTCGACCGGGTCGTGGCGGTTGTCAACGATGAGGTCATCACCCTGTCCGAAGTCAATGAAGAAGGCCAGCCCTTCTTTAAGAAGATCAGCACGCAGGTCGAAGCCCATGAACTGTCTGAGGCAATTGCCAGAGCCCGGGAAGAGGTCTTGAACGGCCTGATCGACAAACGCTTAATTGCCCAGGAAGCTGCAAAACTGCGCATCACCGTCACTGAACAGGAGGTTGCGGCCGCAGCCCAGCGAATCCGTGATCAAAACGGGGTGGACCGCGATGCCTTTCTCGCCGAACTTGACACCATGGGACTCAGCGAAGCAGGCTACCTAGACAATCTCAAAAACCAGATTCTCCAAAGCAAGCTGATCAACTATGAAGTTCGTTCAAAAATTGTCATCACCGACGATCAGGTTCTCGATTATTACGATGAGAACTATACTCGACGTGTCAACAGCGGGGGCTACTATCTCCTGCAGATGGGCTTTTCCTGGAATGCGGACAAAGATGAACGCGACGAAGCCCGTCAACGGGCCGATCGGGTTCGCAACCTGGTTTTGGCCGGTCAGGACTTTGGCGAACTGGCCGAGAAATTTTCTGACCTACCTTCAGCAAAAGACGGCGGTGACATTGGTGAGTTTCAGGAAACAGACATGGCCGAGGCCATGCGGACTGCAATCACCCCACTTGCAGCCGGAGACATAAGCCCTATCATTGAAATTGGTGCTGGATTTCAGTTTTTCAAACTGGTCTCCAGCCGACAGGGCGGTATCGTCTACCAGGCACCGTTCGAATCGGTTCAAGAAAAAATACGCAAAGACCTTTACGAAAAACAATTAACAAAAGAATTTGATATCTGGGTTAAGAAAATCAAGAACGAGGCGTATATCAAAAGATTATAGTAAGCCGCCAGACGCCCTTCTGTACTCAAGGCACCCTCAAGCGTTACCGGCCGAAAAAGGACATCATGCCGAGCACACCATCCCCTGAAACACCCATCCACACCTTGGGCTCGCAACTGCGGGAACAAAGAGAGCTCAAAGGACTGAGCCTGGAAGAGATGGCCGAGGAAACCAGAATCTCCCTGGCCAACCTGCAGGCCATGGAAGCCGACGACCATAACAGTCTGCCTGCCGAAGCCTTTGCCCGTGGCTTTTACAACATTTGTGCAGATCGTCTTGGCCTGGAGCGGGAAGCCGTTATGGCTCAATACAGCAGGGACCTCAACCTCGGTCAAAAAAAAGAAAAGACCATTGCCCAAACTCCAATTCAAAAAAGCAAATACGTTAAAGGAATGGCCACCCCGGCTCCAGTGAGCTTCAAAACAATTTTTCAGATCATCCTGCTTCTCGTTCTGCTCATCGCTGTGGGCTATGCCTGGTTCACCCCATGGGATCCTGTCAGTGCCACGCTCGAACTTTTTACCCCCGGCACACAGAAAACCACAGTCAACAACAATCAAGCAACAACAGCCACACCACTCACTCCAATTGAACCCGAGACCATTTTTCGTCAAGTCCCAGCCATCGGCACCACTCAACTCCTTCAACCCCCTTACCTGTTACAGGCAAGTGTTGCAAACAAAACGACAATCAATATCCAGATTGACGATCTCCCCGAACAACAAGAAACCATTGAGGCCGAAACCACAGCCAGCTGGCAGGCAGAACGAGCCATCCGCCTGACACTCCCAGCCGGAACCAGAGCCGATATTCTGATCAACAACATCACCTTTCCCCTGCCGCGAACCACTGACGACACCATCGAGCTCTCTTTCCCAGAAGACCTCATCCACTGATCTCCGGCAATGGCCGTCACCGAACATGAAGCCACGGCTCTCATCCTCGACTGCAGGGACCAGGGAGAATCAGACCTGATCGTCACCCTTTTCTGTCGAGATCTTGGTCGGCTGACCTGTATTGCCAAGGGAGCCAAGCGCAGCAAGAAGCGATTCGTTAATAAACTCGAACTGTTCTCAGCCCTGCAGACTCGCTACAGAGAATCGAGAACCGGTGGCCTGGCCCTGCTGACCGAGGCCGAGCTCCTGGAGAGCTTCCTGGAGCTGCGCCGCCAGACCCCCCTCTATAACACGGCCACGGTCATCCGGGAGCTTATGCTCATGGCCACTAAAGATATGGAGGGTGACGATTCCCTGTTCGACCTTGTCATCTGGGCCCTGCACTCACTGAATGACGGTCGGGAACCCACAAACACCCTGGCTCTCTTTTTCATTAAATTTCTGGACAGAATCGGCTACCGGCCTCATTTTTCCACCTGTGCCGCTTGTGATATCGCAGTGGCTCCCCCTCAAATCTACTCCTTCAGCCACAGTCGCGGTGCCATACTCTGCGCATCATGCTGCGGACCTGATCTCCGCGCTGCACCACCGGTCTCCCTGGGAACCATCAAGATCATCCAGGCTGCACAGGATCAGCCTCTTGATCGTCTCCACCGTCTCCACTTTCCACCCGCCATACGCCGTGAAGGACTGCAACTTCTCCAGCGCTACACCAGCCGTCTCTTTCAACGGGAAATCCATTCATGGAAATTTCTGAACCTCAGCTGAACAGCCGGCACAAAGGAGGAGGGGCAGGGGATCTATGCAGAAAATGCAAGCACACCTACAAATAACGCAACTCACCACTATACTCAGTCACCTCATGACCGTCACCCAGACGCATGACCAGACCGCCATCAGGGAGAATGGCCATAACTCTGGCCTGATACTGGGGCAACTGCTCAACATCATAACCATAAACAATCCTGCGCCCCAAAGTATCAGACAACAAGCGCCACTCATCAAGGAAGAGTTGACAGGCAGGCTCGGCATCATCTGAGCCAAGACTCAAATCCTGCTGTTCCTGGTAGAGCAGGAGGCCAATATTCCAGGCCAGTTTCGCCAGGAAAGACACTGTGACAGCAGACAGATCGAGGGAATGCCCCAGGAGTTGCCCGAGCGAGACGGCTGATGAGCGCAACTCTGCAGGAAAAGATCTGTTATTGACATTAATGCCAAAGCCGAGCAGAAACCAGTTTTCAGTGGAAGCAGGAGCGCGATATCCTTCAACCAGGAAGCCAGCCAGCTTGCGGCCGTCAACCAGAACATCATTCACCCAACGCACTGCTGCTCCGGAAACCCCAAACTCGCGAGCCGTCTCACAACAGGCCATACCAAGCGCCAGAGGCAAAAGCATACGTGCCCGATCCAGAAAAATATCAGGCAGCAGCAGACACCCCCATATTCCACCTGCCGGCGCATGCCAGCTCCGGCTGAATCGCCCCTTGGAAGCGGTCAGACAATCAGCCAGAATAACCGTACCAGCAGCAGCGCTGCGTCGAGCCTCCTCAGCCGCACGAATACTGGCTCTGCCCTGCTCCATGGCCCGGTCAAGACCTGAATGACACTCAATCACTGAACCCACATGCCCGCCGAGGCGCAGAATGACTTCAGGATCACCGCCCGTAAAGCCCCGACGGCAATCCATCTCCGATCCAATAATTCTTGCCCGGAGCATTGCGGGAGTCACTTTGTTCTGCGGGGTAATCACTTTCCTGACACCTTTCAAGAGATGTTTTGTGGTAACCATTCAGCTTGACACCGGACAATGAATAAAAAAAAGCGCGCCGCATCTCAAAGATGTGGCGCGCTTTTTTTTATTCACACAACGTAATCACCCAGGGTCCTGTTGTTTGGCACGAAGGGGGGGGGGGGAAGTCTTCAAGTGAGCCTGATATTCCCGGAACAACAAACAACTCGAAAATTATTCGCCGCTCTCACCAAACTTGTCCCAGTCAGCCTTGACCTTGGTAATAATTTTCTGAACCAGGAGAAGTTTTTCCTCAGAACAGACTCCAATCAAAGGTGCACCCTGGTCCACCGAGACCCCTGGCTCAAAATACACTGAATAAATCACCCCGGCCTTGCCATCGTAATAGACCGGTGTGTCACGCTTCATCAGAGACATGATAATAATCTCATCCCCTGGACGAATAACAATGGCACGGGCACCTTTTTTATCAATCCGTGATTGAATATCCAAGGAAAAAAAATATTTGGCCCGCTCAGGGGCGTAAAACAGATCACGAACCTCCTTAAGGATCC
>JACNLK010000006.1 GCA_014381505.1 Candidatus Desulfatifera sulfidica | reverse complement strand
TGTGTGTATTGGTGTGTGTACGAATTACAACAGAACCAGGGCGCATAACTTAACCAATTGACAATAGGTAAAATAATTACATAGTTTGATTCCGACCTCCGCACCATTTGACACATCCATCCTTATCCAAGGATGTCCAAAAACCCGCAGCCCATAAAGGCTTGCGGGTTTTTTCTTGTCCATTCGTTGTCGGTCAGGCCAGAGAGCGAATTGGGCACATAAGGTAAGCCTCAAACGCAAAAAGTCCGCTCCTCTAAAGAGAAGCGGACTTTTTAGTGTCTCTCACCGTTTTCAGTAGTAACGATTCAAGACTGCAAACAAAAGATGCAGCAGAGACTACTCTCCATAAATAGGAACCAGCCCCCCCTTTTCATCTTTGACCTGCATGGCATCCACAAGCGCGCTCAAGCCATCTTCGAGCTGCAGAAGGTGACCATCACCCAAACGTCCAAACGCACTGGAGAGGGTGCCCTGAGCCGGCCCTGGGGCCTTAGCCAACAACTTCACGCCCGCGTCGGTCAGATAAAGATGAACTGCACGCTGGTCAGCACGACTCCTGTCCCGGCGAACTAGCCCTTTATCCTCCAACTGATCCAGCATATTACTGCAGGTGGACGCGTGAATCATCAAGGCCCTGGCAAGCTCCGAAACCTTGAGGCCAGGATTGACGGAAAGTTCCGACATCATCCACAATTTTGCGCTGCTGAGTCCACACGTACGCTCCACAGTTTTTGAGTGGGACTGAATCGCGCGAAAAACAACACGCAGCTGCCTGGTGATGTTTTGCACTCTTTCTGGACGACCTTCCATGGGACACCCTGGTACACATTCATTATTCAAAAGGTCAGTCTCATGATCAGGAAACAGACACGACCGTATTTTCGGGTATATAAAACAGTTCATGTCCCTACTGTCAATAACTGAATACAGTCAGGGCCTCATTGAAAAGGTTGATCTCCTCAAATCATCTCAAAAGATCAATACAGCAAACACCCCGGATCATTTACAGAGACAATCCGGGGTGTTGAGAAAGGCACGTATCCTAATTATTTGGCTGCAGCACGGGCCGCTTCCAACCAACCATTCCAGGTATCGGTATTGGCTGCAATCCACTCGTCCACATGACCTGCGATATGCTTATCAGACTTCTCCCCTTCATTCATCTTGGTATTCTGCTCATTAATATCACCAAGGGGCAAGGTGAACAGCTCAAAGAAGGTCTGAGCGGCAGGATTCTCATCGGTAAACTTCTTGTTGGCAACAATCTGAATGTCGGAGACGACAAAGCCAAGCTTGATGGGGTCGCTGACCGCACCTTCAATACCGGAAACAGTCATCCGATCCTCAGCTACCTTCTGTGCCTCTGTAGCCATGATTTCAGGAACATTGATCCACACGACATCCTGGCCTGGCTTGAGCTTGAAGATAGTCCAGTTGGGTGCCCAGGTGTAAAAAAAGATCGGTGCACCACTCTTATAGTTTGCCATTGCAGAGGCCATACCCGCCTCATAGGAAGCCTTGACCGGATTGATGGAGTCATCCAGGTCATAAACATCCATGTGGTGGGTAATAATTCCCTCACAGCCCCAGCCGGGAGGACAGGCGGTCAAATCAGCCTTACCGTCTCCGTTGCTGTCAAAGGCCTTTTGCACCTCAGGACGTTTGAAATCATCAAGAGATTGAATATTGTATTTGTCGGCTTCCTTTTTGGAAACCAGGTAGCCCTGCAGCCCACCGGCCTTAACTACATACCCATGCTTACCGGCCTTCTCGTAAAAGTTTTTGGGCAGCTGACTGTCATGATTTGGAAACCAGCCATTGGTCCAGTAATCAACATCACCAAGCGCCACTGACTTGTAGAAAATAGGATTTGCCAGATCTTTTGGCTTTTTCACCTTGTATCCCAACTCTTCCAGACCACGACGAACCAGGGCTTCCTGGAAAAAGCCGGTGTTCCACGTTGCACGCGCTGGATTCACGGTTGTACCGGCACCCGGTTTATCCACGGCCATGGCCGGTCCTACGGACAGAACCAGGCCCATCGCTGCTACAGCAATCATTTGTTTAAGTCCTTTCATCAAAGTCTCCTTTGTTTTGTGTTTATATTGTAAGTCACGATGAAAAATTGTTTTTTCATCGTTGTTTCCTTCATTACGTTTTCATTTTACTGGACAAAATATTGACGAGACCAGCCGATCTCAATCTGCAAAACGTTGAATCAATCATGACAGTACCCGAGAGAAGTTGAAGGCTATTCCCCCAAGGCAAATCGATATGAATTCTGACGACGGCCTCAGCTTTTCTGGGCCATCCCCTGGGTAATGCGATCCAAAATAATTGCCATAAGAACAATACCGAGACCACCGATCACTGCCTGACCGATATCCAGAGTGTTCAGGCCCCGTGTAACAGGCGACCCCAGTCCACCCGCACCAATGAGGGAGGCAATAACCACCATGGAAAGCGCCATCATGATGGTCTGATTCAGCCCGGCCATAATAGTTGGCATGGCCAAGGGAATCTGGACCCTGCGTAAAACCTGTCCGCGGGTCGCGCCAAAGGCCTGGGCGGCCTCGATCAGTTCCGGATGCACCTGACGAATTCCCAGACTGGTCAGGCGAATAACAGGTGGTATGGCAAAGATAATCGTTGCCAGAACACCAGCCACATTACCCACAGAAAAAAGCATGACAATGGGAACCAGATAAACAAAGGCAGGTGTGGTCTGCATGGCATCAAGCACGGGACGCAGCGAGGCCTCAAAGCGGTTACTTCGACCAGAACAGATGCCCACCGGTACCCCCACCAGACCACAAAAAACCACAGAAGAGAGGACCATGGCCAGGGTCGTCATGGTGTCCTCCCAAAGGCCCAACGTACCAATCAGAACCATGGAAAGGACTGTGAAAACAGCCAGCCCCTTATTGGAAAAACGATACGCGGCAAAGGCAACCAAAGCAATAACAATCAGAGGATGGAGGGCGTTGAAACCTGCATCAAGCCCATTCAGGGTCTGTTCCACTGGCCACTTAATAGCCTGAAAGAAATCTCTGTGATTTTCAACCAGCCAGTCAACCGCCACTGAAACCCATGAGTCCAACGGGAAAATTTTATCTTCAAACATAAATAAATCCTGTTAATCCTTAGTTATTTAAGTCTCACTCAAAACATAACGTTTTGTACGGCCAAAGAGACTGTTTAAAATGAGGTTTTTGTATAAATTTGCCATTGTACCCCGTGAATCCAATCGTATGATTAAATCAATCGGATTCCTGCTCGGTGCGATGCAATGTCTGCAAAAATCTGTTTTTGGAAACCACTCCTTTGTAAACTCCCTCCTCGTCAACCACCGGTACCGGCCAGGCGCGCGAAGCGACCTCCGGCAATATTTCCTGCATGGAATCAGTAAGTTGAACAGAGGTGACCTCGGCCATAAAGGCCTGATCAATTGGGTTATCAGGGGCCCCGCTTTCCAGGAGTTCCTTGATTTTTTCTGCGGTCACCAGGCCCAAGAAATGACGATCTGAATCAAGCACGTAAGCAAAGTCTTTATCCTTAATACTCAACATCTCATGGGCTGCCCTCAGGCTACCCACGCGAGCCTTGATGATCGTCAGCTGAGTCCCGGAAGTCACAATATCGCCGGCTGATATAACATTTGTGGGATCGACACCACGAAAAAAAGCACGGACATAATCGTCTGCCGGATTCTGGAGAATCTCTTCAGGAGTGCCCACCTGCACCACGTTGCCACCTTCCATGATGGCAATCCTGTCCCCAATCCTCAGGGCCTCATCCAGATCATGGGAGATGAAAATAATGGTTCGTTGATGACGCTTCTGCAATTTGAGCAGTTCATCCTGCATCTCCGTACGGATAAGGGGGTCGAGCGCTGAAAAAGCTTCATCCATGAGCAGGATGTCGGGGTCAACCGCCAGGCCACGGGCCAGACCAACACGCTGCTGCATACCGCCACTGAGCTGTTTCGGGTAGGAATCTTCCCAGCCGGTCAATCCCACTTGATCCAATGCCTCCTGGGCCCGTTCTCTCATGGTTTGTTTGTCAATTTTTGCCAAATCAAGACCAAAAGAAACATTTTCAAGAACTGTGAGATGGGGCATCAAGGCAAATGACTGAAAAACCATGCTCATATTGTGCAGTCGAAACTTAACCAGTTCATCCTGATCCATCTGAATCACGTCTTGACCGTCAACCACAACCTGCCCGGCAGTTGGCTCAATGAGTCGATTCAACATACGCACCAAGGTTGATTTACCTGACCCTGAAAGCCCCATAATGACGAAGATTTCGCCGCTGTTCACGACAAAGCTTGCCCCCTGCACACCTACGGTCATACCGGTTTCATCAAGTATGGTGTCCTTGTCTTTCCCCTGTTGCAGAAGCCTCAGAGCCTTGTCCGGTTTTTCTCCAAAAATTTTATAAAGGTCTTTAACGACTATTTTTTCCATAAATATTCCGTAAACGATGAGCCTGTTAAGGCTGGATCTTGATTGAAGTACAGGTCAGATGGCTTGACGCGACTCGCCCCGTTCCGTGCGTACAAAGCCACATAAAACAGAGAGGGCAAAACGGATTGCCCAACGACAGAGAGTAAGAATTTGAATTCTGGTCAGAAAAAGTCCAAGAAACCGGGGCCAGAACGAACATGTTAAAACAATTCCTTACTATTGAACAATACTATATTGAAGCAAAATAATATTGTTCAATAGTAAGTTGAAGAACCATACCAACAAGATATCAAATGTCAAGAAAAAGCAGAGTGTTCATAATAAGTTGTTCATCAATCAGTGCTGTTTTTACCTGTAATAATTATTATTTTTTAGATATTGAAGAAATTTGCAGGCAGACAGGATCAGGCCTGCATATTAACAGGAGCAGAGAACGAACCCAAACCAGAGACCCTGAACTCCAGCCTGAACCCACAGAGAAAGCTGGAGAAGGCGAAGAAACCAGGGCTGACGACATTGGTCAGGATGCTGACGCTGTCTAATCACCATCAGCCATTGAGCCGGCAGTAGCACATTTGGGGCGGCCAGCGAGCACACTGACCGCCCCAGACTATCTCTTCATAATCACCCCTCCCAACGTCCTTCACACCTGGCAAACCCCACCAGAACACATCCCACTGTGTGGTATTTTGCCTATATTATTGCGTTTTTTTTTCAAAAAGCACTGAAAAAATTTTGATTCCCTTACGAAAAAGTGCTAAAACTTTTCTCACAGTTCAGCTATTTAAGTAAAATCTTACATTGTTGCTGTTTGTTTTATTATAATTTTTTCAAGGGGAGGGAAGAGTACAATGAAGAAAACCATGTTAACCATCGCGCTGAGCGGTGCAGCCCTGATGCTCTGTCAGACTGCACTGGCCAGCAACGAGTATCACCAGGAGATTGAAGGACCTTTTGATGATCCAATGCAGGTCACTCAGACCTGTCTTGAGTGTCATGAAGACGCGTCCATGGAGGTCATGCAGACCACTCACTGGACCTGGGAAACCGAACAGGAGGTTGACGGCAAGGGCACCCAGATGCTGGGTAAAAAAAATGCCATCAACAATTTCTGTATCTCTGTTGAAAGTAACTGGCCGCGCTGCACCAGTTGTCATGTGGGATACGGCTGGGAAGATGCCAACTTCGACTTTAAAGATGAGAGCCGGGTAGACTGCCTGGTCTGTCATGACACCACCGGTACCTATACAAAACCCAGTGCGGGCGCTGGCCTTCCGGCCGGATACACCGGGATTGCCAAATTTGATGAGAAAAAACTTGATCTGGTCAAGATTGCCCAGAGTGCAGGTAAACCGGAGCGTGCCAACTGTGTTGTCTGTCACGGTTTCGGTGGCGGTGGCGACAATGTCAAGCACGGTGATATCGACTCCACCATTGCCAACCCCACTATGGACATCGACTTCCACATGGGTACCGACAGCCTCGATTTCAGCTGCCAGGAATGTCATACCACAGAGGCCCACAGCATCAAAGGCAATGCCATGGTTGTCTCGCCCGGTGGTACAAATCATGTCAGCTGTACCGACTGTCATGACCCTGAGCCCCATGCGAAAAAAAGCCTGAACAAACATGCCGCAGCCATTGCCTGCCAGACCTGCCACATTCCCACCTACGCCAAGGGCGAACCAACCAAAATGGACTGGGATTGGTCCACCGCCGGTCAGGACATCCATCTGCCGGATGACGAGTATGGCCTGCACACCTATGTCAAAAAGAAAGGGACCTTTGTCTGGAAGAAAGACGTCCAGCCGGAATACGCATGGTACAATGGAAAAGGTGGTGCTTACCTGCGCGGTGAGAAGATGGATCCCAGCACGGTCACCAAAATCAACTACCCTGTGGGCAGCAAGGATGACATGACCGCTAAAATTTACCCCTTCAAGGTCCACAGAGGGAAACAGATCTACGACAAGAAGTACGAATACTTCCTGACTCCGAAGGTCTGGCCGGCAGGTACAGACAAAGATGCCGGTTACTGGAAGAGCTTTGACTGGGATGCCGCCGTCAAGGCTGGCGTGAAGGACACCGGTCTCAAGTACAGCGGTGACTACGACTTCGCTGCCACCGAGATGTACTGGCGCCTGAACCATATGGTCGCTCCGGCCAGCGAGGCACTGCAGTGTCGCGACTGCCACGGCAAGAAAGGACGTTTGGACTGGAATGCCCTGGGATATGAGGGTGATCCTATGAAGGTTAGGGGAGCCGCCCGGGCAAGCAAAAAGTAAGACACTTCTTGCCCCTTAAACCATAAGCCCCCTTGCCGCATCTGCGGGAAGGGGGCTTTTTTGTGTTTCCAGCAATGCCCGGAAACAAATACCATGGGATCGTTTGTTTTTTTACCCACAGCTCTGTTATGCTAAAAAATAATTGTCAAAATTTTCCGTACCCACCTCAAACCACAAGGAGGCTCACATGAGCAATACCATTGGTGAACGCCTGGTTCAGGTCATCAAAAACCCTCAGGACTCTGAAAGCCAGGAAAGTTTCGCAAGGGCCATGGAACTGTCGAAGGCCTATGCCGGATCAGGCTCCGCAACCCATTTCAGTGCCGTAGCCAGGCTTTTCTATGATCTGTTTGAGATGTTCGAAACCGGAGAGGATCCCAGAAAGAAATAGTCAGACTGTTCCGGGAGAGACACAAAACGATTCATCAAGAGCCTGGGAAACCATCCCGGACTACGAAAATTAAACTGGACTTTTTGACTATAAAAACATAAATTATATTGTTATGTTATTCACTCAGTGACCACATCAAACTTTTGCCTTGGTTGCCGTCTCATGAACACAACAGTTCCAGCCACAGATATCAGCATCCTGATTGTTGACGATGACAGTATCGTCCGCGACGCGCTAATCACCATGCTCAAGAGTCTCGGCTACACCACCTTTGAGGCAGACAGTGGCCTCAGTGCCATTGAAATTCTCAAAAACCAGTCCTGCGATCTGGTTTTGAGCGATATCGTCATGCCTCACATGAACGGTATGCAGCTTCTTGCCCATATCCGAAGTGAATTTCCCAACACCGACGTCATCATGGCCACCGGCTACAATGAGCAGACCAACTATGTCGAGGCCATTGAGGCCGGGGCAATTGATTTTATCAAAAAACCCATAGAGTTCGCCGAACTGGAAGCCAAACTCAATCGCGCACTCCGCGAAAGGGATATGGTACGACGCCTGGAACAGCTCTCACTTCGCGACAGCCTCACAGGCCTATTGAATCGCCGTGCATTTGACCAGCGATTCAACAAGGAAACAGAACGAGCCTCACGCCAGAACTATCCCCTGTTCCTGGCAATGTTAGACATCGACAACTTCAAAAACTACAATGACACCCTTGGCCATCCTGCCGGTGACAAGGTCCTGCAAGGACTCGCTGAAATCCTTCTGGACTCCACACGAACAAACGTCGACATGAGCTTTCGCGTTGGCGGTGATGAATTTGCCCTGCTCATGCCCCAGACCAGTCTGGAACAAGCGAAAGTGATCATTCAGCGCATCATGGATCACTTTCTCGCTCTTGGCTACGGCTCCACAGGATTGTCAATCGGACTTACTTCCTGCCGTCTCTGCGGTACACGACCTGCACAGGAAGAAGAAGAGGCGCTCATCAAACGGGCAGACAAGGCCATGTATACGGCCAAGGCCCAAGGAAAGAATCAGATCGTCTGCGATATCTGATTCCCTGCAAGGCATATTTCAGACAGGAGCAGGGTCAGCCGAGAGTAATACAGGATTGAGGGCAAAAGGCGGCGGCCTTTTCAAGATCAGGTGTAATTTCTTTCGGCTGCTCAAGGACCAAGGCCTTATCGCCAGTCTCGTCCATCCCGAACACCTCCGGACACAGCACCACACAAGACTCACAGCCATTGCACTCATAAGTGTCAATCACCACCAGTTCTTTCATCGTCTGCCCCCCTTTCATTCCGCAATACGCTTCTCTGTTCAGATCTCCAGGGCATCCTTGCAAAAACTGAGATCCGGCGCGACCGGATAATCGCCATTGAAACAGGCCAGACAAAAGCTGTCGAATGACAAACCAGTGGCCTCAACAAGTCCATCAATACTGAGATAATAGAGCGAGTCCAGACCCAATTCCCGGGCAATCTCGTCCACAGTACGACCGGCAGCCACCAGTTGCGTGGGTGATGGAAAATCAATTCCGTAATAACAGGCATTCCGGGTTGGAGGACAGCTGATCAGCATGTGAACTTCCTTGGCCCCTGCATCACGTAGAGCACGAACGCGACTCCGCCCCGTGGTCCCACGAATAACCGAGTCCTCAATAATAACCACCCGCTTACCCTCAAGAATGGAACGAACCGGGTTCAGCTTCACTCGAACGTTAAAATCACGCATGGACTGGGTCGGCTGGATAAAAGTCCGACCCACGTAATGATTACGGATCATCCCCATCTCGAGGGGCAGGCCCGAAGCACGCGAATAACCAAGAGCCGCATAATTACCAGAGTCCGGAAAGGGCATGACAAAATCGGCATCCACCAGACATTCACGGGCCAGTACCTCACCCATGCGTTTCCGTGTCTCATAGACATTACTGCCAAAAATATTCGAATCGGGCCGAGCAAAATAGACCTGCTCAAAAATACAATAACTGGTTTTTTGCTGAACGCAGGGAAAAAGAGAGCGCATACCGTCTTTATTGATGATCAGGACCTCTCCCGGCTCAATTTCACGGACATACTTGGCCTCAACCAGATCCAGTGCACAGGTCTCAGAAGCCACAATCCAGCCACCGTTGTTCAGTTTGCCCAGACATAACGGTCTGAACCCGCCGGGATCCCGCACGGCCACCAAGGTATCACTGGTCATGAGCAGAATGGAATAGGCACCCTTGAGACAGGAAAAAGATTCAGACAAGGCTCGATCCAATCCCAAATGCATTGTTCTGGCCAGCAGATGGAGAACCACCTCACTGTCCATGCTCGTCTGAAAAATAGACCCCTTGGTCTCCAGGTCGTTACGCAGCTCAATGGAGTTGACCAGATTGCCGTTATGAGCCACAGCGAGTGTCTCGCCCTTGTGAGTGACCATCAGGGGCTGAGTATTGATAATGTTTGAGGCACCGGTCGTCGAATAGCGAACATGCCCGGCAGACATGTGACCGGGTAAACCCTGCAGGATGGACTCAGAAAAGACCTCGGGCACAAGCCCCATATCCTTATGCAGGCAGACTTTGGATCCGTCGGAGACAACAATACCGGCACTTTCCTGCCCTCGATGCTGCAAGGCGTAAAGACCAAAATAGGTCAGCTTGGCTGCGTCTTCGTGACCGTAGATACCACAGACTCCGCATTCATGTTTGGGCCGTCCGTCATTCATATGCTGGCCGTTCCTGTTCATCATTCACTAATCCTTCTGCTTCCACAGAGTATAGGGTCCCCTCATGCAAAACTTGAGCAATTCAACGCCAAGCCAAGGGATACCACATAAAATAATCACGATACGCCGTAACGAAACCATCAGACATTACAGCACCATTAAAAATGGGAAAGGCACAAAGAGGTGAAATGTCTTTGTGCCTTTCATGAAAACCTGATAAAAGTGATTTATTATAGGTTGCTCAGAAATTCAAGAAGAAAGACGCCTCTTCCGCTTTTCTCCCTCAACCGGCCGCCATACAAAATGAGCTGTTTTGCCGGAAAAATCAGAAAAAAGAGCCTGTCGACCTTCAGCATCCAGCTGATATAAAAACATTTTTTCTACAATTCAGTAATCGGTTTCCAAATCTATTTTTACAGATGACTCATTCTACCCTCTTTTCGACATGATCAAACTGACAAACACCGTCAAGGCCTCAGGCTGAGCGGCTAAAATTGGCCCGGGGGACCTGGGCCAAATATTATGCGGCATTACGCTGCCCACTGATCCAAACCTGATCGTTGGCGCCGAGACCTGCGATGACGCAGGGGTCTATCGCTTAAACGACACCACGGCTTTGATTCAGACCCTGGACTTTTTCACTCCCATTGTCGATGATCCCTTCCATTTCGGACAGATCACCGCGGCCAATGCCTTGAGTGATGTCTATGCCATGGGCGGAAAACCACTCCTGGCCATGAACATCCTGGCCTGCCCAATCAAAACAATGGAGGCCGAAATCTTCAGAGACGTGATCCGTGGCGGTCTGAGCAAAATAGAAGAGGCCGGAGCCCTTTTGGTGGGCGGACACTCCATCGAGGATGACGAATTGAAATACGGCCTCTCGGTAACCGGCATCGTTCATCCCGACCGGGTCTTGCTCAACAAAGGCGCCAAACCCGGTGACAGGCTCATTCTCACCAAACCCATCGGGACCGGAATTCTCAGCACGGCCCTCAAGGGCGGGCTCGCCGGGGCAGATAGCGAAGCAATGATGGTTCAGGTCATGGCCACACTCAACAAGACAGCAGCTGAAATCATAGACCGGGTTCGTTTGCAGGGGCTCGCCGTTCATGCCTGTACCGATGTCACAGGCTTTGGCCTACTGGGTCACCTGCACGAAATGCTTGCGGCCTCCGGGCTGTCAGCCAGAATCGATTCAAACCGAATCCCTGTCCTGCCCGAAGCCATGGACTTCATCGATATGGGCATTATCCCTGAAGGAGCCCACAGAAACCGTGATTTCTACCTGCCGCATCTCCACAACAACGGGCAAGGAGGGGAAAACATGGAATTTATTCTGAGCGATCCCCAAACCTCAGGGGGCCTGCTTATCGCCGCCGAACCAGAGGCTGCTGCGACCATCATCAGCCTGCTCCGGAAAGAATCCCCCCTGGCCTGTGCTGAAATCGGCGAGATCACCACCGGTGAATCCTCAACCATACAGCTCGACTGAGGCCAACGCAGTTACTGCACCACAATGGCATGAATGAGCTCGGTCAGGCTGACCAAGTCGTCCAGAGCCAGACACTCATCCGTGGTATGAACCTTTGTCATACCCGTGGCAATAATGGCTGTCGGCAGACCATGGCTGTTGAAAATATTGGCATCACTCCCACCACCGGCAACACGAAAATCCAGTTCCCGATCAAGCAGCTCACCAGCCCGGCGCAACCGCGCCAGAACAGGATCACTCTCAGCCAGACGCATGGCCGGATACTCAGACTCGGCTGAAAACTCCAGCGAGGGTTTAGTCGAGCTCCCGCCATTTCCATGACTCCAGCCGCTCACCACCTGATCAAAAACATCCTCTATTTCCTTGGTGTAGGCGGCAAGCTTCTCCGGAGAATGACTCCTGACCTCACCCTCAAGACTGATGAGGTCAGGAATAATATTGGTGGCCACCCCGCCCTGAATCAGACCGAAATTTGCAGTTGACTGATCATCGAGCCGCCCCAGGCGCAGCTCGGCAATGGCCTTGGCCGCCAGACACAAGGCACTGATTCCCTGTTCCGGGTTCAATCCGGCATGGGCGGCAATCCCGTGGATCTGGACCTTCAGTTTATTGGCCGCCGGAGCACCGACAATGACCCGATCAATGCCTGTGGAATCCAGGGCATAGCCATAGGAGGCGCGAACCTGACTGCAATCAAAGCCCTTGGCGCCAAGCAGGCCGATCTCCTCACAGGTGGTCATCAGCAGCTCAATGGGGCCATGGCCTGCCTGCTCCTCACGCAGGACGCGGATCAACTCAATCAGAGCTGCAATACCAGACTTGTCGTCTCCACCCAAAATCGTCTCACCGCGACTGGTAAAGAGGTCATCCTCTCTCAAGACCTCAACACCAACTCCTGGCTGAACCGTGTCCATATGACAGGCAAAAAACAAAGATTCGCCCCCGGGATCAGTTCCGGGAAACCTGATCAGTAAATTACCACAGTTTGCCCCAGTCATCGTTGCTGATTCGTCTTCAATAATTACTGTCGCCCCGAGTTCCAATAAAATTTCCCGCAGATGGGCAGCCAATGCTGCTTCGGACCGGGACGGGCTGTCAATCTCACAAAGACGCATGAAGGTATGGGCCAGTCGTTCACGATCAATTGCAATACCCATCAACCTTCCCCCTGTTCGGTCAAAAGAACCACTGCATGACAGCTGATTCCCTCGGCACGGCCGGTAAATCCCATGCGCTCAGTCGTCGTCGCCTTCAAATTAACAGACCCGGGGGCAACGCCGCAGGCCCTGGCCAGACACGCCTCCATCTCCTCCAGATAAGGGGCCAGGCGCGGGGCCTGACACACCACCGTCAGGTCAGCATTTGCCAGTTGAAGACCATCGGCACGGGCCAACTGCGCCACCTCTTCCAGCAGGTGTATGGAATAAATGTCCTTGAACCGCTGATCGGTATCAGGAAAATGGCGGCCGATATCGCCACGCCCCAAGGCCCCGAGAATGGCATCGCACAGGGCATGAGTGACCACATCGGCATCAGAATGGCCAGCCAGTCCCAAAACATGATCCACAGTGATCCCGGCCAGTACCAGCTTACGACCTTGCACCAGGCAGTGGGCATCGTAGCCGTGACCAATCCGCATCTTTGTCATGACGTGTCTTTTCAGGAGTCGTTCCGCCACCAGAAGATCATCGGGACGGGTAATTTTCAAATTTGTCTCGCTGCCCTCGATCAGGTGAACCGGAATACCGGCCCGTTCCAGCAGTGAGGCTTCATCGGTCACCTCATCCTCCCCGGCCAGTTCATAGGCCCGCCGCAGGAGACCAGCCTGCATGGCTTGTGGAGTTTGGGCCTGCCAGAGAGTATCACGGTCCACAGTGGCAAGAATGGTCTGATTTTCAGCCGCCCGTTTCAGAGTATCTTTGACCGGCAGGGCTGCAATGGCCGCACCATGATCCCTGGCCGCCAGACAGCAACGCTCGATGAGATCAGTTGTAACCAGAGGCCTGGCTCCATCATGCACCAAAACAATATCAATTGCTGCATCAAGACAGCCCAGCCCGGCACGAACCGAGTCCTGTCGTCGAACACCGCCCGCAACCAGGATCACCGGCACCTGACCCAGATCGTATTCACGGAGGAGCTCACGGGTTGCCTCAAGGTGTTCAGAGGAAACCACAACCACGATCTGGTCAATACAGGGGCTCACAACAAAAGCTCGAACCGTATGGACAAGGACAGGTGCCCCGGCCAGCAAAAGATACTGCTTGGGCTGGACGGAATTCATCCGCGTTCCACTTCCGGCGGCGGGTATGATGGCAGCAGCACGCATGTAATCAAATTTGAGTTTGTTTTACAGACCACCCTTCACAAAGATGACCCCAAATGACTCCGGTACCGCCGGAGATCAAGCCAGACTGGCAACCAGGGTGACTCAAACAAAAATCCCCCATATACAAATCATGCAAGATTCCAGAACATAACCCTGTACTCAAGGTACACCGTTACGACTCAAAACAAAGCACAAAAAGGCAAATGGAGGATTTTCACAAAACATCCGGGTATCCGGGGAAATTTCTTTTTTATTCAATCACCACGTCATGAAAAAAAGTCATTTCCCCAGATAACCAAAAAATTGGGGCGGGCGATAAGCCGAATTCTGTTCCCCGTTGCCGGGGTCATGATCATTTCACTGGGGATACCGGTTGCCCGGCACCTCTTGCAACCTACCCGGAGACCTCGGACGGGCAGCCCTCAAGCGTCTCTCTATTTGGTCTTGCTCCGAATGGGGTTTGCCGTGCCTCGACTGTCGCCAGCCGAGCGGTGAGCTCTTACCTCGCCGTTTCACCCTTACCCGGTCAAGCCGGGCGGTTTGTTTTCTGTGGCACTTTCCCCCGGTTACCCGGCGTTCGCGTTACGAACCATCCTGCCCTGCGGAGTTCGGACTTTCCTCTCCGGCCAAAGCCGGAGCGACCATGTGCCCACCCCAAAACTTCCAGCTCCCCTGAAAAGACAATTTCCCGGGGTAACTCTTGATCTTCAACCGACCAAATCGGCCAATTCTCATTCCTGCTCTTCTACACTCTGGTGATAAATAATACGCTGGCAAGCCGGGCAGTCAAAAAACTGTTCACCTGACAGGAGCATATTGTACTTCTGCGGCGGGATGCTCATGAAGCAACCCTGACACACGCCGCCAAGGACATTCACCACGGCCAGACCATTGCGGCGCTCACGCAGAACTGTATATTTTCTCAACAGATTTCCCACAAGAGCTTCAGACTCTTTATCCCGAGCAGCGGCCTGGGATTTACGACTCCGTTTAATGGCGGCAACCGCCTTTTTCACGGTTCCTTCCTCTTCGGCCAGCCCTTCCTCTTCACCTTTGAGCAGATTTTTCTCTTCCGTAATCTGCGAGGTCAAACTCTCGACCTCGGCCATAATTCCAACAATCTTCTCTTCTTTCTCCTTCACATTGGCCTTGGCATCTTCAATCTCTTTAAGCAAAGCCGTCTGCTCACGCCCCGTCTGAACCTGCATCATCTTGGACTGACGATTTTTGACATGACCCTGCTCTTCGGTCATCTCAAGATCCAGGGTGCGGTGCTCCTTTTCAAGCTCCTCGATCTGCGCTTCAAGTTTTTCAATGCCTGCCTGACGCTCAACACTGGCCTCTCGGCGCTGGGTCAATCCGTCCTGATGCACTTTGATCTGTTGATCAATGGCATCAAGTTCAAGATCCAGGGCCTGCAGCGAAATAAGTTGCAATATGACTTCGTTCAAAACTGTTCTCCTCTAAGATGATTCATAACTGACTGCTCTTACTATTTATATTTGAAAACGGAGGACACTCCGCCTCGCTTTGCATAATCTGCCAGGGACAACCACTCTCCTGTGCCAGCCGCTGCAGGCAATCGGCAAGAAAAGCCACAACCGGCTGCTCTGTGAAATAATGCCCACCATCAATAATGCACCAGCCGTTCTCCTGTGCCAGACGAGCCGTGCTGTGCTTGATTTCAGCTGAAAGGTAGACGTCCGCGCCCCGGCTTCTGGCAGCTTCTGCCAAATCCGATCCACTCCCGCCACAAACTGCAACTGTAGTAATGACCTCAGGCAAACAGCCAGCCATGGCCACAGACGGACAGGCCAGCAACGAAAAGAGCCGGGCCATAAATTCAGCGCCCTTTATGGGAGGGGCACAAACACCGACTCGGCCGATTCCGCAACCGGGAACCTTGGACGAGGGAAGCAGGGGGGTCACTTGAGTCAAACCAAGGCCTGCGGCCAGGACATCACTGACCCCGTTCGAGGCACTGTCCAGATTGGTATGGCAGGCAATCACATTCATGTGCCGCGCCAGAGCCGCCTCGAGAAAACGGCCATCCGGAGTGTCAGTGGTTACGGAAGACAGGGGATGGAAAATGACAGGATGATGGGTAATCAAGGTGTCCGCACCGCGCTCAACCGCCTCATCAAGCAGGGCGATGGTCGGATCCAGACCGATCAGGATCGATTTGACCTCACGCTGAGGATGACCAATCAGCAGGCCAACATTATCCCACTCTTCGGCCAAAGAAAAAGGGGCAAACTGATCAAGCAGGTCAAGAAGACCACTGACTGTGGCCTTCATACGCCACCTCTGCCGATGCTTTTGGGGTCAGGCAATAAAAAAAAGGTACAGTCCCGGAGGGCTGTACCTTTTTGTCTTGCTCCGCATGAACCGGGAATCTCCCCCCGTTCGAGCGTATCTATGAAGGGGCTCGCTGTTGTCCCCAGTCTGTTCAGAAAAAAAATCAATCTATTCAAGGAATCTGGTGGCTGACTGCAGATTCTGTATGGTGGGCGCAGTAGGATTCGAACCTACGACCGACCGGTTATGAGCCGGTGGCTCTAGCCAACTGAGCTATGCGCCCCGCTCCGACAATAAAACAATTTATATAAAAGCAGACAGGCACGAATGTCAACAAAAATATTCACAACTCACAACAATACATTTTCAAGGCTACTTTGCAAAAGGGGCATTCTCGTTCAATATCATGATGAGCAAAAATACCCGCCACAGCCACCCGGCCGATATTGCAAGAATAAAACTGTAAACACAACGCGTCCACTGGGGGAAAAGACCATTTTCCAAGGGAGCCTGAAGACAATGGACATAAAAACCAAGCTCTGCGGTTGCCTCAACCAAGGCGGGCCAGTATAGTGAATAACTGATCACCAATGAGGAGTTGTGTTCAAGATCAGGACCGTTCAAAAAAACGCAGCCATGTTCAAGAAACTTCTGACAGATATTCTCCACGCTCTCTGCCCACTGTGATGGCCCATGTATAACAATCTCCTCATCTTTCTCAGTGCCATCTTCCTTTTCGCTCTGGACACTGTACCAGCACGGCCACTTTTTTCCACATGGGTCTCCCTGCCGCTTCTGATCGCGGGCCTTGTCCTGTTTGATCTCCTCTGCCGGGCATTGGTCGACCGCAGTACCACCCGCAGTCCCTCGGGTTACTTTCGTGCAGAAAAACAATCTCAGATCCTGGCTCTTGTTTTTTACGCAGCGGCCCTGCATCTCTGCGATGTCAAATATTACCTGAACATGATTCCGGGCAGCGCCTCCCTGCCTGCCCTTGTGAGCATGATCGGGCTTCTCTTTTTCTTCGTCTTCCTGGCCCTGATCTGGGAGCGGACCCGGCCCCATTACAACCAGCTCTTCGACAGCCACCACTCAAGGAGCTCCTTTATTCTTTCAAATATCCAAACCAACCTGCCCACCGTTTTACCCTGGCTGGTTTTGACCCTGATTTATGATCTCACCCTCATTCTGCCCTGGCCATACATCCAGCAGCTCCAGGAGTCAACCTGGGGGAACATCCTGTTTTACGGACTGTTTTTACTCTTTATCCTCCTTTTTCTCCCTCCCATTGTTCGACGCCTCTGGCACTGCACACCCCTTCCAGAGGGAGTACTCAACGACCAGCTCACTGCGTTCTGCGCCAAGCAAAATTTTTCTGCCAGACTCTATTACTGGCCACTGATGGAAGGCAAGATGATCACCGCCGGAGTGATGGGTATCGTCCCGGGACTGCGCTACATCCTGATCACTCCGGCCCTGACCGAAAGCCTGACTCTCAAGGAACTGGAAGCAGTCCTTGCCCACGAAATCGGCCACGTGAAACATCGGCACATGCTCTTCTACCTGATGCTCATAGCCGGCTTCAGCCTGCTCATCGGTCTGGCGGCCGAGCCAATGACCTATCTCCTCCTGAGCCGCGATTTATTCTACACCCTCATGGCCCAGACCCATGTCTCCCTGGAAAGCCTGCTGACCCTGTTTGCCATCCTGCCTCTCTTTATCCTGATGCTTCTCTATTTCCGTTTCTGCTTCGGTTATTTCATCAGAAACTTTGAGCGGCAGGCCGACCTGCATGTCTTTGCAGCCACTGGCAGCAGTCAGGACCTCATCGCCGCTTTTGAAAAAATCGGCATGATCACCGGCAAACGTGACGAGCCAAGCTGGCACCACTTCGGCATCGGCCAGCGAATCGACTATTTACTGCGCTGCGAACAGGATCGGGGCCTGATCGGCCACCATGACAGAAAAGTCCGATTCAGCCTCCTGACCTATGTCCTGATCGTGGCAGGCATCTTGGGCCTGACCCAGCAGATCCCGGTAGACAAGCTCAGTCAACAATATGAAGAGAAGTACATTGAGGTCATGCTCCAGGAAAAAATCCGGCAGGAGCCGGACAAGGCCCTGTGGCTCCGCCTGGCAGGTGACCTGCTCCAACATCAGAAAATGGAACAAAAGGCCCTGGACGCCTATGAACAAGCCCTGGAGCTGGAACCCGGCAATGCGGCATTAATGAACAATCTGGCCTGGCTGCTGCTCACTGCCGAAAACACAGAGCTTCGCGACCCGCACAGAGCATTGAGCCTGGCTCGCAGTGCCGTCACCCGATCTCCACAGGGATTTATTTTTGACACTCTCGCCACTGCCTACTGGGCCAACAGCCTGCCGGCCGAGGCCGTCAAGATGGAGCAACGAGCCATACAGGCTGATCCGGCCAATGCCGGATATTACAGAAAACAGGTTGCCCGCTTCCTCTCCTCAACCTATCTCGATGAACTGACTGACAAAGGAGACAAACCATAATCATGCTCCAGATCGGTGCCCATGAATCAACAGCAGGCGGCCTGCACTTGGCCTTTGAGCGGATCAATGCCGTGGGTGGCAAGGCCCTGCAGATCTTCACCCGCAATCAACGTCAATGGAAAGCGGCCCCTCTGAGCCCTGAAGAAATCGCTCTCTTTGCGGCCGCCTGGAAACAGACAGGTGCAATTCCGGTCGCATCCCATGCCTCTTATCTGATCAATCTCTCCACGGCCAAGCCAGACTTGCGAACCAAATCAATCCAGGCCTTTGTTGATGAGATCAAGCGCTGCGAACAGCTTTCCATTCCACTGGTGGTGATCCACCCAGGCTCACACGGTGGCGATGGCATTGAGGCGGGACTGACCCGAATGGCCGCTGCCCTGGACCAGGTTCTGGAAAAGGCAGACAGCCCGGAAGTCATGATTCTCCTGGAAACAACGGCCGGGCAGGGGACTGGTCTGGGCAGCCGATTTGAAGAACTCGGCTGGCTCCTGCAGCACTCCCGCTTCCCGGAACGACTGGGCGTTTGCCTGGATACCTGCCACATCTTTGCCGCCGGATATGATTTACGCAGCCCCGAGAGCTACCAGCAGACCATGATCGAATTCGACCGGTTTATCGGACGGGACAAACTGAGGTTCATCCACCTCAATGACTCAAAAAAAGAACTGGGATGTCGCGTGGATCGCCACGAGCACATCGGCCAGGGGGCCATTGGTCTGGAGGGTTTCAGCAATGTGGTCAACGACCCGGATCTCAAGCAAATCCCAATGACCCTTGAAACACCCAAGGACAAAGATCTCAGTCAGGATCGAAGCAATCTGGCCACACTCCATGGGCTGATCAGGAGTTAGCCTGCCCGCGAAGAAAGCCCCCATGAAAAACAGGAACGATCTTTTACGCACGCTTGCTTTTCCCGCAAAAATGACTACCATTGATTGAGTTGTGACCCTGCCCCAAACCTCCAATCCCGGATTTCAACGGACGCTCACAGCAATGAAAAACCATGGCATTTAAAACAGTCAGCAGCAACAAAAAGGCCTACCACGACTACCACATTGATGGGACCATGGAGGCCGGGATGGTCCTTTCCGGACCGGAAGTCAAGTCACTCCGGGCCGGCAAGGCAAATCTGCGCGACGGTTACTGTCAGATCAGTCCTCGCGGCGAACTGATGCTTTACAATGTCCACATCTCCTCCTACAGCTTTGCCACGCACAACCCCAATGAGCCCATGCGGGTGCGTAAACTGCTGATGCATAAGCGGGAGATTAATAAGCTGATCGGAAAACTCCGGGAGAAAGGCCTTGCCCTGATCCCCTTAAAGATTTATTTTATAGAAAATGGCAAGGCCAAGATTGAGTTAGGCTTGGCCCGTGGTAAAAAACAGTATGACAAACGCGCCACCCTGAAAGAACAACAGAGTAATCGCGAACTGCAGCGCACCATGCGCCGCAACGTTATTTAAGAAACTCGTAACTATTATTAATCTTTCCCAAATCCAATAAAGGGGGCGAAACGGATTCGACGGGAATATGTAAGCTCACCGTTGCATGCCGAGCTTCTTTCTGCTCGTAAAACTGATTGAAAAACACTTATAATCGCCGACGATTATAACTACGCAGTAGCAGCTTAATAACCTGCTTTGCCGTTCCCCCAGCCTGCGCCCACAAGGCTGGACCGGAGCGCCGACTCTGAGGGCTGGTTTGACAATGGTGCCTGTCCGTTGCCAAATGAGATCCAGCAGGATAGCGACAAGAAACCCTGGTTCCGGCGGGGCTCCTGGCGCGAAAATTAAAGCCCGGAACTAAGCATGTAGATACGGGAGGGGAGTATTTTCGGACGCGGGTTCGACTCCCGCCGCCTCCACCATTTTAAACAACACAACCGCGTCTCTGGGGCAGCTGCTCCGGGGAGGCGGTTTTTTGTTTCCGCCCTTGTATAGCGGGTCTTCGGGCGGTTTCACATCGTTTGGAAGCTGATCTCCAATGGAAAATTTCTCTGTTTCTCCGCTTATTCTCTATATCTTCTGGACGCGTCCAGAACTCGTCCAGTTCGGCAAACCCTTTATTTTAAGCATGTTACGGCTATTGCCAAAAATGACGGTTGGAAAATGTGACACTATGCTCACCTTCAAGCAAATTGATTTCTAACTTGTTCGTCCTGATGGAAAAGGCAATGGAAAAAAAGGGTTCATTCGTAAAAAAGTTGAACGGCTCTAACAGGCACCCCTGATCGTAATAAA
>JACNLK010000002.1 GCA_014381505.1 Candidatus Desulfatifera sulfidica | reverse complement strand
GATCTTCCCCCACCACGAGAACGAACTGGCCCAGAGTGAAGGTGCCAGTGGCACCACCTTTGTTAATTCCTGGATCCATCACGGATTTGTCACCATTCGTGACGAGAAAATGTCAAAATCACTGGGTAATTTCCTGACCATCCGTGATATCCTGGCTCATTACCACCCGGAGGTTCTGCGTTTTTTTATTTTCTCAACCCATTACCGCAACCCGCTTGATTTCTCTGAAACCGCCATGCAGGATGCCATGGCCGGACTGGATCGTCTCTACCAGTGTGTGGCCGCCATTGATGAACTTGACGGCACAGTCTCAGGTGAAGGTGCGATGCTGATGTCAGCCAAGGATCAAAAGAAGATTGAATCCATGGAAGTCCGCTTCCAGCAGGCCATGGACAATGACTTCAACACCGCCCAGGCCCAGGGTTTGTTCTTTGATCTAAGCAAGATCCTCAACAAGGTTCTCAGACAGCTGCCGGAACAACCGGCCACTGGGGATCTTGAACTCCTGCGGACTGGTCGTGATCTCCTGCAACGGCTGGCCGGAATCATGGGCCTGCTCCAAGAGGATGCGAGCCACTATCTGGCCGCAAAAAAAGCCGCCATGCTTGAGGAACTTTCCATCAGCGAAGACGAAATCAACGAGCTCATCGATCAGAGACGCCTGGCACGAGAGGCCAAAGACTGGGCCGGAAGTGATGCTATTCGTGACAAGCTTCTGGAGGCACGAGTGGAACTTGAGGACGGAGCAGATGGGACGTGCTGGAGGGTCAAACGTACCTGAAACAGTCCAACAGAATCCCGGTCATTGAAACAATCGAGGAAAAATAATGAACAGGCAGCCTGTCGTTGCAGACCGTTTCTATCCCGGTAATCGGATCCAGCTCGAAACCTTGATTCATGAACTGAGCCCGCCCCCACCTTCCAAAATACGACAGGCCCTGAGTGTTGTCTTGCCACATGCCGGTTATATCTACTCTGGTGCAGTAGCAGCCGAGACACTGGCCCGGATTATTATCCCGGAAACGGTTATCATCCTCGGACCCAATCATCATGGGCAGGGGGCTGAGATCGCCCTCTCCACCTCCACCTGGTCCATGCCCATGGGCGACGTCCCCATTGACATGAACGTAGCAGAAACCCTGCTGCAGGAATCCGACCTGATCGCAACCGACGAGCTCTCCCATAAGTTTGAGCATTCACTTGAAGTCCAAATCCCCTTTCTCCAGGCCCGGCAACAACAGCTCAAAATCGTCCCGCTGGTCATCTCCCATATCTCACACGAACAATGTCAGATCTTGGGCCAGGCCCTTGCCCGAACCATCCGCGCCAGTAAAAAAAATGTTTTAATCGTTGCCTCAAGCGATATGAGCCACTACGAAACCAGGGAGTCAGCCAGCCGCAAAGACCACACCGCCCTGAAACACCTGCTCGATCTCGATCCAGAAGGCCTCTACCGAACCGTCATCGGCCAGCGCATCTCCATGTGTGGAATCATGCCGGTAACCACGGCCCTGCATGCGGCTTTGGCACTTGGGGCTGGCCAAGCTGAGCTCGTACGCTACACTGATTCAGGCGAGATCAGCGGTGACACGAATCAAGTGGTGGGTTATGCCGGAGCAGTAATTTCCTGACCCCATACACAAACGTGCTTTTTGCTTGACAGGAGACCTTGAATTTTTTAAATAAACAAACTTATTCCAACCTGTGCTGGGGAATGGTGTAACGGTAACACAGCAGACTCTGACTCTGCCTTTTGGGGTTCGAATCCCTATTCCCCAGCCACTTTTCAATTTTCTCTTCTTTTCCCGCCTGTCTCAACTCCATCAACATTGATCTGCAGCACATCCCCCCAGGTAATGAACCTGGCCGCTCCCCTTGTATACTGAGAAAGTGATCACTTTCTGGGCTGGGATCAGCCATGTTCTGGCTGAGCAATATCTTGTTTAATGAGATGCTCCAAGGTGCTAGCAAAAAAATCTTTCTGGCAGTCGACCTCAGCCATATGACCATTGCGCTGATGGGCCATAAAGCGGCAGCCGCCGAAGCAGAGCGGCAGGTAGATGCACGCCCGGCACTCTTCATTCTTCTTCCAGTGGCCTACATGATGGGTATGCAGGTAGGAATCGTCAGCCCCATTCCAGATGTCACCGATTTTATATGCTTCATTTCCAATCCAGGTGACACATTTGTAGAGGCTGCCATCAAAATGGACGGTGTAGGCGTCATCCATCTCAACAGCACAGGGCTGGGGAGAAATTTCAGGTACAGCATAGCCCCGCCTAAGCACCTCTTGCCGAACATACAGCGACGCATCGCGCAACCACGGCTCGTTGACGCTTGAGCAGCCACCCTGGAACCGGTTGCCGGTAACGGACTCATTTACCTGCATGACCATATTGAAATTGACCAACTCGATGCTCTCCGGACCAACACCTTCAGCAGTCAGCAGATCGAGAACTGCTGGAAATTGGTGGTAGTTGTCCTGACTGTAATTACCGCCCAAGCGAATTTTGGTCTTGCTACATACTTTTTTGAGGTTTTCGATAATGATCGCAAAACTCTTTTCGCCGGACTTGAATGGGCGATTGCGGTTATGAATCTCGGGCGGACCGTCGAGCGTGACCTTGACCCCGTCTAGACCCCAAGGGGTCAGCTTATCCACAATTTTTTCGTTGAGCAGGGAACCATTTGAGACCATATCCATGGAAAAGGATCCCCCCTGTTCCTCGGCAAAAGGCTTGAGCTGTTTTGCCAGGGAGAGGATGCGCCTGGAATAGAGGAGCGGTTCGCCGCCGTAAAGTTGTAGCTTGAGCTTGTTTTTGCCGGGCCGCAAACGTTCCTTGATAAAATGGATGAGCTGGTCCGCTGTGGCATCACTCATGGATTTGTTGCCCTTTTGCAAGCCTTCAAAACAGTATGGGCAGGAGAAGTTACACTCCATGCCCAGCACCACGGCCACGGTCAGGTTGGGGGTAAGGCGGTTGATCTCATTCATGTACCCCAGTACCTGCTCCTGTTCCTCGGCCTGGTCGTCAACCAGTAGCCCCATCTCCCTTAATTGCGTATCATATTCAGGGGCATGGGTACCCCGTTGCAGGGCGGCGAACTGTTCTTCCACCATTTGCACAAGGGCGCCGGTGCGGGTGGAAAAAAGTAGAACCTCATCGGGGAATGCGTGATCACGACAGGTGATGAGATAGCGGCTTAACGGCATGTCGATTCCTGTAAATAAAAAAAGGAGAGCCGAGGCTCTCCTTTTTAAGGGAAAAAGTTTAGTTATTTGACTCCTGCAGGTTTTCCTAAACAGCAATCGCTCAGAGCGGCCACTTGCTTGACGGATTTTCCTTTACGCACAACTTTCATAATTGCCTCCTTGTTTAGATGGTTGATGAGGGTGTGATAAAACCATATGGCACATTATTTATGTCATATCACATAAAAGAGGTCAAGAGGAGGAGAGTTAGAAGCTAAAAGAGACACCTGCCTCAAGCCAACGGTCCGGGTTAGGAAAATCAATATCCCAGAACTGCTTGCCGTTTAAGAGGTTGTGACCCTTGAGGTAGATTTCACCCTGCACCGCAGAGCAGGTGAAGTCTTTGGCTAACAGGACGTCCCAGATAAAATCGTCATGGCTTGGTTCCTCTCCCATCACCCAGTCGGGCATCCAGTAATAATGGCCCGCCACCTGGAGCCTGAGGCCGTATTCCTGGTTGCGGTAGTCTCCGATCAGGTTGGCGGTGTACATCTCATCGTTATCTGCATCGTCTCTGTCCTCAACGGCTAGAGTGAAGTTACCGGTGATGGTAAGGCCATAAAACTCATCGGTTACCCCCTCGATTTCAACACCGTTGATACGTATGGAGCCGGTATTGGCCCACGGCATAACGTTATCTGATTACGTATAAAGCTCAGCCACTCTCAATTCTTTCTGAGAAATAGGTTGAGTTCGGAGAGCCACATAGCACAAACGGGATATCATACTACCCA
>JACNLK010000033.1 GCA_014381505.1 Candidatus Desulfatifera sulfidica | reverse complement strand
CTGGTTGTTTTGTTTGCACTTAGCAGTGCGTGCGAGGAAGGAAAGTGGAAGGCTGCGGCTTGAGGTATCTGAACTGCGTATCTGTCCACTGGGGGACCCGGGTCACCCAGTGGGCGGGCGAAGCGTAGCAGGGCAGGTACCTCAAGCCGCAGCCTGGCCAAATCCGCAGACCGGCTCAGTTTGTCCAAGAGGGGGGCAAAAGTACTTTTTTGCGATCCTCTATCTCAGCTTTGCAATTCGTTCTCCCAAAGGGGGATGGCTCGCGTGCAGAAAGACTGTGAGCGGGTGAGGGCTGAGGTGGGCCATGTTGGTCATGCCTAATTTTTTGAGTGCATGAATGAGTGCGCTTTGTTGGTCACTGCTGCGAATTACATAATGATCAGCCTGGAACTCATGAACACGTGATATCCAGTTGACAAGCAATGTGAGGACGAGGCTGACAGGGGTGTAGAGGAATCCGAAGAAGACAAGTGCGGCATATGTTGAAATGTGTTCCATGCCAAAGGCTGCAAACAATAGGGTGTTATTCAGTATCAGACTCAGGGCATAGAAGATTACGCCTGTTTGAAGTGTGGAGATGACCATCATCTTTAATAAATGGTGCCTGCGGTAATGTCCCATCTCGTGAGCTAACACAGCAAGAATCTCATCGTTGTTTAATTTGGCCAGCAGGGTATCGTAAAAGACAATTTTACGAGTGCTCCCGAACCCAGTAAAGAAGGCGTTCAGCTTCGTTGATCGTTTTGATCCATCCATGGTGTAGATGCCTTGGATCGCGAAGTTCTCCTGTTGCGCATAATCCTTGATCTTTTTTTTGAGTTCACCGTCCTCTAATGGCGTGAAGCGGTTGAATAAAGGCATGATTAAGACCGGTGCAAGGAATTGGATAATGACTGTGAATACGGTGACTCCACCCCAGCAGGCAATCCACGCCCAAGAACCTGTTCGTTCAAAGAACCACAGAATTAAACCCAGCAGAGGGGCGCCCAGGAGAATGGCCAGCAACAAACCTTTGAGCCGATCGGTGATAAAGGTAGAAATTGTTGTTCGGTTCAGGTCGTAACGTTGCTCGATGGAAAAGGTTGAATAGATTGTAAATGGAAGTTCCATGAGGGATGTTGCTAAGAGTAATCCACCAAGATACAGGATTCCGGTTGATATATCGCCCAGATTGAAATTACGGACGGCGATATCGAGGACGTTGAAGCCCCCGAGGAGAATAAAGGTGATGGTTACAAATAATACTACTGTATTCTTGCGTAGTATCAGCCATGTATGGTCTGTTATGTAGGCTTGAGTTTTTGTGTAATCTGCTGTGCTCACATCCCCTGTGAACTCTTGAGGGACACCTTGTTTGAGCGCTTTCAAATTCAGCAGCTGAGCGATGCTCTCAAGTAAAAAAATGCTGATCAGGACAACGAGGACAAACAGGAGCCAGGGATTCATCGTATATGATATTTGAGGGGTAAATAAAAAAAAGGCCTCGGGAATATCCCAAGGCCTTTTGAAAGGGTCTGTCAGAAGTAGGAATTAGAGCATTGCTGTAACTGCACTGGCTGCAAAGTCAATGAAGCGCTGTGGAAGGACACCCATTATTGTAATAATCAGTAGTAGAGTCACTGACACTATATTTGTTAAGGGTGATGCGATGACGCTACCACGTCCTTCTGTATCTGAACAGTAAGCGATGCGGATAACGGACAGGTAGTAAAATATAGCTATGGCGGTGTTGATCGCAGCCAGGATAACCAGGAGGAGGTAGCCTTCTTGAAGGGCACCTGCCAGCAGCATGAATTTACCCATGAAACCGACAAAGGGAGGAATCCCAGCCAGAGCAAAGAGGCCAATCCCCAGGGTCAGTGCCAAGAGGGGGGCACGCTGATGCAGACCACTCAGATCATTAATCTGAACGTTTTCACCCTCTTTGGAGACAGTACAGATGACCAGGAAGCAGGCAAGGTTCATTACAACATAGCCGATGATATAGTAGATGGCATTGGCATAGCCGGTGATCTGCATGGTCAGGATACCGAGGAGGACGAATCCGGCATGGGCGATTCCTGAGAAGCCGAGCATCCGCTTGATATCTTTTTGGACGAGGGCTGAGAGGTTACCGTAGAACATTGAAAGAACAGCACAGACCATGAGGACGTTAACAATGACCTGACCATCGCCATTGATCATGGTTACCACACGGATAAGCATTGCAGTTGCTGCAAGTTTTGGTACTGAGGCGATGAATGCCGTGGTTTCATTGGAGGCACCTTCGTAGACATCTGGAACCCAGAAGTGGAAGGGAAAGATTGCGAGTTTGTAGAAGAAGCCTGCCAGTACCATAAGTACAGCAATAACAGCAGCTGGCTCGCTGTAGAGAGACGAGAGACTTTCAATGATCACTGGTAACTGGGTGGAGCCGGTGAGGCCGTACATGTAGCTCATGCCAAAGAGCATGAATCCTGTGGCCGTAACACCAAAGAGAAGGTACTTGATTCCAGCTTCCATCTGGATGCGATAGCGCCCGGAATCATCACGCATTGGAACCATGATGTACACGGCAAAGGAAGAAAGCTCAAGGGCCACGAAGATGGCAAGCAATTCAACACTTGATACCAGCATCATCAGACCAAGGGTGCTGATGAACATGAAGAGGTAGTATTCAGGGCGCACCTTGGTGTTGATTCCCTTTAAGTCGCGGCCCAAGAGCAGCACCACAAGCATCGCTCCTGCGATCAGTGTCTTAAATATCTGAGAAAACAGATCAACCTTGTAGGAATTAAAAAAGAGACTGCCCTCCTGCGAGAAGCTAAGAAGGGTGGAGCCGAAGACAAGCGCGCCAAGGATAATGGCGATGTTGCTTATCCCGTTGTTGCTTGAGTCCTTCAGGCTGACCATAAAGAGGATCAGGCTTGCTCCCAACAGTGTCAATTCTGGAAGAAATTGCATGGTCTGTATACCTTGAGTGGTTATAAATCAATCAGTGAAAAATCAACTCTGCTGTGGCTACTGTCTGACCGTGATAACTATTGAACTGGTCAAGCAGAGCGACAACACTGGTGTGAATCAGGTCAAGGAAAGGCTGTGGTCCTAGGCCGATCCAGAAAACAAAGAACAGTAATGGGGCCAAAATTGCAATCTCACGTAGATTGAGATCTGAGATCCAGGATTGGTCCGGGTTATCGGTTCCACCCCAAACAATTTTCTGGAGCATGCGTAACATGTACGCTGCTGCCAGTACTGCACCGGGGATTGCGGCCAATGCCAGGGTTGTAGAATACTCGAAAGCACCGGCCAGGATCAGGAACTCTCCAACAAAACTGTTTGTTCCCGGGAAACCAAAGGATGAAAGTGAGAAAAAGGCCAGGAATGTGACAAAAATCGGCATATGTTTACCGACACCAGAGGCTGAGCGTAACTCGCGGCTATGGGTCCTCTCGTAAATCATGCCAACACAGAGGAACAGGGCGCCGGTGGTGATACCGTGGTTCACCATCTGCAGGATGGCCCCCTCGATTCCCTGAACATTCATGACAAATATACCCAGGGTCACAAAGCCCATATGGCCCACTGATGAGTATGCGATCAGTTTTTTCATGTCTTGCTGTGCCAAGGCCGTGAACCCACCGTAGATGATACCAGCGATGGAGAGCCAGAGGACGAAAGGCATGAATAGGAGCGTTGCCTCTGGTGTGATGGGTAAGGCAAATCGAAGAAATCCGTATGTTCCCATTTTAAGCAGGACTGAGGCCAGGATGACAGAACCTGCGGTGGGTGCCTCAACATGAGCTGCCGGTAACCATGTGTGGAAGGGAAACATGGGAACTTTGATGGCAAAGGCCAGGAAAAAGGCAATAAAAAGCATGGTCTGGGCGGCCATGGTATACTCTTTCCACATCATATCCGGGATGAAGAAGCTTCCTCCGTTGGCATTGTAGAGCCAGATGATTCCCACGAGGAGCATCACTGATCCGCCCAAGGTGTACAGGAAGAATTTGATCGATGCGTAAATTCTCCGTGGTCCACCCCAGATTCCAATGAGGAGATACATGGGAATCAGCATTGCTTCCCAAAGGATGTAAAAGAGAACAAAGTCCAGAGCCATGAAGACGCCGAGCATGGCTGTCTCCATAATCAACAGACAGATCATGAAGGGCTGCACGCGCGTTTTGATGTAATTCCACGAGGCCAACACACAGAGCGGCATGATCATGGTGGTGAGCATGACCAGGAGGATAGAGATACCGTCAATTCCCAGGACATACTGGATATTGAGACTCTTGATCCACATGGATTGTTCGGCAAACTGGAACTTGGCTGTAGTTGTGTCAAAATTACTGACCAACGGTAATGAAAGGAGTGCCGTCAGGATGGTGACGCCTAAGGCCCAGAAGCGAGCAAACGATTCCTTCTTGACGAAGAGCAAAACCAGAGCACCTGCCAGAGGCAGGAAAATCAGAGTACTCAGGATGCGTGGGTAATCGGGATGTATAAGTAATTGGTCCATTCTTCAGTGGTCCTCGAAATCAGGGGTTAAAACCAGACGTAGGAAATGAGCAACACGGCTGCAAAGGACAGTGTGTAATAAATAGTCTGCTGGATTTGGCCTCGCTGGAGGACTAAGCTAATCCGGCGGCCCATGGCCAATACGCAACGGGCGATACCGTCGACGATGCCATCAATGGCGTGCCAGTCAAACCAGGACCAGAATTTGGAGGTGGTCATGAGTGAGCTCAGGCCAACGACGCGGTAGGCCTTGCCCCAGGCGGTGTCAAACCACTGCAGGGGGTTTTTGGAGAGCCAGAGAAATCCTTGGCCACCCTTGCGGTAGAACCAGTCCAGATCGAGACTGATGGTGTCCCGTGCTTGGATGTATTTACGTAGCCAGAAGAAACCAAGTCCGGTCAGGGCCAGAATCTGAAGAGTTTCGCTTAAGTGGTAGCTTGTGTAAGGATGATAGACGAGCTCTGGATTAGGCAGCATGTTGTAGAGAAATGGCGTATAGCTTCCGATCAGAATACAAAGGAAACCAGCAATGGTCATGGCCAGCTGCATGTTCCATGGTGGATCGCAGGCCTTCTCCATGGTTTCTTCTGAACAGCGACTCTCGCCGAAAAAGAGGAGCCAGGGGAGTCGTAATCCTGCTACCAGAAAGGTACCAGCAGAGACTACAGTGAGCAGGAAGGCTGCCCAGAGGATGTGTGACTCAAATGCTGCCGAGATGATGATCGACTTTGAGACAAAACCTGACAGGAAAGGGAAGGCTGAAACCGAGAGAGATCCAATGAGCAGAAAGATCAGGGTCACAGGCATCTTCTTATAGAGACCACCGAGTTCAGTGAATTTGGATTTGCCGGTGGCATGAATAACTGCGCCGGCTGCCATGAACAGGAGTCCTTTATACAAAATGTGTGCAAAGGCATGGGCCGCTGTGCCGTTGATTGCCAGGGCTGTTCCGATACCAACTCCCGCGACCATGTAGCCCACCTGAGAGACGATCTCCCAACCAAGGAGGCGACGTACGTCATTTTCCATGAGGGCATAGATGATACCGTAGATGGTCATGATCACACCAAGCACGATCAGGACATCAAAGCCTGCACAGGAGCGAGCCAGTGTATAGACGGCCGTCTTGGTTGTGAAGGCACACATAAAAACAGAACCTGCGATGGTGGCCTTGGAATACGCATCTGGCAACCATGAGTGCAGAGGTGGAACAGCTGCGTTGAGCATCAGGCCGATCATGATCAGCCAGGTGTAGAGTTGTGGATTATCAACATCCATCTGGGAGAAACTCAGGTCACCAGTGGCCTGGTAGCGGAGGACAAATCCCAGTAAGAGAACGACCCCGCCAAAGGTGTGGACCAGGATGTAACGAAAGCCTGCAGCCGTCGACCCCTCTTCCTGGTTAAACCAGATGAGGAAAGTAGAGGCAAAAGCCATCATTTCCCAGAAGAGAAACAGGACCAGGTAGTCGCCGGAATAGATAACACCAAGTGATCCTGCCACATAAAACCAGGCAGCTACGTGCTGCCATTCGTCTTCAACATGCATGCCGTAGATGGTACCGATAACAGCCATCAACGCCATGATGAAGGCGAAAACCATGGAGAGGCTATCCACTCGACCAAAGGTCAGCTGCCAGTCCATAAACTGGACGACGCCATAAGTACCTGGGTTAAAACTGAGGTAGACCACATTGAGCAGAGTGAGAGCCGGGATCAGAAAAAGAAACGGCTTTCTGAACGGTCCTCTGACCAAAGGCAGGAGTATGGCCCCGATGATCATAATCAGGGCTGGATGGAAGAAACTACTTGTCATAATAATCCTCCCGGGTCTGGATCCCGCTTCCGCCAAACCACTTGGCGATCAAAATAATTACTGTACAGGAACCCAGTCCAAACAGGCCCCAGAATCCAGGAATTTTCATCTCAGCCCAAGTGTGGGCATGACTGGTGTCTACGGTCAGACTCCATACAAGGATCAGTGCGATCAGTCCATAGCCACAATAGGTTACGGTCTGCCATCTGTCGCGAAGGTAATTAATCAGGTTGATTATCATCCTGTCACCGCCTTTACAAATTGCATCATGAAGTTGGGGAAGATACCAATAATGACCGATATGGTGCAGGCGATCAAGATTGGGATAAGCATGGACAACGGTGCTTCTTTGATCCCCTGATATGATTCACCTTCCGGACGCTTGCCGAAGAAGGCCTTAATGGTTACCGGGGCAAAATACCCCACGTTAAGCATGGTACTGGCAATGAGGATCAGGAGGATTCCCATCTGGTGAGCTTGTATTGATCCCACCAGGAGATTCCACTTGGTGATAAAGCCTGCCACAGGTGGAGCGCCTATCATTGACAAAGAGGCAATGGCAAAGGCACCAAAGGTGAAGGGCATGGTCTTGCCAAGTCCTCCCATCTCAGAGATGTTTTTCTTGTGAGCGGCGATGTAAATGGCTCCAGCGCAGAAGAACAGGGTGATCTTGGAGAAACCGTGGTTGACGATGTGAATCAGACCGCCATCGATTCCGGCTGGGGTGAGGAGAGCCACACCCATAATAATATAAGAAAGCTGACTCACAGTGGAGTAGGCCAGGCGTTCTTTGAGATTATCTTTGGACAGGGCCAGGATTGAGGCCATGAGTACCGTAAATCCAACGAAGTATGCTGTCGGGATACCTAGATTCAGGGCGTGCATGGTGTCCACTCCAAAGACATAGAGCATGACCCGGGTGGTACAAAAGACACCGACCTTCACAACGGCGACTGCATGGAGCAGGGCAGAGACTGGAGTGGGGGCGACCATGGCACCGGGCAGCCAGTGGTGGAATGGCATGACACCATTTTTGGCAAACCCGAAGAGGCAGAAGATGTAGAGCATGATGACCAGACCCTTATTGACGTCTGGAGGGAAGATGCCGGTGGAGATGTTGGGCGCAAAATCCAGGGTGCCGGTCAGGACATAGATCAGGATCATAGCCGGCAATAAAAAGGCCTTGGCGGTAGTAGTCAGATAGACAATGTATTTGCGGGCGCCGCTGTAGCCTTCCTTGTCCTGATTGTGGGCAACCAGGGGATAGGTGCAGACGGAGACGATCTCGTAGAAGAGATAGAGGGTAAAGAGGTTATCAGAAAACGCAACACCAATGGCCCCAAAGATTGACAGGGCAAAACAGGCGTTGAAACGTGTCTGTGCCGGTTCATTGTGGGCCCGCATGTACCCCATGGAGTAGAAGACTGCTATTGTCCACAATGACGAGGCAACAATGGCAAAGATCATGGACATGGCATCGGCGCGCAGGGTTACAGAGACCCCGGGCAATATCGAGAACATGTGATAGACCAAAGTCTTACCAGAGAGAACTGCGGGTACCAATGAGAGGACAAGTATGAAGAGAATGATTGAGGCAATGGACGAGATACTTTCTCGGATATTCTCATTCTTCCCCATAAACATCACGCCCAAGGCACCAAAGAGCGGCACGAGTACGGCGAGAAGAAGTTTTGCGGAACTGACCGTTGTTATTTCCATGACAGATGTTCCTTGTACTTAACCTTTGAGATCGACGAGATCTTCGGTGTCGACGGACTGGTAGTTACGATAGACGGCTATGACGATACTCAGGCCGATGGCAGCCTCAGCTGCGGCTATAGCCATGATGAACAGGGTGAAGATCTGACCGACTGCAGGATCAGGTGCGGTAAAGCGATTAAATGCCATAAAGTTGATGGAGGATGCGATGAGCACCATCTCGGATGCGATCAACATTCCGATGAGAGTCCGTCTTGTGACAAGACCATATACGCCCATGCCAAAGAGAATGGCGGCAATGACCAGGTAAGTGGTCAGACTGTTGTGAAGTGTGAGTACTGACATTATTTATGCCTCCCGCCGCGTGCAATGACCAAGGAGCCGAGAATGGCAATCAGCAGAACCACTGAAACCAGTTCAAAGACCATGGAGTAGTCGGTGAGTAACTGGATACCGATGGTTTCGACTGAGCCCATGTTGACTTTTGGCAGAGAGATAAACTCTGTCTTCAGGGCCAGAACAATCATCCCTATTGAGCAAAGACCTGCGGTGATGAATCCCAGGGGACCGGCTAATGGTCCAGCAGGTCCGTGTTTCTTTTTCTCTTCCGGGGCGGCGAGCATGATGGCAAAGGCGATGGTCACCGAGACTGCACCCACATAGATGAGCATCTGCATCATTGCGACAAAGGGTGAGTTGAGAAAGTAATACAGGGCGGCAACGCCGATGAAACAGACCACCAGTCCGGCAACCGCACGGATTAACCGTTCGGCGCTGCAGGCGATGATTCCACCAATGAAGGTGATCGCTACCATGATGAGAAAGATTAAGCCGGTGAGTCCATCAGCGGTCAGGAGACCGGGGCCCGCGGCTACGACAGATGACGGGGTCATGAGTTTCTCTCCTTCAGCCGTTTGAGAAGATCAAAGTGAAAGTCTTCTTTGCGGGTGGATGCCAGGTTATATTCTTTGGAGTAGCAGATGGCGTCAAAGTTACAGCTCTCGACGCAGGAACCGCAAAGTGAGCAGGTTGTAAAGTTAAGGTCATAACTGGTCAGGACTTTTTTCTTCTTGGTTTTGCCCTCTACCTCAATTTCAACGCTCTTGGAGGTCAGACTGATGCATCCTGATGGACATGCGCGCTGGCACATGCCGCAGGCCACGCAGTTGGGCTCACCGGACTCATTTTCAATGAGTTCGATGTGACCGCGAAAGCGTTCAGCCATCTTTACAGTCTGATGCGGGTATTGCAGGGTCACCTTGGGCTTGAAGAATTCCTTCAAGGTGATGCTCATGCCCACGACTAGCGATTTTCCACCGCTTATTATTTCACTAAAATAGCCGCTCATGGTCAAAATACCTTGAGTAATCCTGCGGTCAGAAGCAGGTTGAACAGTGAGAACGGAATGAGGATTTTCCAGCTCAAATTGAGCAGTCCGTAAATAGTGGTTCGAGGGAATGTCCAACGGATCCAGATAAAGGTAAAGATCAAGAGATAGATCTTAAGAAGGAACCACCAAACGCCCGGGAATAAACCAAAGGGACAGCCCCAGCCCCCAAGAAAAAGAAGGGTCGTCAGGCAGGAGCCGATAACGATGTTGGCGTACTCACCCATGAAGAACAGACCAAAACCCATACTCGAATACTCGGTATGGAATCCGGCTACAAGCTCACTTTCGGCCTCACCCAGGTCAAATGGTGCGCGGTTGGTCTCAGCCAAGGTGCAGACGAAAAAGATAAGAAACGATACAGGCATCAATGGGCTCTTGGTCAGGGCCAAGATATTCCACTGCCAGAACCCACCGGACTGATCAAGGGCGATGGCTCTGAGATCCATTGAGCCGGTAATCATGACGATGGTAATCACCGTGATCAGCATTGGCACTTCGTAGGCTATTGCCTGAGAAACCCCACGTACTGAACTCATCAGAGCGTACTTGTTCCGAGAACCCCAGCCGGCAAAGAGGATGGCCATTGAGCCCATGGATGCAAAGGCGAATATCATCAGGACGCCGATGTTCATGTTTTGAGCGACGATGTTTTCGCTGAATGGAATCGTGACAAAACTCATGATTGCCGGAAACATGGCCAGAACCGGAGCCACCATGAACAGGGCCTTGTCGACTCCACCGGGGATGACCAGCTGTTTGGTCATCAACTTGATGCCATCAACAGGTGGCTGCAGCAGTCCCCATGGCCCATTTTCCATGGGGCCAGGACGGCGTTGGAAAAAACCGGCACCTTTTCGTTCGCACCAGACGAGATAGGCAGCATTGAGCGCCGCAAAGCCGATTGCGGCGACCACGGCAAAAAGTACATTGATCAGTGTTAAGCTCATTTGTTTTCTCCCCTACCGATCCATTTCCGGGATAACCAGGTCGATGCTGCCCATAAAGGCGAGGGCGTCGGCAATGAGCATGCCTCGGCAGGCCTCGTCAAAGAGGTGCATGTTGGAATACGTTGGCGAACGAAGTTTCAGTCTATAGGCGTTCTTGCCGCCGTCACTGACGATCCGGATCCCGAAGCTGCCCCGGGCAGCCTCAACGGCCTGGTAATAGTCACCGGCCGGTGGTTTGATGATCTTTGGTTTCTTTTTGGGCATGATTGGACCTTCAGGCATCTTTGCCAGGGCCTGTTCAATGATGCGTAACGACTGTTCCATCTCCTCCATGCGCACCATGTAGCGGGCGTAGGAGTCACATTCGTTATAGACCGGGACATCGAAATCAAACTCATTGTAGAGTGAGTATGGTTCGTTTTTACGCACATCAAAATTGATACCCGAGGCGCGGGCCACAGGCCCGGTTGCCCCGTACTTGCGGCACATCTCGGCTGAAACAGGTCCAATACCCTTGAGCCGCTTCATGAGAATGATGTTCTTGGTGACCAGATCCTCGTAGGTCTTCAGGGCCTTGCGCATTCGGGGAATAAAGGCCTTGGTTCCCTCGATAAAATCATCGTCCACATCGTTATAGACTCCACCAAATCGATGGTAGCAGTATGTAAGACGGGAGCCTGTTACGGCTTCGAGGATATCGAGGATGGCCTCACGGTCGTCAAAGGCATACATCAGTGGGGTGAACCCGCCCAGATCCATGATAAAAGCGCCAAACCAGACAAGGTGCGAGGAGATACGGTTGAGTTCAACGGTGAGGACGCGGATATATTCAGCCCGTTCCGGGACCTCTATACTGGCCGCTTTTTCCACTGCCAGGACATACCCGTGGTTGTAGGCCATGGCCGAGAGATAGTCAAGGCGTCCGAGGTTGGGCAGGTACTGCGCATACGTCCGGTTTTCACCCATTTTCTCGTGCATGCGGTGAATATAACCGAGGACGGTCTCGGCGCTAAAGATGTACTCGCCGTCCATTTCCATTTTTACCCGGAGGACGCCATGGGTCGCAGGATGCTGCGGCCCGACGTTGAGTGTAAATGTCTCGTCAGATCGGAGTTGAATAGGATCACTCATGCTTTGAAATCCTTTAAAAGTGGATGGAAATCTGCATCTTCCGGCAGGAGAAGGGGAACCAGGTGTGGATGGCCGGTAAACTTAATTCCGAAGAAATCATGGGTCTCCCGTTCGTGCCAGTTTGCTCCAGAGTAGATTCCGGTAATGGTTGGTACTTCAGATATGGCACGGTCCACTCGAGTCCGAATCACGACTCGGCATAAGTCAAAATCATAGCGGGCAAAGTCGTAGACGACTTCAAGCTGATTTTCCTTAAGCCAGTCAACACCTGTAATGGATTCAATAAAAAATCCTGCTGCATCTATCCTGGAAACGGCATCCAGAAGTTGATCGGGATCAACCTGCGCATCAAGATGATAGCCTGTAGCGTTGTAGTCACAAGTGATTACCCCATTAACGCGAGGCTCAGCTTTAGCTGGTGCCTTTTTGGCACCTTCATCTTCAGCTGTTTCTTCAGCAACCGGAGCTGGGGCAGCTTCGACGGGTGGGAAGAGTTCTACAAGTGATTGCTTGATTGTTTGGATTATCATCTCAGCAGTCCTGGATAAATTGATTGGTGGGCGATGGCCCTATACTGGATCAACCTTGGGCCAGCGACGCCAGCCGGTGATTTTATGTTCCAGTTCAATGATACCCTCGATGAGGGCCTCAGGCCTCGGCGGGCATCCGGGAATATAAACATCGACTGGCAGGAAGGTATCTGCACCTTCAACGATTCCGTATTGACCATCAAAGACGAAGGGGCCACCTGAAATTGCACAGTTACCCATGGCAATAACCCATTTCGGTTCGGGCATCTGGTCGTAAAGGGTCTTGACCGCGGGGAGCATCTTTTTGGAAATGGTACCAGCAACGATCATTACGTCACTCTGTCGGGGGGAGGGTCTGAAGACCTCGGCCCCGAAGCGAGAAAGGTCAAATCTGGCCGCACCGGAAGCCATCATTTCAATGGCACAGCAAGCCAAGCCAAATGTGAGCGGCCAAAGCGAGTTAGCCCGTCCCAGATTGATCAGCTTGTCGGATGCGGCAAACTGAACGAGGGCTGCGGGCACCTCGGTGTCTATGGATGGTATATTTTGCGTTCCCACTTGAATACTCCCTTGATCCATGCGTAGACAACCGCAAGTGATAAGATTCCGACGAAGATTACGATTTCAATAAAGTCCCGGATGATGAACATACCATTGTCGTAAGCAACAGCGACAGGGAACAGAAAGAGTACATCGACGGCAAAGACAACAAAAATCAGGGCGTAGAGATAAAAAACCAGCCCGTAGCGAATCCAGGAGTCACCAATGGGGTCAATGCCGCACTCAATGAATTGGTGTTTTTTGTTGACAAGCTGCCTCGTCTTGCGAGGCATGAGGAGGTAGACAATGACGATGGGCCCAAGAGCGAAGCAGAGTCCGCCGAGGGTAAATGCCGTGATCCAGAGGACATTGTCACGGTAGAGAAAGTCTGAGAATTGAAGCTCCATACACGTACCCCTGATGTGGAATGAACAGGAAGTTCTTCATGAATAGTTTATTTTTATAATGAAGGACTTAAGCCTTGTCAACTTAATAATGAATGGTCGTTCATTCATCAGTGGCGGCAAAGGAGTCCTTCAGTTCTATCTGAATTTAGAACGAAAAGTATTGAGAAAAAGTATATAAATGATAAAGTGCCGAAGCACTAATCTAAAAAAACGATTGTTTCCATAAAAAAAATTGAAAAGAGGTTTTGTAGGTGTCTATAACATTGAGACAACTTGAAATATTCATTGCTGTAGCTGAAACTGCTCAGGTGACCAAGGCCAGTAAAAAGCTTTTTGTGACCCAGTCGGCGGTGAGTATGGCGCTGGCTGAACTTGAGAATCAACTTGCAGGGTCACTCTTTGATCGACATGGTCGCAGTCTGCTTCTTAACGAGCGAGGTCGTTATCTCTTGCCGCTTGCTAAAGAGATTATTTGCCAGGTGAGTAATGTTGAGTCAATCATGTCTGAGGAGAGCGATACTCTGACAGGTCAGATTGAGGTTGTCGCGTCAACGACTATCGGAGATTATATTCTCCCCTATCTTATCGGCGCTTTTAAACGGATGCATCCCGGCGTTTATATCAACATGCTGGTTCATCATACCCGATATGCTGAAAAACTTGTTTTGAACGGAACCGTTGATGTTGGATTTGTTGAGGGGCCGGTCAAAAGTCCGGATATCTTGATTAGACCCTGGTTTCGCGATGAGTTGGTGGTTATTGTCGGACCGAGTGATCCTCTGGGGCGGCAGAAGACCTTTCGGGTCAAAAAAGACTTTAAAGATACTCGTTGGATCATGCGTGAAAAAGGTTCCGGCACTGTGGCTATTTTTCGGGAGAAGTTGAAAGATTATCTGGATGAAATTAAGGTGGTCATGGAGATGGGGCATCCCGAGGCAATTAAGAAAGCTGTAGAATCAGGTGTTGGTGTTGCCTGTCTGTCGGCACTGACTGTCTGCCGTGAGACCGAGAACGGTTGGCTCAAGACGCTCAAGGTTGAGGGTGTGGATATGAAGCGTGATCTTCAGGTGATTTCGAGAAAGGGGCAGGTGATGAGTGATGCGCAAGCCGAGTTTCTCGCCTTTTGCGATGTAATGTCCACCTGTAGCGAGGGACGTGCCTGTTTGTCTTCTCCATGGAAATTGCAGTCTTTGCTGGCGAAGCACTCGTTGCAGAAAAGCTGATGTCATTGAGGGTGATTTGTGTTGTCTGATGCCAGTTGAGTGAATTCGACTGTGTGGCGCAAAAAGTGTTTACAGAGGAGCCACGAAACGCTATCAAGACATTTGGTAATTATCTTGTTGTATATTTTAGATAGAGAAGGAAAGAGATCATGTGGAAGACTATTCAGCCTGCGCCACCAGATTCGATTCTGGGGTTAACCGACGAGTTCAGAAAAGACCAGAATCCCAGTAAGGTGAACCTTGGAGTTGGGGTCTATAAAGATGATACCGGTAATACTCCGGTTCTTCGTTGCGTTAAGGCGGCAGAAAAAGAATTGGTGGAGAAGCAGCTCTCCAAGAGTTATCTGCCCATATCCGGCGACCCTGCTTATGCCCAGGCGGTTCAAGGTCTTGTCCTGGGTGGAGCAAGTGAGGTGATCGCAGCAGGCCGCGCTGTGACCGCCCATGCTCCCGGAGGGACAGGGGCATTGCGCGTGGGTGCGGATCTCATTCATAAATTTTCTTCGCAGGCTAAGGTCTGGGTCAGTTCTCCCACCTGGGCGAATCATAATGGTATATTTGGTGCTGCAGGATTTGAAATCGAGCGCTATGCTTACTATAATCCAGAGAGCAAGGGGCTGGATTTTGATAGAATGATGGATGATCTCCAGAGGATTCCTGTCGGTGATGTTGTTGTGCTTCATACCTGTTGCCATAATCCAAGCGGTGTGGATCTTGGCCAGGATCAGTGGCGGGAAGTGGCTGCACTTGCTGCTCAAAAAGGTTGGATTCCCTATCTCGATTTTGCCTATCAGGGATTTGGCGATGGCGTAAATGAGGATCGTTTTGCAGTTGAGCAGTTTGCCGCTGTCGGGATTGATTTTTTTGTGGCCAGTTCTTTTTCCAAAAATTTTGGACTCTATAATGAGCGGACTGGAGCCATCACCGTGGTTACACCTTCGGCAGAAGAAGCTGCAGTGGCCATGAGTCATCTGAAGTCAGTGGTTCGTACCAACTATTCTAATCCTCCGGCCCATGGTGGCTTAGTGGCTGCGACTATCTTGAACAGCCAGGAACTCCATGCTATGTGGTTGGATGAGTTGGCTCAAATGCGTAACAGGATTGTTGAGATGCGTAAGGCCCTTGTCGAAGGTCTGGCCAAGCAGGGAGTTGAAGGAGATTTCTCTTTTATCGCAAAGCAGCGGGGGATGTTCTCGTTTAGTGGCTGGTCTGATGATGTGGTACAGTGGCTCAGGGATAATAGAAGTATATACGTGGTTGGGGGAGGGCGCATCAATTTGGCCGGTTTGACCACGTCAAATATTGATTATGTCTGTTCTGCTGTGGCAGATGCCATGAGACGTTGAGATAATATTCCGTTTCTGGAGCCATGGGCCGATTTCGGACTCGCAAGAGTTTGGGTCGGCCTTTTTTTTGTTGTTTGGAAATGAAGAGGGAAGGACTTCTGCTTGTGTTATGGTCGGATGGTAGTTTTTCGGAAGCAGGTTCTGTCCTGGGTGTCAGTTGAGAAGAGGGGGGGCATAATGAACGGCTTCCAGAAAGAGGCCGTGTGCTGGGGCTGTTGCCCCTGCCGCGCTGCGGTTGGCAGCCGCAAGGATGTGAGCGAATTCTGCAGGACTTGTTCGTCCTTTGCCCACGTCGATCAGGGTCCCCACCAGATTGCGAACCATGTGCCGCAGAAATCCGTCGCCTGAAAAGGTAAGGATCACTGAATGACTGCCTTGTGTTTGCAGGGAAGCCTTGTGAATCGTGCGTATGCTGCCTCGACCTGTGGTTAGAGTGAGGTCGCGGGAGCCTGTTGCTTCAAAGCTTGCAAAGTCGTATTGGCCGACAATTTTCTCCAGAGCGCATTGTAATCGTTCAAGATTAAGTGATGCAGGGACATGTAGGGCGTAGAGCCGCTTGTGTGGCGACTGGATTTTGCTTGTGTCAATATGATAGCTGTAAGTCTTGGCCTGGGCGTCAAAGCGGGCATGAAAGTCAGCAGCAGCCTCGCTTGCGTCCAAAATACGGATGGAAAGCGGGAGGAGGGAGTTGAGTCCCTGGAGAAAGGCCTGGCAGCTGATCCTGGACTGAGTTTTGAAACTGGCGACCATGCCTCTGGCATGAACTCCGGCGTCGGTCCGTCCTGCTCCGATCACAGACACATCACCCTGTGTCATGATCTGCAAGCGGTTTTCAAGCTCACCCTGGATGGTGCGATCGCTTTTTTGACGCTGCCAGCCCTGAAAATCGGCGCCGTCAAAGGCTATGGTTAGTTTGATGTTACGCATTCCCGGTCAGAGTGCCTGGTCTGTTGATCAGGGAAAAAAGGGAGCACCTTCCAGGCTGGTAATTTCAGGCAGGCCGAGCATCAGGTTCATGTTTTGTATTGCCTGTCCAGCTGCGCCTTTAACAACATTGTCAATGGCTGACAGGACGATCAGACGGTTGGTGCGCAGGTCGTGGTTGATGGAGATATCGCAGAAGTTTGAACCGCGCACGTATTGGGTCGCGGGGGAGCTGCCAGCCGGTAGAAGGCGGACAAAGGGTTCATCGCGGTACACATCCTCGTAGAGTGCGGTCAGTTCGCTCAATTTAAAATCTTTGATCGGGGTGGCGTAGACCGTACTCAGGATGCCGCGGGAGATGGGGAGCAGGTGCGGCGTGAAAGAGATTTTGCTTGCGCAGTTGCCCAGGGCGTTAATTTCCTGCTCAATCTCAGGGATATGGCGATGAGATCCACCTACTTTGTAGGCGCGAAAACCATCTGCAACTTCGCAGAAAAGAGAACCAACCGAGGCAGCGCGACCCGCACCGGATGTGCCGGATTTGGAGTCTGCAATGATGGTTGATGGGTCGATGACGCCCTGTTTAAGGAGTGGGTTCAGGCCAAGAATGATCGAGGTCGGGTAGCAGCCCGGATTAGCCACCAGGCGTGCGTTTTTGATTTGTTCGCGGTAGAGCTCGGGGAGTCCGTAAACCGCCTCATTGATCAGTTCCGGTGATGAGTGAGCCTGGTACCATTGTTCGTAGACGGCAACATCCCGCAGGCGAAAATCAGCGGAGAGATCAATGACTTTTTTTCCGGCACGCAAGAGGCTGGGGACTATGTCCATGGCCGTTTTGTGGGGGACTGCGGTGAAAAATAAGTCGGCTCGTTCGCACAGTTCATCAAGACCGAGATTTTCACAGATCAACTCGGTCTTTCCCCTGAGATTGGGGAAGACTTCAGCCAGAGGTTTGCCTGCATATTGACGTGAAGTGGCTGCCGTCAGGCGGATTTCAGGATGATTGCAGAGGATGCGGGTAAGTTCCACTCCGGTGTAACCGGAGGCGCCGATGATTGCGACATTGATCATTGAGGTCACCTAAATAGAAAAAGGGGATAACAGATTATCTGTTATCCCCTTTCTTGAAAATCTGTCTGTGTCTGGAAGTCTTAGTGTCACATCCAGGAGCCCGTTGAGTAATGTTTCAACGGGGGGACAACAGAAGATACTCTTAACGTTTTGAGAACTGGAACTTGGCGCGGGCGCCTTTTTGTCCGTATTTCTTGCGCTCTTTCATACGTGGGTCGCGAGTCAGAAGGCCTGATTTTTTAAGGGACAAACGCAGCTCAGGGTCTACTTCGAGCAGGGCACGGGAGATACCGTGAGAGAGTGCATCAACCTGAGCTGACTTACCACCGCCCTTAAGAGTGGCGACTACATCATATTTCTCTACGTTTTCGGTCGCCTTGAAGGGGCGTTCGATCTTGTGGAGCTTGAAGGTGCGACCGAAGTAGTCTTCAGCATTCATGGTGTTGACTGTTACCTTGCCGCTGCCGGGGGTGATCCAGACGCGAGCAATGGCGGTCTTTCTCTTTCCTGTGGCGTAAAAACGATCCTGGGCCATGTTACTCTTCTCCGTGGTGATGAAAATTATAAATTAAGCTCAACAGGCATCTGGGCAGCATGAGGATGGTTGGTGCCAGTGTAGACCTTGAGTTTTTTCAGCTGCTGACGACCGAGTCTGTTCTTTGGGAGCATGCCTTTGACGGCCTTTATGATCAGGTCGGTTGGGTGTTTGGCCATCAGTTCTTTGGCAGTCTGCTCTTTGAGTCCGCCCATATAGCCGGTGTGACGGTAATAAATCTTGTCATCCCATTTTTTGCCGGTGAGTTGAATCTTCTCGGCATTGGTGATGACGATGAAGTCGCCGTTGTCAATGAAGGTGGAGTAGGTGGGCTTATGCTTGCCGCGCAGTCGGGAGGCGACCTCTGAGGCAAGACGTCCCAGTACTTTATTCTCGGCGTTGACCACATACCATTTCTTATCGATCTCACTTACAGGAGTCAGGTAAGTTTTCATGGTGTTCCTCTGCAGGGTAGTGCTGTTTTAATAAAAAAAGGTTCGAGCTAATGTCGAACCTTGTGCAGTCTGAGTGGAGCGGGAAACGAGATTCGAACTCGCGACTTCAACCTTGGCAAGGTTACACTCTACCACTGAGTTATTCCCGCTCATCTTGTAAGGGGCTGAATGCTTAATTGTTAAGCCCTGAAACGAGACGACTTTAACAGACCGACATGTGCATGTCAACAGAAAAACTGTTTTGTAGATGGGCCGGATTGTTAAATTTTTGCCATCTCTTTGGAAAAAGAAATAGGTCTTTCGCAACGGTCTGTGCTATATAATCTATATAATTCAGACTGGCTAGGTAAATTGTAATAATTTTTGTCTGGTCCCCAAATCACTTAGGCAGAGCCTTTGTTTTGGGTCATTGACCAGTGGAGAGTAATCATGACAGCAGCAGCGCAACGACAGGGTTTGGTTGAGCGGGTCACCAGGGAAACTGATATCCGATTAGAGCTTGCCCTTGATGGGAATGGTCAGACCAGTGTTGACACCGGTGTGCCCTTTCTTGATCATATGTTAACGCTTTTTGCGGTACACGGTTTCTTTGATCTTACGATTAAGGCCGTTGGTGATGTTGAAGTTGATGATCATCATACGGTTGAAGATGTTGGCATCTGTCTTGGCCAGGCTTTTTCTCAAGCCTTGGGCGATAAAGGTGGTATCTGTCGATATGGCCTTTGTTATCTTCCCATGGATGAGGCACTCGCCCGGGTGGTGGTTGATGTCTCAAATCGTCCTTTTTTACATTACGAGGTCCGGGTTCCAGATCAAAAGGTTGGTCGTTTTGATTCTGCCCTGGCTCAGGAGTTTTTGCGGGCATTTGCCCTGCAGGCTGGTGTGACGCTGCACGTTGATCTGCTCCATGGAGAGAATACGCACCATATTATAGAGGCTGTGTTTAAGGGGTTGGGTCGTGCCATGAACGAGGCCTGTCTGCGACGGAGTGGTTTGAGTGGTGCTCTGTCGTCCAAGGGGAGTCTGTAGGGGAGGGGAGCTGTGATGAATAAGCAGATGAAGAAGTTGAGTCTGTTGCTGTTGTTGGTTGTGACTGGTTTGCCCGTTTTACTGGCAAGTGGTTGTTCATCACGATTTATTCCTGGTCAGGTTGCTGTGCAGCATGAGGATGTGCAGTGCATTGCGATTCTCCCCACAGTTGTTGCCCCGGATATTCGTCTTGAGATTAAAGATCGAACCAGGCTTGAACAGGGTGCGGCCTTGATTGATCAAATCATGGCTGAAGATTTAGTAGGACGTGAACAGATACGTCAGGTTTCACCCATGGCACAGATCGAAGTGGCAGTTGGTCATGATCGTTTGGCTGAGTTACGGCAGTTGGCGGAGAGTGTCGGCTGCGATGCCGTTTTGCAGACAGAAATTCGGCGCTATGAGCAGCGCGACGGGAGTGATTATTCTGTCAATACACCGGCCTCTTCAGCCTTTGAGATGCGTCTTGTTCAGGCGGCTACTGGGAAAACACTTTGGCATTCTTCTGTGGATGAGACGCAGGATAGTGTTCTGGGGAACCTTTTTTCGTTGAATAAGGCCCTCATGCGTGGATTTAAGTGGGTTACGGTCGAGGAATTGACTGCTCAGGCTGTACGTAAGACCTTGCGAGGGTCACCGTATCTCCAGGAGTCTGATGGGGTACCTTGATAGTCGGGAGGCAACCGCTGTGTTGAGGCGCCTGCCATGTTCCCCGAACCGGGAGCTGGCGGGCGTTTTTTGTTGGCACTGTGAAGCGGCAGAACCGGCGGAGTGTTTCCTGCCGGCTCTTCACAGGATTTATTGGGAATTTGTTAAGGCCATCGGAACGTTAAATGACAGGTAAGATTCTTGATCCCACAGTGAACCGTCGTATCGGACGGGCCATGCATGACCATGCTATGCTTGCCGAAGGTGACCGGGTTTTGGTGGCTGTTTCGGGCGGTGTTGATAGTTTGGTTCTGGCCTGGCTGTTGGACTACTGGCGAGCCAAGGCCCCGATCTTTTATGCATTGCGAATGGTTCATGTGGATATGGGCTTTTCTGAGTCGGTTGACGAGTTGGCAGGGCAGGTGACTCCAGTGTCCTGGGTGCGCCGGGAACTTGCGCGTGTCGGACTTGAAATGGAGGCGGTACGCGGGAGACGTCTGGGGGGTAAAGACAAGGAAAGCTGTTTCCTTTGTGCCCGTAATCGACGACAACAGCTCTTTGAGTTGGCGCGAGAGTGGAAATGTAACAAGATAGCCTTTGGCCATCACCAGGACGATTTGATTGAGACTCTGTTCCTTAATATGTTTTACAGCGGTAACATATCGACTATGATTCCGCGCCAGGATCTGTTTGCCGGACGATTGACCCTGATTCGTCCGTTGGCCTATATTATCAAGGCAGAAATTGAAAAAATTGCAAACCGGCTCGGTTTCCAGTGTCTGGTTAATCCGTGTCCTTTGGCCGGCAGAACTCGGCGTGAACAGGTGAGAGGCTGGTTGGATGAAATATATGAACAAGAGCCCTCTGCCAGGTCTTCAATTTTTACTGCCATGGGGAATGTTCGCCAGGAGTACCTTCTGTGAAAACTGCACTTGACTGTCTCCCCTGTTTTTTGAATCAGGCTTTGCGGGCCGGTCGGATCAGCACAGCAGATCCGGAAGTTCAACTGATGATTTTACACGAGGCCGCCAGTTTGATCCAAAAAATGGATATGAACCGGACACCACCGGAAAATTCGGTGGATTTTTATGCCATGATTGCCCGGCTCAGCCGTAACCCTGATCCTTATCTGGAGCTGAAGAATCAGTCAAATGACCAGGCATTGGCTGTGTTGCCAGCTCTGCAAAAAGAGATCAGAGCGGCTGATTCCCCGTTGGCCCTGGCTTTTCGCCTGGCTATTGGCGGGAATATTATTGATTACGGGGCGCTGAAAAAGTTTGACATCGGAGCTGCATTGGCTGTCTGTCGGGAGGTACCTCTGGTCATTGATCACATTCAGGCGCTCTTGGGGGTGGTGGAGGGCTTGCCACCTAGCGCCAAGGTTCTCTATCTGGCTGACAATTGCGGTGAGATCGTCTATGATTCCCTGGTGGTTGAGCTCTTGAGTGATCGCGGGCTTGACGTGATTGTTGCGGTCAAGGGGGCGCCGATCATCAATGATGCCCTGATTAGCGATGCCTCTCATTGCGGTATGGATCGTCATGCCCGAATAATCAGTAATGGCACGGCTTGTCCTGGTACACCGCTCACCCGTTGTTCGTCTGAGCTGCAGGAGTGTTTCTGGTCTGCCGATCTGGTTATTTCAAAGGGGCAGGGGAATTTTGAGACCCTGTCTGAGGTTGATAGACAGATTTTTTTCCTCCTGACTGTCAAGTGCCCAGTTGTGGGAGCGCATTTGGCTGAGATGGCAGGTGTTGTGCCGAGTCGTCTTTCTGGTGACGGTGAACTGGTTTTGTATGACCATTCAGGAAATAAAAATCTGTGAACAGGGCCGTGTTGTTGGCCATTATTGCACATGTGAGAGCGATAAAGGATAGGGGGGGCGAAGATGAGTGAGGCAATTGTCCCCCGTGAAATTGCGTTTGAATTATAATTAACGAAAGAAGGTTGAGAATTAAATGCAGCAGCAGATATGTACCATCCTGAACCGGGCAGATGTCGGTGCAGAACTTGTGGTCTCGGGTTGGGTTCGAACCCGTCGCGATAGCGGTGGTTTTTCATTTCTTGAATTGACTGATGGCTCGTGCCTGACCGGCTTGCAGATCATTGCCGATCAGGAACTTGCCAATTATGTGACGGAAATTAAAAAACTGACCACCGGCTGCAGTGTTGAGATTTCAGGGCAGCTGCAAGACTCACCAGCAAAGGGACAGGCCGTGGAGCTTGTGGCCAGCGCTGTTCGAGTCTTGGGATGGGCTGACCCGGAGACCTATCCTCTGCAGAAGAAGAGGCACAGCTTTGAGTTTCTTCGCAACCTCAGTCATTTGCGCCCTCGTACCAATGCCTTGGCTGCAGTGGCCAGAGTCAGGGGGAGACTTGCTCTGGCCGTGAACCATTTTTTTGCTGAGCGAGGATTTATTCAGGTTCATACTCCGATTATCACCACCAGCGACTGTGAAGGTGCAGGCGAGATGTTTCAGGTGACAACTGCCGGTGGTCAAAGTGACCAGAGTGACGGGCAGGGGCAGCATGAGTTTTTTGGTCGCCGGGCAGGGCTTACGGTGAGTGGACAGTTACAGGCCGAGGTCTATGCCCAGGCTTTGGGGCGGGTTTATACTTTCGGGCCGACTTTCCGGGCCGAAAATTCCAATACCAGTCGCCATCTGGCCGAATTTTGGATGATTGAACCGGAAATGGCCTTCTGCGATCTGGCATGCAATATGGCCCTGGCTGAAGATCTGCTACGATATCTGCTGGCAGATGTCCTGGAGCATTGCGGTCCTGATCTGCAAATGTTTGATCGTTTTATAGACAAGGGGCTGATTGCGCGCCTGCAGCAGGTCGTTGATCAGGATTTTGCCCGCATCACCTATACAGAGGCTGTGGACCAGCTGCTGGCAGCCGACCGTCTTTTTGAATTTCCCGTGAGTTGGGGCATTGATCTGCAATCCGAGCACGAGCGTTATCTTTGCGAAGACGTCTATGGTCGCCCTTTGATTGTCACTAATTATCCGGCCGCCATCAAGCCTTTTTACATGCGGATGAATGAGGATGGCCGCACCGTGGCTGCCATGGATATCCTGGTCCCTGGAATTGGTGAGATTGTCGGGGGGAGTCAGCGTGAGGAGCGTCTTGAGCCGTTACTGGCGCGGATGGAGGAGGCAGGTCTTGATTCAGAGGAGTATGGCTGGTATCTTGATTTGCGCCGTTATGGCACTGCGCCCCATGCTGGCTTTGGCCTTGGTTTTGAACGCTTGGTTCAATATGTGACCGGAATGCAGAATATTCGCGAGGTGATTCCCTTCCCGCGCACGCCGGGGTTTGCCCCTTGCTGATTGTAATTGCTATGGTGGAAAATTGTGGAGGATAAGCAGTGACAATGGATAAGCGGAGAGTGTGCCGTGACTAAGGGACCAGCGGTACAGAAGATGTTTGATGCCATTGCCGGTCGTTATGATCTGATGAACAGAGTCATGACCATGGGGCAGGATCAGCGATGGCGCCGTTTTGTGGTGGAGAAGGCCCGGCCACCCGAGCATGGTCGTGTCCTTGATCTTGCCACGGGTACTGGTGATATTGCGGTTCTTGCTTGCCGTCAGCGACCGGGGTTGGCGGTCATTGGTGCCGATTTTTCACAGAATATGCTTCATGAGGCCCAAAGGCGTTTTGCCCTGGAAGCCGTTTCCTGGCAGGCCTGTGATGCCAACTGTCTCCCCTATCGGGACCAGAGCTTTGACGCGGTGACCTTTGGTTATTTGCTCCGCAATGTTGATGACTCCCTAGCGGTGCTGCGTGAGGTCTGTCGGGTGCTGAAACCAGGTGGCCGGGTGGTCTGTCTCGATACCACACCGCCAGATAAGAGCCTCACCGCGCCCTTGGTGCGTCTATATTTCCGTTTTGGCATTCCGTTACTCGGGCGCATGATTGCCCGGGACAAGGCGGCCTATGCCTATCTCACTGGCTCGACCATGGAGTTTCATCGGGCTGAGGAGTTGGCGAGCCTTTTCCGAAAAGCTGGCTTCAGTGAGGTTGGATATCGTAAGTTCATGTTGGGGACGATTGCCGTTCATTGGGGGAGCCGGGCTTGAGTGTTGGTTGGCTTACTGCCCGGAGTTGGCTGCAGTCAACCATGAATTTTGAACTATTTTTGCAAGTATATCGAAATCGATTCCTTAATGTATCTTTTATTTAATTAGGTTTACAATGAAACTGATCAAATCTTTGAAAACCAGTACCGAAGAGGGCGAGCGGGCCATTGCCGAGCTCCTTGGTCGTTTTGAGGCTGCCGATGAAAGCTGCAGAGACTCTGTAAGTGAAATCCTTCGTGACGTCCGTGAACAGGGGGATGCTGCCGTATTGGCTTACACTCGTAAGTTTGATGCCCCTGACATGGCCGAGAGCGATTTGCAGGTCACGACCGCTGAGATGCTGGCCGCCTATGAGCAGGTGGATCAGCCCTTTATGGCGGCCTTATCTACGGCTATTGAACGCATTCAGACCTTTCATGAGCGGGAAATGGAAGATTCGTGGATGCAGACTCGTGAAAACGGGACCATCGTCGGTCGTCTGGTGCGTCCGGTGGATGCTGCCGGGCTCTATGTACCCGGTGGTCAGGGTGGATCGACCCCACTGGTGTCATCAGTGTTGATGAACGGAATTCCGGCCGGAATTGCCGGTGTTGATCGCCGGGTGATGATTACTCCACCCAACAGTGAAGGGGGGGTGAGTCCTTATCTTCTGGTTGCCGCCCAGGAAATCGGAATCAGCGAGATTTACAAGGCTGGTTCCGCATGGGCTATTGCAGCACTGGCCTATGGTACAGAGACCATTCCGGCTGTGGATGTGGTTGTTGGTCCCGGAAATCAATTTGTCGCTGAGGCCAAGTCTCAGGTCTCAGGACTGGTCCGAATTGACATGATTGCCGGGCCGTCTGAAGTCCTGATCGTGGCCGATGAGACGGCAAACCCTGTCCATGTGGCTGCCGATATGCTGGCTCAGGCCGAGCATGACCCCATGGCTCGGGCTGTATTATTGACTGTTGATCATGATCTTGTGCCACAGGTGGAGGCGGAGTTGACGCGTCAACTCGCCAATCTTTCGCGACGGGAGATTGCCAGGCGTTCTCTTGCCGAACGCGGTCTGATTCTGTGTGTGGATGACCTTGATGAGGCCATTGATCTGACTAATGATATTGCCATTGAACATCTGGAACTGATGATTGCTGATCCTTGGGCGCAGCTGCCGCGTATTCGTCATGCCGGGGCAATCTTTCTCGGTCACCATACACCCGAGGCTGCCGGTGATTATTTGGCCGGTCCCAATCACGTTTTGCCCACCATGGGAACGGCTCGTTTTTCTTCGGCGTTGGGGGTCGAGACATTTCTCAAGAAAAGTTCGATTGTCAGCTATTCCAGGCAGGCCCTGGAGGAAGATGCAGACGCCATCCAGCTTCTTGCCGGGCTTGAGGGTTTAAGCGCCCACGCATCTTCTGTATCCGAGCGACTCAAGTCTGATCGTGGATAATGTTTGAGTGCGAATGACTGCGACGACTTTTGATTTCCAGAAACATCTCGTCGAAGGGTGTACTCGCCTGGGATTGGAGCTTGGTCCTGGCGCAGTCACTCGACTGACCCTGTATTTTGTTGAGCTCAAACGCTGGAGTGCAAAGGTCAATCTTATTGCCAGGGGAACGACTGACTTGGAAATAGTTGACAAGCATTTTCTCGATTCTTTAGCTCTTGTCCCTCATTTGATGGAAAAGGATGCCCATCTCTTTGATGTCGGGAGCGGGGCTGGTTTCCCGGGTCTCGTTTGTAAGGCGGCCTCTCCGGACCTGACAGTCACCCTCGTGGAACCACGCCTGAAACGAGTGTCTTTTCTTCGTCATGTGGCCAGGACATTGGCTTTGGACAAAGGGGTAAGTGTTGTTGCTGGACGAGTTGAAGAGGTTGGACCTTGTGCCGAGCATCCTTACACTCATATTACCAGTCGAGCCGTCACAGATCTTTCAACTTTCCTCCAATTGATTGACCATCTCTGGTTGCCAGGGACACGGGTCTTGTGCATGAAGGGGCCTAAGTGGTCTGAAGAGCTGGCTTCCTGTTCTGAGGAGATGAGGTCTCATCTGGAGAAGACAGTGGAATATCAACTGCCAGTATCGGGAGCCAGCCGCGTTCTGTTGTCGTTCAAAAAAAATATGGGTCACGATGGATCTTGAATCAGTCTGTTCCTGTTTGAGTGTGGTTTTCTGTTGATTCTGCCCTGATTTCTGGTGACTCATTTCAGATGAGCGGATATATCTAGTACCGTGTAAATTTTAATTCAATACCTGGCAATAATCGCCAGATGATCATGAGAGGAATGTAATGAAAAAAATCGCAGTGTTATCTGGTGATGGAATCGGCCCTGAGGTTATGACCGAGGCAATCAAGGTTTTAGATGCGGCTCAGGAAAAGTTTGGTTTTCAGTTGAGTTATGAATTTGCCGATGTTGGTGGAATTGCTATTGATAATCATGGTGAGGCGTTGCCGTCTGCGACTTTGGCCTTGTGTGAGGCAAGTGATGCCATTCTTTTTGGTTCGGTTGGCGGTCCTCAATGGGAAAGCCTGCCTCCGCAAGAGCAGCCGGAACGTGCTGCACTGTTGCCATTGCGTAAACACTTTGATCTTTTTTGTAATCTCCGTCCGGCGAAGGTGTTCAAGTCTCTGACCGGTGCCTGCCCATTGCGTGCTGATATTGTCAAGGATGGTTTTGATATTCTCTGTGTGCGCGAATTGACGTCAGGAATTTATTTCGGGACTCCCAAAGGGCGTGAAGGTGAAGGAGCAGAAGAGCGTGCGTTCGATACAATGGCCTATAAGCGTTCAGAAATCGAGCGCATCAGTCGCATGGCCTTTGATGCCGCACGCTTGCGTAGAAGTCGGGTGACCTCTGTTGACAAGGCCAATGTTTTGACCACCATGGTCCTCTGGCGTGAGGTGGTGTGTGAAGTGGCCCGCGAGTATCCTGATGTGGAACTGAACCATATCTATGTGGACAATGCCACCATGCAGCTGGTTCGTGATCCGCATCAGTTTGATGTGATGCTCTGTGGTAACATGTTCGGTGATATCATCTCTGATGAGACGGCCATGCTGACTGGTTCCATGGGTCTCCTGGCCTCAGCCAGTCTGAACGCGGACAAATTTGGTCTCTATGAGCCAGCCGGAGGTTCGGCTCCGGATATTGCTGGTCAGGGGATTGCCAACCCTATCGCCGAGATTCTGTCGGCAGGTATGATGCTTCGCTACAGCTTTGGATTGGATGAAGCAGCCGATGCAATTGAGCGAGCTGTTGCATTGACACTTGAGCAAGGTGTTTTCACAGCTGACATTGCAGTAGATAAAAATAAGGCTGTCGGCACTGTGGCCATGGGTGATGCCATTGTCAGTGCATTGAACTAAAGGTGCCAGTTCTGAATCAGGGGAAGAATCGAAGATGAATAACCTGATGCTTGTGAGTAACAGGGCCTCTGAGCCACTGGCACTGCTGGTGGCCCAGGCTCTGAATATTCCCTTCACGGAGATGATCCGTCGGACCTTTGCCGACGGTGAGCAATACCATGCCTTTCCCTGTGACCCAGGTGGGCGTGATCTGGTGATCATCGGAGCCACCCACAGTGATGCCAGTCATCAGGAGTTACTGGATCTGATTCAGGGTGGTCGTTATAGCAATGCCCGTACGGTGAATGTACTGATCCCTTATCTTGGCCATTCAACCATGGAGCGGGTCAAACCAGATTCCAACGAGATCCCCAAGGGAATTACTCGTACTCGTCAAATATTTCGAGCTCGGCCAGATTTTGTTGCTTTTGTTGATCTCCATTCTGAGGCTGTGCTCCATGCGCACGGTGGTGAGGTCAGCACCTGTCATCTCTGGACTGATGAGCTGGCCGTGGCTCAGATTCGGGCAAGTAATCTTCGAGACTATGTCCTGGTTTCCCCGGACTATGGTTTTTCTAAACGGGTGGCGCGTCTGGCCAGTCTCTTAGGTTGTGCACATACTGCCGCTGATAAAGACCGTTATGATACTGACAAGACCATTGTCGGTCAGGTTTCAAGTGTGGTTCGCGGTCGCACGGTCGTGATCTGTGATGATATGATTCGCACCGGTGGGTCGATTATTCAAACCGCTGAACGTTGCTTCGAAGCCGGGGCTTGCGATGTTCATGTCATGGCTACCCATCTGGTTCTGGCAGGGGGGGCTCAGACCAGATTTGAGCAGAGTCCCATCCGCACTGTTATCGGTTCAGACAGTTATCCAGGGCGAGAAGGTAACGAACTGCTTCAGGTGTATTCCCTGGCCCCTCTTTTAGCCGAGGTTGTGCGGAGTCGTTTGCGTCGCCGTTAGTTTTGGGCTGCAACGTCTGTCGCGCTCGTGACAGGCTCACAAATAGATTCAGTTTTTTCTTCTGAGTCTGCTTCGGTGTAAACAGGTATAGAGGGGACCACTTGGCGTCAGCCTGCTGCAGATCAGTTGGACTTCCTTGACTTCCAGCTGAAGGGGGGCTGTTTTCAGTTTCCAGTCAAATTCTGTTATACGGCCTTCTGGCCGCACCCGGCCCAGAGTCAGGTGCGGGATGAAGCGTTTTTCTGCTTGGGTGTCCATCGGGGGATCCAGTTTGAGACGTAGAGAATCACGCAGATGCAGGCAATGTCTGAGCGGGTCGTCAAGGCCGAGCCAGATGACCCGGGGGCGGTGGGGCGAGGGGAATGCCCCCGGGCTGCCCAAGGGAAGAGCAAAAGGGGGAGTGGAGAGTGCGGCCTCGTCAATGAGGGAGATGATCCTGGCGCTTGGCATAGGGGTGTCACCCAGGAAAATCAGGGTGATGTGACGATTTGTACTGTGAACCCAGCGTATCTTTCCTTTGGGAAGACCTGTGGCCAGTCTTTGCTGGAAGCGGTTCAGTTCTTGATTAATTCCCGTCTCAATGGGGATGGAGACAAACAGGCGCTGGTGGGACAACTCGGGCCGGGTCATACGGATGTCAGTCGTCGAGTAGAAGTCCGTCAATCAGGGTCAGTCGACGATCCATCTCCGCGGCCAGTTCCATGTTGTGGGTGACCATGACGACGGCCATCTTCCGTTCACGGCAGAGGCGACCGATCAGGTCAAAGACCAGACGGCCGCTCCGGCTGTCAAGGTTGCCGGTGGGTTCATCGGCCAGAAGCAGGGTCGGTTCCATGATCAGGGCTCGAGCCAGGGCCGTGCGTTGTTGCTCGCCGCCCGAGAGTTGACCGACCCGGTGGTCGAGGCGGTGGCTGAGGTTGACTTGTTCCAGAATTTCACGGGCTGGTTCCAGGAGCTCTTTATGGGACTGGCCGTTGATCAGGCCGGGCATTATGACGTTTTCCAGGGCTGAAAATTCGGGGAGGAGGTGGTGGAACTGGAAGATGAAACCCAGCTCCCGGTTGCGGAAGGTTGCTATCTTCTGGTCACTCCTGCCCTTGAGGGTATCGCCTTTGAAACGTAACTCTCCACTGCTGGGTTGACTCAAGGTTCCGAGAATCTGGAGAAGGGTGGTCTTTCCAGAGCCTGATGCACCCACAATGGCGAGCATCTCGCCGGCTTCAAGCTGTACATTCACACCTTTCAGGATATCTATGGGGCTGGTGCCACCAGTATAGGTGTGTCTGATGTTCAAGGCTTCCAGTAGAGGAGTGGTCATGAGAGAATCTCTGCTGGTTGCACTTGTGCCGCACGCCACGATGGATAGAGGGTGGCGGAAAGTGTAATGAGAATAGCGGCAAGTCCGATGATGGTTACATCCATGGGGAGGACCTTGATCGGCAGGGTCGTCATGGGGTAGACATTTGAGGGCAGCTCAATGAATTGATAGCGGGAAAGAAGTTCACACAGGCCCAAACCTCCAAGGATGCCAAGGCTGGTTCCGGTTACGGAGATGATCATCCCCTGGAAAAAGAAGATGCGCATGATTGAGGCCGAGGTGGCGCCCATGGATTTCAGGATCGCAATATCGCGTTCTTTTTCCATGACAACCATGATCAGGGCACTGATGATATTCAGTGCCGCAACAAGGACGATCAGGGCGACACAGATGAACATTCCGATTTTCTCAAGCTTGAACGCAGCAAAGAGATTGCGGTTCATGGCCTTCCAATCCTTGGCGATCACTGGTGTCTCTATGGAATTCATGATTTCGATTGCTATGGTATCAGTCCGGTTGAGTGCTTTTTCAAGAACTGCTACCTCTATGCCGTGCGCCATGTCACGGATTTCGAGGAAGGCGCGTACGTCCGGCATGGCCATGTAGGCCAGGCTTGAATCATATTCATACATGCCGGATTCAAAGATACCTGAGACCCGACATGTCTTAATGCGGGGAATAACCCCCATGGGGGTGAGTGGGCCGGATGGTGAGATCAGTCGAACTTTGTCTCCAACCATCACCAGGAGTTCATCGGCAAGCTCTTTTCCAAGGATGATGTTCGGGAGACCGCGCTGTTCCTGTGTCTCCAGGTCATTGATTGTCCCGTGAATGAGCTGATCCGGCAGGCCAATAACGCCACGGGCCGTGGTTGGATCAATTCCGCGCAGGATGATACCCCCGCCACCTGATGGACTGCTGATCAGAGTTTGAGAGTAGAGGTAGGGGGTTGCGCCGTTGACCTCGGGGATGTTGAGGATCTGTTGACGGATATTGTGGTAATCTTGAATACCACCTGGCTGTTGAACGATAATGTGCGAATTGATGGCAAGGATTTGATCGCGCAGACCATTCGTGAATCCTGAAAAGACTGCCAGGACCACGATGAGGGCCATGACCCCAACGGTAATTCCAGCCACTGAGATAAATGAGATCAGGGATATGAATTTCTGTTTGTGCCGGGCTCGCAGGTAACGACAGCTGATGAACCATTCATACATCTCAGGTCTTCAGCCTCTTACTGAGGTTTATTCTGTGCATCTAGAACAGTTGCCTTGTTTTGTGCATCGCTCGTTCCTTTGCTTTTCTTTTTTTTCTTCTTTTTCTGGGGTTTCATTTCAGGCTTGAGGTGCGGGAAGAGGATTACGTCGCGGATAGAAGGTGAGTCGGTGAGTAACATCACCAGCCGATCAATGCCGATGCCTTCTCCAGCCGCAGAGGGCATACCGTATTCCAGCGCCCGAAGAAAATCGTCATCCAGTTCGGCGTGGATTTCTTCATCGTTGCCCTTTTCGGCAATCTGCTTTTCAAGGCGCTCCCGTTGATCGATGGGGTCATTGAGCTCACTGAAGGCATTGGCGATCTCGCGGCCGGTAATGAACAGCTCAAACCTGTCGGTAACACTGGGATCTTCGTCGTTGCGCCGGGCCAAAGGCGAAACTTCGGTCGGGTAGGCGGTAATAAAGGTGGGGTTGATTAATTTTTCTTCCACCAGAAGCTCAAAGAGTTCGGTCTTGGCCTTGCCGACCCCGGCCTGGGCCTCGAGTTTGATCCCTTTTTCCTTGACCAGTGCCATGACGCTTGCATCATCAGCCAGTAAGTCGGCGTCGATGCCGGCTACATTGATCAAGGCCTCCTCCATGGTCATTCGCTGCCAGGGTGGGGCCAGGTTGACCGGTTGTCCCTGGTAATTGATGGCCATGGTCTCGTTGACCTCCTGGGAGAGCCAGGAGACCAGCTCCTCGGTGAGATCCATCAGATCGTGGTAAGTGGCATAGGCCTGGTAAAATTCAAGCATGGTGAACTCGGGATTGTGACGGGTAGACAAGCCCTCGTTGCGAAAATTACGGTTGACCTCAAAGACTTTTTCAAATCCACCGACCAGTAAGCGTTTCAGGTAGAGCTCAGGGGCAATGCGCAGATAGAGATCCATGCCCAGTGCATTGTGGTGAGTCTTGAAAGGTTTGGCCGTGGCACCGCCTGGGATGGGCTGCATCATCGGAGTTTCCACTTCCATGAAGCCGCGGTTGCTGAGAAATTCGCGGATCAGGCGAATGATCTCCACCCGCTTGCGGAATGTCTCACGGCTCTCCGGGGTGACAATCAGGTCCACATAGCGCTGGCGGTAGCGGGTCTCCACATCGGTGAGGCCGTGCCATTTTTCAGGCAGAGGACGCAGTGACTTGCTGATCATGGTGATTCGGTCGGCCAGTAGAGACAATTCGCCCGTCTTGGTTTTAAACAACTTACCTTCGATGCCAACGATATCGCCAATATCCCATTTCTTGAAGGTAGCGAACTGCTCATCCCCGAGGGTGTCACGTTTCAGGTAGAGTTGGATACGCCCCGAGGTGTCGCTGAGGTGACAGAAAGCGGCCTTGCCAAACTTGCGGACGGCCATGATTCGTCCGGCAATGGAGTAGGTGTAGTTTGTCTGATCCAGGCATTCGATGGCCACATCCTGGTCACGGGCCAGAAGTTCACGAACGGTGTTGGCTGGCTTGAAAGAGTTGCTGTAGAGGGTAACGCCAAGGGCGGCCAGGTCATCGGCTTTTTGTCGTCGTTGTTTAAGGAGGGTGCTTTCTTGACTCATGATATTTATAGTTGATGTTTGAGTCCTTTCATCAAGGACTTTTGTGTTTGAAGTTGATTGCAGCGATTTTTTGACTGGATTGTGAACAGGATGAATTCGAAACAATTGCTGGGATGTTTAAGGGGGAATTTCAACAAATAAGGAGCTGTAACGTATTGCCAGTGAGACCTTACCTGCGATGTACCGAACGAGGATGAAGAGATCACGAATCAGTAGACCGGAATTGTTACGACACCACCATGGAAAATCCTGCAGAAACAAGTCTATCGTTTAATTGGAAAGTATTGATCTGTCAATGTCTTTCAAGGAGAACCACTGTTTCCAGGTGGTGGGTTTGGGGAAACATGTCCACCGGTTGAACCGTGTGAATGGTAAAACCCTGGAGGCTTAAGTCTGCCAGATCCCGACAAAGGGTGGCTGGATCGCAGGAGACATAGATGAGACGCTGACGGGTCAGCTGTGCAAGAACGTCAGCAAGTCCTGGTATGCCTGCTCGTGGTGGATCAACGAGCACACAGTCAAATGTCTGGCCCTTCTTGATCAGTTCATGGCAGGATTGGTGAATAGATCCCTTGCTGAAAGAGGTGTTGTGCAATGCTGCAGTCTTTGCGTTTTTCGTTGCGCTGCGGATGGCCGCACCCTGTCCCTCAATGCCGAATACTTCATGGGCATTGCAGGCCAATGGGATGGAAAAATTACCCATACCGCAGAACAGATCAAGAACTGTTTCATCAGTATTCACATGGCTGAATTCAAGGACTGTGCGAATCAGGTTGATGTTTTGCTCAAGGTTGACCTGACAAAATCCACCGGCCTCCCAGCTGAGTTGCAGAGGGGTGTCTGTGAAGCCGGCAAGCGGTGGTATGTGTTGGGAAAAAATAATTGGAGTGGTGCCTTGATCCGCGCGGGTTAAGGGGAAATTGTCGCCGAGAAAAAAGAGGCCCTCAGGCAGAGAGGTGACCTGGCTGCCCATGAGTTCTCTGGCCAGGGAAAAATCCCGGGGCCGGGGAGGACGGCGCTGGTGAAGGATTACGGTGACCCGTCCTGAGCCTGGATTGAGATGAAGCTCCAGTTCCCGGCTGTTGGAGAGCAGGGTTTGAAAGCCGGAATCGGCCATAAGTGTGGCCAGTGCGTCATTGATTTGTGGCGCGGCCAGCAGGCATTCCCTGATCGGGATACAGTCGTGGGAGGCTTTTTTGCGGAAGCCTGGTCGGCCGTACGTGTCGACCTGCAAGCGAATTCGCTGTCGGTAGTGAAAAGGTTGCGGGGCTGACAGTGGCTCTTTGATCTGGATTGCCGCCTGTTGTACGTCCGCATTGCCAGATCGGGTAAACAGATCATTGAGAATATGTTTTTTGATTTGCAGTTGTCCCGGGTAGCTGCAATGCTGAAGGTCGCAACCGCCGCAGGTCTTGGCCAGGGGGCATGGATGTGGAGTACGATCTGCTGAAGGTTCAAGTATCTTCTTGACTGCTGCCTGCAGTACTCCTTTGTGTTTGTCGCAGATCTGAACGCTGATCAGTTCTCCAGGTAGAACTCCGGGAGTCAGGCAAACACGGCCATCGCTCAAACGGCCGAGCCCCATCCCGCCATTGACGATTTTTTCTACTCGCAGTTGTTCCGGGTTTTTTTTCATGACGGAGAGGTGGGCGAGATGGTAAGAATAAAGGGTGTGGGGGTGTTGTGATTCCCGGTTTGTTAATGATCGTTGGGTGGGATAGGATAAAAAATTGTTAACAGTGTGCCTGTGGGAGTCGTCTGTTTAAAATGTGTGACAAACGGGCTCACGATTTCGGTTCTCTGATAGAAGTCATTGGTGCCTGAATTATTTGGCAAAGGATAGCCTGTTCATTTGAAAACTGCACTGGGAAAATTTCGCGCTTTGCGCCTTACAATGTTCCGGGTTTTCTTGACCTGTGCGGGGTGTTGTGCCCTTCTGGGGCCGAGTGACTTGTGGGCAGATCAATTACAGGTCAGTTTTTCTGGAGTTGAAGGTGAACAGTATGAAAATGTCCTGGCCCGAACCACTATCTACCAGCAACGCGATAACCCGCGTCTGACCAATTGGGAAATTCGTCGCCTTCATGTTCAGGTTCCCCGAGAGGTGGCCGCGGCCTTGGCACCATTTGGTTATTATTCGCCAGTGGTGCATGGTGAGTTGGTGCGTGAGCAGGAAGGCTGGAGTGTCGATTATGTCATAGATCCGGGTGTACCGGTCTTGGTGGCCGGAATTGCGGTTGAGGTGAGCGGGCAGGGCAAGACACAGTTGGCCGGGCTGGATCTCGCGCATTATATCCCTTTCCGTCCTGGTGATATCTTTTATTCATCCCTCTATGAGCAGGGTAAAAAAAAGATTCTTACTAAAGTTCGAGAGCTTGGTTTCCTGCAGGCCAATCTGATTGAACATGAGGTACGGGTCCATAAGGGCAACTATCGGGCTGAAATCAGAATACACCTGGATACCGGGCCCCGCTTTCTTTTTGGTGAAACTCGGATCGGCTGGACCGGTATTGACCGTGATCTTTTGCATCGTTATTTCCCTCATGCAGTTGGTGAACCCTATTCTTTGCGCCGTCTGGTTCGTCTACAGACGATTTTGAATGAAAGTGGTTACTTCAGCGACGTCCGTGTTCTCCCTCAACTTGATGAGGCTCAGGATCTACAGATCCCCATCGTGCTCAGCTTGTCCCCGGTTCTGAAGAATCGTTACAGTTTTGGCGTGGGATATGGCAGTGATACTGGTGCTCGTGGCAGTATCGAATGGCGTAACCGTCTTCTGAATTCCCGGGGCCACCAGATTCGCTCTTCGTTGCAGTTGTCTGAAAATGCCCGCGGCCTGGAGGCTGATTATGAAATCCCTATTGCTGATCCCCGCACAGATCGGCTGATTTTTTCCACCAGCTGGATTGATGAGCAGTGGGATGAGACCAATACTGAGTTTTTGTCAGGAGTCATGGCCGTCCAACACATGGGTCCTGTTCATCAGATCATCAGCAGTCTTGAAATGCGTGATGAAACGTACCACGTGGGAGTGACCAGGGGGCATGGCTTCTTCCTGTTGCCGACTTTGACCTGGACCATCGTTATGGCTGAGCAGCGCATTAATACCCGGGACGGAGTGCGCCTGTCATTAACATTGCGCGGGGCTGAACAAAATGTACTGTCGGATGCCACTTTCTTTCAGGCTCGCCTGGGCGGGAAAGTGATTCTTACGCCCTTTGAGCACTGGCGGTTGTCGGGTCGCTTTGGTCTTGGTGCAACAGTCGTTGATGAAGTTGATGATTTGCCGCCATCTCTGCGTTTCTACAGTGGTGGTGATCAGAGTGTTCGTGGCTATGCTCATAAGAGTCTGGGGCCGGTCGATAGTTCAGGTGCGGTAATTGGTGGTCGTTATCTCATGGAGGCCAGCGTTGAGCTTGAGCGTTTACTTGGTCAAAAATGGAGTGTTGCGGCTTTTTATGACACGGGTAACGCCATGGATGATACTGATGTGCGACTGGTCCAGGGGGTGGGAGCTGGAGTGAGGTATCAGCTGCCGTTTGGGCGAATCAGTGTTGATCTTGCGACAGCTCTTTCGGAGCCGGGTCTGCCCATTCGTTTGCATGTAAGCATGGGAGCCGATTTATGATCTGGAGAAATTTTATCCGGGTTCTGGGTCTGCTGCTGGTCTTGACGGCTACGGCCGTTGGTTGGTTGGGGTACAGTGAATCGGGTCTGGTTTGGGGTGTACAGCGTCTTGAAGTGTTTCTGGGTAAAGCGTTTAAGGTGGAGCAGGTTCAGGGAACACTTCTGGGCCAGGTGACTCTGCGTGGCTTGCAGGTTCAGATCGGGAAAACCTCGGTGGCTGTGGATAGACTGAGCCTGGCTGTGCAGACTGGAAGCCTTTTTGTCGGCGAATTATATCTGCGCGAATTGCATGGACAGGGCCTACGGATTCATTTTCCCGAGACGGAGACCGATCAGTCCGGGCAAGAAAGAGTACAGGCTGGCCCGATAGATGTGGTTGTACCGCTGCCTGTTCGGGTAGATCGGTTTGAGTTGCTGGATATTGCGTTTATTGGAACAACGGCAGATGAATATTTGTCGGTAGATAGACTCAGTGCTGCTTTTGATGTGCAGGATCGTCACCTGAAACTGGACGAGTTGACGCTGGTTCAAAAGAAGTGGCAGTTGGCCCTGAGTGGTGAGTTGAACCTGCAGGGAGATTGGACTGCTGATATGGTCGGTTCTTTTAGCGGAGCGCATGGCCCCTGGGATGAGTTGAGTGGTCTGCTTCAGGTGCATGGTTCTTTACGGGATTTGGCATTGGATGTGGAACTCAGAACTCCTTTTGCCGTGAATATGCAGGGGCAGCTTAAAGGTCTGCCGAGAACTTTTGATTGGCAGCTGGATCTGGATTGGCAGGATGCGGAACTCGCTGTTTTGTGGTCCCCATTGGATGGGTTGGCAGCGGGCGGAAAACTGGCATTGCTTGGGCGTGGAAGTGATTTTTATGGGAATTTGCAGGGACAGCTGATTCAGAGAGGTGGTGTCGAAATGCCGCTCAGCGCTGAGTTGACTGCTGATGCCAAAGGACTGACAGTTGACGTGATGAAGTGGGAGTTCCCCGGTGGTAACGTTCAGGGGCATGGCAAGTTGGGGTGGCAGCAGGGGCTGGCTTGGCGAGCAGAGCTGTCAGGTTCTGATTTTACTCCAGAGAAGATGTTTCCGGCCTGGCCCGGACGTCTGAATATCGATGTGGTTACCAGTGGATCATGGAAGGATGGAGAGCTGCGGACAGAAATTGACTTGCATTCTCTGGATGGTGAATTACGTGATGCCCCCTTCCATGTGACTGGCCGGAGCCGTTTTGAAAACGGAGAATGGCAGATCTCCGGGTTGAGCCTGGACAGTGGTGAAAATCATATTCTGGTCAAGGGGAGTTGGTCGAAAGTGTTTGACCTTGAGATTGAGGCCCGTTGTCCGCAGTTGACAGATCTGCTCCCTGGGGGCTCCGGTCAATTGGATTTACAGGGTCGTGTGAGCGGGAGACCGGAGAATTTGTTGCTTGAGACAGAATTCACAGGTGCAGAACTGAGTTATCAGGGATTGTGGCTTGATGAAGTTGATGGTTCTTTGGCTCTTGATTTGAGTCCTCAGGGAGCTGTGACAGGTGAGGTGAACACTGGCCGGTGGCAGAGTGGGTCCCTGATTATTGACAGCGGTCGATTGGAACTTGGTGGGAGTCGTGCTGATCATGAATTGCGGGTTGATCTTCAACGGGAGAGTGATTGGCTCTCCGGTGCCGTTCGTGGAGGGTTGCAAGAAAAGAATTGGCAGGGGGAATTGGTTCGGTTGTTTTGGGTAAGTGAGAGTCTCGGAGAATGGCAGTTGGGTAATCCTTCTCCCATGACGCTGGCCCGAACCGGATACACATTGGCTCCCCTCTGTATGGTCAGTGATGGCTCTGGTGAGTTGTGTGTGGAGGGGGACGGTGATTTTTCTGGAACCTGGCAGCTGGTTGGTCAACTTGAGGATGTTGATCTGGAACTGTTCAAGTTTTTTACCGGTCACCTTGATCCTCTGGATGGACATGCTCGAGGTACGGTCCGGGCTGCTGCCAATCAGTGGCATCTCAGTACTCTTGTCGGCGAGCTGCAAATTCCAGATTTAACTTTGGTGGATTCCCTGAAGGAGGAGTCAACTGCATCTTTTTTGAAACTGGCTGAGAATAATGTTGTTTTTGATTATGACGGCGAGCAGCTTGAGGCAGAGTTGGGGGTAGGTGTCCAGGGGCAGGGGCACATTCAGGCACGGGCCAAGATTGCTACTGGTCCCATTGATCTTACAGATCTTACAGACTTGAGCAAGGCATCATTGAGTGGTCGTGTCGATGTTGAGTTACCGGATGTTGCTGTTTTAGACTCTCTGAGTCAGGGACTCTTCCTGCTGACTGGTCACCTGGGTGGCCGTTTTGATGTGGATGGCAGTTTGGATGAGCCTGAGTTTCGTGGTCGTTTGGATTTGCTTGATGGACAGATTCAAGTTCCAGCGGCTGGAATTATTCTGGAAGAGTTGAATGCTTCCATGGAAAGTTGTGACCGGTGGTTGTGCCTGGATTTGTCAGCAGAGTCAGGAACCGGGTCATTGGCACTTGAGGGAAGGGGCAGGCATGATGCACAGCGGGGATGGCTCATACAGGGGGGGATGCGTGGTCGTGAACTGCTGATTCTTAATATCCCGGAATATCGTCTTGTGGCTGACCCGGATCTGCGTTTTAATTATGCTGATCATCTTGGTCGCTTGAGTGGTCGGGTAGAGGTTGTGGAAGGAGAAATAATCTTTCCTTCGAATCAGGATGGCTTAAGTCTGTCACCTGATGTGGTTGTTGTGAATGGTGATCTTCCTTCGACGGCGGTTGGGGGAGAGTCGGTAATCAGTGGCCGGGTGACGATTGGCCTGGGGGATGCGGTTCAGTTCCAGGGGTTTGGTCTCAACGGTCTGCTGACTGGTGGTCTGGATATCGACTTTGCAGGGAACAGGGAGCTTACCGGGAGCGGAAGTCTCAGTCTTGATCAGGGATCATTTACATTTAAGGGGCGGACCCTTGATATCAGTCGTGGGCGAATCAGTTATTTTGAGACCCCGCTCAATAATCCTGCAGTGGACATTCGAGCCAGGCGTCTGGTTGATCATGGTGAGGTGGGAGTTCTGGTCTCAGGTACTGTGGAGGATATGAAATACTCCCTGTTTTCTGATCCGGTTATGAATGAGCGGGATGCTTTGGCCAAGATTCTGGCAGGAACGGTAACGTTTGGTGCAGAGGAAGATCAGGGATTTTTGCAGCGGGCGGCTGCGGCAGTGGGATTGTCTCAAGGTTTATCTTTGTTGTCTGAGTTGCAGCAGGGATTTGGTATTGATGATCTGACCTTTACAGGTGGTGATGAATCATCACCAATGTCTTTAATGCTCGGCAGCCGGGTGGCCTCTGATCTTTATCTCAGCTACGGTTATGATCTGTTCAATGCCTCAAGCCTGTTTCGGGCCAGTTATGACTTGGGGCATGGTTTTTCTGTCGTCACCGAGGTGAACTCTTTGGGCTCCGGAGCTGATTTTCTCTGGTCAGTTGAGCGCTGAAAGCGTCTGGTAAAGGATATTGTTATCCCTGAGAGAGCCCTCTGTGTGACCGTGATGCTTTAGACTTTCGGCCTGTTCTTCTGCTGACTGTTGCAGTTTGCAAGGAACAGTCAGCAGAAATATTGTTTGTGCACCACTCTTTCATAACATCTGCAATGTATATTCAGCAGAGAGCAAGCAGAAAAAACTTGATTTCATTGATCCACGACTGTAATTTGTACTGAACGGTTGGTTTTTTTATTAAAGGGGAATTCGGTGGCCACAGCGAGACAAAAAGATACCCGTGAACATATCATCAAGACCTGTCGGCAGCTTTTCACTGTCCGGGGGTTTGCAAATACACCGGTTAGTGCCGTCATTGAGGCGACAGGTGTAAAAAAGGGTAACCTTTATTATTATTTTACGAGTAAAGAGGCCCTTGGACTGGCTGTCTTAAAGGATGCGCGCGAGGATTTTTTTGCCTTGCTCGAGACTTCCTGTGTCGCGTCTGATCCGCTTGAGAGAATTATCAATTCCTGTACCGTTATTCTTCACCAAATGGAAAAAGATAATTTTGTGGGTGGCTGTTTGTTTGGAAACGCTGCCTTGGAAATGACTGAGGGCGACTCCCGTTTTGCTGAAATACTCCATTCAGTGTTTAAGCATTGGCTGGCAAGGATTGAGCAGTGTTTGTATGAAGCTGAGCGCGATACTGACTATCGTTGTCCTGTCCCTGTCTCCCGGATGGCTAAACTCGTCGTGGCTGCTGTGGAAGGCGGAATCATGATGTCACGGCTCAATCGAAGCAAAAATGATTTCCAGGATTGCATCCTGGCTCTGCAGAGCATTCTGCAGGTGGAAAACCCCTGAGGCTGATCTTTTTTACCTGCCCAAGAGGGCTTTCTTTGATGGAAAAAGAAGTTTTATCTGTTTTTGTCCATTGATTGTACCGTTCGGTCGGTACATAAAGCAGGAGGTTGATGATATGAAACAACAGAGATTGATTGGTGGCATGGTTGTGTTGGTTGTGTTGAGTTTGGTGCAACCGTTATATGGAGCGGTGAGATTGCAGGAGACCACACAGGGTTTTTGTCAGGAAGTGAATAGCGGTAAGATGTGGCAGGTGGAAACCAGCAGGAGAGTGCGATCCTTGGTCGAGGCTCAGGCCTATGTGGATGAACTCAATCTGGGTGGCTACAACGATTGGCGACTGCCTACTGTCGGTGAATTGTTTGAATTGACTATGATGTCTGACCTCCACGAAACAGGCCGCTGCCAGATTCAGGTGAAGGGGAATTTCTGGTCAGGAGACAAGGATCTTGAGGGGCGAGCCGGGGCCTGGGAGCTTGATGATAACTGTGATCCGGAACGGCAGTATGTCCCTAAACAGGTTGGAGTGGTACGGGCTGTGCGCAATTAAATCATTCTGCACAGGTACCTTGAAAAATGAAAATACTTGTTCAGGGTCAAGGCGTGTTCAAACTTTTGATAAGTTTCATATCATGAAAATCATCAATGAAGCAGTAGATGAAGTGCGCCGTCAGGAACAAAAGGAGCGACCTGAACTGGCAAGGACACGTTACATCTGGCTGAAGAATTGAAAAAACCTCAAGGTCTCTCAGGATGCAATGCTCTCGGGTTGTTTCCGGCCTAACGGCCCGCTGTGTGGCGATCGCGGCAACACTGGGATTACTTACCGGAGGGAGAGGAAAAACGTCGGAACGGCGGCAGGTGCTTGTTACAAATCCAAGAAGATGGTGAACAATCTTCTTGGATTTGTAGCATTGGGGAGAGTGATATGCACACAGTCAAAAAAGACAAAACCTCTGCAATTGTGAATAAGTGCAGAGGTTTTGCAGAATTGGTCATGACCATGGGTCGGCCGGATATCTGGCGACGACCCAACAATATGCCGAGCCATTAAACTCACAAGAGCTCAGCATATTCAGTTGTTGCTATTTGCTCAAAGCAAGATCAAAGCGATCCAGATTTATAACTTTATCCCATGCACGGATAAAATCATGCACAAACTTTTCCTGAGAATCAGAGCAGCCATAAACCTCGGCCAAAGCCCTCAACTGTGAATTCGAACCGAAGATGAGGTCAACACGGGTGGCAGTCCACTTGAGTTCACCATTCGACCTATCTCGCCCTTCAAACACATCGGGATCTTTTGTTGTCGGCTTCCATGCTGTTCGCATATCAAGCAGATTTGTGAAAAAATCGTTTGTGAGGGTTTCAGGACGATTGGTAAAGACTCCGTGTTGGGACTGTCCATAGTTAACATTCAAAACACGCAGACCGCCAACAAGAACTGTCATTTCAGGAGCTGTTAACGTCAGCAATTGTGCTCGATCAATCAGCAGATCTCCCGATACTGCAGAGTAGTTGGCTTTCTGGTAGTTTCTGAATCCATCAGCCTTTGGTTCAAGGACAGAGAATGATTCCACATCTGTTTGCTCCAAAGATGCGTCAGTGCGCCCCGGCGTGAAAGGTACAGTCAGATTGTGTCCGGCTTTGACAGCAGCTTTCTCGACACCAGCACAACCTCCAAGCACAATCAAGTCAGCAAGAGATATCTTTTTGCCGCTAGATTGCTCATTGTTAAACTCATTTTGGATTGTTTCGAATGTAGCAAGTACCTTCTGCAGCTGATCGGGCTGATTTACTTCCCAGTCTTTCTGTGGTGCCAGACGGATACGAGCACCATTAGCACCGCCTCGCTTATCAGAGCCTCGGAATGTAGAAGCGGATGCCCATGCAGTCGAGACAAGTTGAGATACTGATAGGCCGGATTCCAGAATTTTAGATTTGAGTGTAGTGATGTCATTCTCATCGACCAATGCATGATCAACTGCAGGAACAGGGTCTTGCCAGATTAGCTCCTCTGCCGGAACTTCAGGACCGAGATAACGGGCTCGAGGTCCCATGTCACGATGTGTCAGCTTGAACCAAGCCCGTGCAAAAGCGTCTTCGAAATCTTCTGGGTTTTTCAGGAATTGTCGGGCAATTGGCTCGTATTTCGGGTCATAGCGGAGAGAAAGATCGGCAGTGGTCATCATTGGGCGATGCTTTTTTGTCGGATCATGAGCGTCAACGATCATGTCTTCATCTTCGACATCTTTGGCGAGCCACTGATGCGCACCAGCCGGACTCTTGACCAATTCCCAATCGTATTTAAACAACACCTTGAGGTAACCTGTATCCCATTTAGTTGGGTTTGGTTTCCAAGCACCTTCGATACCGCTACTGATTGTATCTCCGCCTTTACCAGAACCAAAATTACTTTTCCAACCGAGTCCTTGTTCTTCAACTGGTGCAGCCTCTGGTTCGGGACCAACATGCGAGGCAGGGCCCGCACCGTGACATTTTCCAAAGGTGTGGCCACCAGCAACAAGGGCTACGGTCTCCTCATCATTCATTGCCATTCTTGCGAAGGTATCTCTGACATCGTGACCGGAGGCTACCGGGTCTGGGTTCCCATTTGGCCCTTCTGGATTTACATAGATCAATCCCATCTGTACTGCTGCCAGCGGGTTGTTCAAATCTGTTTCTGCGTCTTTCTGATCATAGGGCCGATTACTTGTTGCCAGCCATTCTTTTTCCTCTCCCCAATAAGTATCTTCTTCAGGCTCCCAGATATCTTCACGCCCTCCGGCAAATCCAAAGGTTTTGAAACCCATTGATTCGAGGGCACAGTTACCAGCAAGGATCATCAGGTCAGCCCAAGAAAGTTTGCTGCCGTATTTCTGCTTAATGGACCAAAGCAGTCTGCGTGCTTTGTCGAGGTTTACATTATCAGGCCAGCTATTGATAGGGGCAAGACGTTGATTTCCGGTACCTCCGCCACCACGACCATCGCCCATGCGGTATGTGCCTGCACTATGCCATGCCATGCGTATAAAAAGGCCACCATAGTGACCCCAATCAGCGGGCCACCAGTCCTGTGAATCTGTCATAAGGGCGTACAAGTCTTTTTTAACAGCGTCAAGGTCAAGCTTTTTGAACTCTTCAGCATAGTTAAAATCTGTGTCCATAGGGTTCGACTTTGATGAATGCTGGTGGAGGATGTGAAGGTTCAACTGGTTTGGCCACCAGTCTTTGTTAGACGTTCCACTACCAGCCATTTGACTGCTACTTTTCCCCGTTACCGGGCATTTACTGTGTTCGGACATAATTACCTCCTTTAGTTAGCGTTGATCTTGTTTTTTGTTTTGAGAACACGTTAAACAAACCCCGCGCACTTCCACGTGGGTTGAGTATGGCTGCCCAATTTCATTGATGGAATTCGGCAGTTTAAGCTCATCAAAGTCCTTGGCATAGATGTCTCGTATTAGCCCACAAACACTGCAAGTAAAGTGGTGGTGCTGATTCAGGTTAGCATCAAATCGGGTTCGCTCCCTTGTTGCGCCGAGCGTCTTGATAAGCCCCAAATCATTGAAGAGCCAAAGAGCCCGGTAAACGGTATCAAGTGATATAGTAGGCAACCGCTCTTTGACACGCTGATAAATAGATTCCGCATCCGAGTGATCTCCCGCTGTTGCAATCTCTCGGAAAATCTCCATTCGCTGATGAGTAATCTTTATATTTTTGCTTTTGCAAACCTGTTCGAACAATTTTATTCGTTCATCAAATTCGCATTTCATAGGTTCCATAATACTCAATCCGTCATGGGAAAAATTAGCATGTCTCTTCTTTGACTTCAAAATGCTCTTGAGGGTGCAAACAGGCTGGACACATTTTTGGAGCATTGGAACCGTCGTGCACGTATCCGCAATTTCTACACTTCCAGCGCATGCTTACATCTTTGCTGTACATTCTCACCTGCCGTCGCCGCATTAAGGTTTTCTAATGTCGTACCGGTTTTCCCGCCGGGTAAGTCGCTGTGATTTCTGTATCTCCCCCTTCAAGAAATTTAAAGAAGCGTTTTGCATGTTTTCTCTCATTTTCTGCTGTTCCCAGGAAAAGAGCCTCAATTTGGCGGCACCCTTCCTTCCCGGCTACACTGGAAAAATATGTATAGCGATTAAGGGCTTGTGATTCTCCAGCAAAAGTCTTTAGGAGGTTTTCTCGGTTTCAGTTCCTTTGATTTCCGGCATTAGGCTACTCCTTCCGTTGTTTTTAATCGAATGAGTAAAACACCATCCGCCATAAGAATGCATTCTTAATTAAGAATTATTGCCTATTTGGTGTTGGGATGTCAAGTAAAGGTGCGAGAATTTCAAAAAATACCTCAATAAAAACCGGCTCTGTCAGAACAGGCTTGAGCCAAACGGTCCCTTCAACGGCAAGATCGAGGTTCCCTTGCTCCCGAATGAGCATGGCACAGCGGACCGCGTCGATGATGTGGTCGTTCCCTTTGGAGTAGATAATCTTGCCGTGCCGCAGGGTGTAGGTCTGGGTAGTGAACTGCTCTTCGATCTCCAGATCGTCTGAGGGAAAGATGATCTGTTTGCGTTGGAGGGCACCATTGATCAGACTGGTCATCAGTTCCTTTGTCCGATTTTGATTTCCTTTCCGTCGCGGACGGTGAGCCGGGTCATGCCGCCGAAGCCGCCGGTGTTTCTTGCGGCTTCAGAAAAGAAGGCGCTGCTGAAAGAGGTAAAAGGCCGCACGGGCTTTGCCGGAATGATACTTCTGCACCTCCTTGATAAGTTTTACTGTAGAAATAGAATCAATATCTTGAGGATAAGGTTTTGAGCGTAACGGAGATCACGGATGAAAAGATAATTTTCCCAGGTGGTCATACGTCAGGGAAGAAGATCGTTGTTTTATGTGAATAGGGTGCATTGTTTTAGCTTTTGGTGTACATAGATCTTGAGAAATTGAATGTCGATGTTTTTCGGTTCATTCCGGAAAACATCGTGCTGTCTGTATGCTACCTCTGTTGTATGAAAGGAAAAGATGTCAACCCAGAACTGTTCTATCGTCGCCTTGGTCGGACGACCTAATGTCGGCAAATCCACTCTCTTCAATCGAATTACCCGGTCGCGCAAGGCTCTTGTGGACCCGACTCCCGGTGTAACCCGTGACCGTCATTACGAAAGGGTCACGTGGAATAACAAGATGTTTATGCTGGTGGACACCGGCGGCATTGATGATGATCCCAACGATGTGATGGTTGATCATATCCGTGATCAGGCCATGGCCGCCATTGAAGAGGCCGATATTATCCTTTTTCTCATGGATGGCCGCCAGGGGGTGACCCCCGCTGATCATGAGGTGGTTAATATCCTGCGTCGCACAGACAAACAGGTCTTTCATGTGGTGAATAAGATAGACAGTCCGGCGCAGGAGACTGAACTCCTGAGTCAGTTCTATGAATTGGGAATTGAGCATCTCTGGGCCCTGTCAGCTGAACACAGTTACGGATTTCCTACGTTGATGGAAGATCTGGGTGCTGCTCTCAAAGAGAATGAAGAAACGCCAAATTATCCTGAGAATACTATCCGTATGGCCTTTTTTGGTCGGCCCAATGTTGGAAAGTCGTCCATGATCAACCAGATTCTTGGTCAGGAGCGCATGGTGGTTTCCGATGTCTCAGGGACAACCCGTGACTCTGTGGATACCCTGCTCAGTTATGGTGAATATAATTACCTGCTCATCGATACAGCAGGTATCCGCCGGAAGGGAAAAACCACGGATAAGCTGGAAAAGTTTAGTATCCTCAAGGCACTGTCCGCACTCGAGCGTTGTGATATTGCTCTTGTCCTGATTGATGCTGAAGAAGGGATTACTGAGCAGGATACCAAGGTTATCGGTTATACCCAGGAGCAGGGACGTGCCCTGATCATTTTGGTCAACAAATGGGATCTGATTCAAGATGATAAAAAACGCCAGGAACAGCTATGGGCTGAGATTGGTCTGGCAGTACCCTTTGTTGGCTTTGCCCCGCTTCTTCATGTTTCGGCCCTGACCGGCTACGGAATCAAACGTATCTTTCCGGTGATTGGTTCAGTTCATCGTCAGTTTACAGCCACCTTCCCCACCGGCGCTCTGAACCGTCTGTTGCAGGATGCTGTTGAAACGCATACCCCGCCTGTCTACAAAAATAAGCGTCTCAAGTTCTACTTCACGTCTCAGGTGGGCCAGCGGCCCCCTAAGTTTGTAGTCATGAGCAACAGCTCCAAGGGGGTCCATTTCTCCTATCAGCGCTATCTGGTCAATCGCTATCGTGAGGGGCTTGGGCTTGACAAGGTGCCGCTCCAGTTGATTTTCCGCGATAAGAACCGGGATAAGAAAAAATAGATTTGTTTGTACAGTTTACCGAAAACAGCAAAGCCCCGGTCCATGAAATGGATCGGGGCTTTGCTGTTTCTGAACGTGTTCTGGTGAGCAGATTCCGCTTTGATAGTGTTACAACGATATCAGATAGTAGCTCTTGCCCGCTTGAATGCGTCAGAGGAGCGTGCAATGGTATCGTCGGCAACACAGAAGGCGAGGCGGAAAAATCCGGGTGCGCCAAATCCGCGTCCGGGGACAGCGAGTATCCTTTCTTCCTGAAGTCGGGCACAGAAGGCAACATCGTCGCCCCCGGGAGCCTTGGGGAAGACATAGAATGCGCCCTTGGGTGGAACAAAATCAAACCCAGCCTCTTCCAGAATCTGGCAGAATAGATCACGCCGTCTTGTGTAGATGGAACTGTCAATGGTCACATCCTGAAGTTCGGCCACCACTCGTTGCATCAGTGCCGGGGCATTGACAAAGCCCAGTATGCGATTGGCCAAGGTCAGGGCGTCGAGCAGGGCAGTTTTATCTTCTATTTCCGGGTGTACGGCAAGATAACCGATTCGTTCACCGGGCAGGCTCAGGTCCTTGGAGTAGGAGGACAGGACGATTGAGTTGCGGCTGGCCTGGCACAGACTTGCGACCTCGTGATTGTCATAGACAATTTTGCGATATGGTTCGTCGCTGATCAGGTAGATGGTGGTCTCGTTTTTTCTGCCGGCTATCTCCAGCATTTCGCCCAGTTGGTTCAGGCTTTCCTGGGAATAAATCTGTCCGGTTGGATTGTTGGGTGAGTTGATGATGATCGCTTTGGTCTTACTGGTGATAGCCGCCTCAATGGCAGCAATATCGAGATTGAATTCGTCATCTGTGTTGACTGTCCGGCTGACGCCACCATGGTTGTCGACATAGAAGCCGTATTCGACAAAATATGGAGCAAGCAGAATCACCTCATCGCCCGGGTTGAGCAGGGCCTTCATAACCACGTTTAAGGCTCCGGCTGCGCCGCAGGTCATGAGCATGTCGCCGTGATGGATGTCCACGCCCTGTTCAGCTGACATCCGGGCGGCCAGGGCCTGGCGTACCCACGGATAACCGCCATTGGGCATGTAGGCATGGAGTCCCGGGGATTTGTCGGCGGCGATCTCGCTGATCACATCGTAAAACTGTGGTGGTGGTGGCACATCAGGGTTGCCAAGACTGAAGTCAAAGACGTTCTCAACCCCGTGTTGAGCCTTCATCTTAGCGCCTTCTTCAAACATCTTGCGAATCCAGGATGATTTTTCGGAAAATCCCTTCATCTTGTGTGAAATAGCCATGGTGGTTCTCCTTGCTCTATTGTCTTTTTTTGAAATAGTCGTAAGCTGCGTTGATCTCTTTCATCTTCTCTTCAGCCACTCCACGAAACTCCTCACCCAGGTGACTGACTTTGTCCGGGTGATATTGCATGCTCAGCTTTCGGTATGCACTCTTGATCGTTGTCATGTCAGCCCCAGGCTCGAGGCCAAGAACCGCGTAGTAATGATCGGCTGTTCCTTGCGCAGTGCTTGACTGTTGATACTGCCGGTACATGTATTTGGCTTCGATTGTCCGCTGGTCATATGCAGAAATCTCAAGAAAGGCAGCAACGTTATGGGCGGCCCGCAATTCGGACTCTGAAACATCGACTTTAGTATAGAGGATCTGATAGATCAGCTCCAGAAGAATCAGCCGTGGTTCATAGCCAAAGGAGTTTTTGAATTCCATGAGTAAGGAATCCAGGGACTGATCAGCGGCCACGGCCTCCTTGATCATATCCTTGACCCAGTACATCTGGGCTTGGGAGTATCGAAGGTTGATTTGAAAAAAACGCTGGATGGTCGCAATTTCTTCCCTGGTGAGTACACCGTCATGCTTGGCGATGTGGATCAGGATGTTGATCAGCAGCCAGACAAAACGATTGTGGCTCTCACTCTGGGTGGATTCGTAACTGATAATTTTTTTCTTGACCCAGTAGCTGAAACCCCAGAAGGCGCCGATGAACAGGAGAATTCCGGCCAGACCTGAAAAAATAATGGCTCCGAGGACATTGACAAGGGCGGGTGCGCCGCCGGTGAGAAAGACAAAGAGCAGCATGATGAGCAGGCAGCCGCCGCAGCCAGGTGGTCGTTGTTGTCGATAGGCCATGGTTGTTTTGATTAGTTGGTGGTTTCCTGGAACAGGGCGTCGACGAATTCACCTGCGTCAAAGTCGCGCAGGTCTTCCACTTTTTCTCCGATACCAATAAAGCGGACGGGAATTTTCAGTTCACGACAGATATTGACGATGATTCCACCCTTGGCTGTGCCGTCGAGTTTGGTGAGAGCAAGTCCGGTGATGGTAACGGCCTCGTTGAACAGTTTAGCCTGGGAAATTGCATTTTGGCCGGTGGTGGCATCGAGAACCAGCAGGATTTCGTGCGGAGCCCCGGGCATTTTTTTGTTCATCACACGTTTAATCTTTTTCAGCTCTTCCATCAGATTGGTTTGCGTGTGGAGGCGGCCGGCCGTGTCAACGATAACCACATCATATTTATGGGCATCGTCCAGGGCATCATAGACGACTGATGAGGGGTCGGCCCCTTCCTTGTGGGCAATAACCGGAACCTGATTACGTTCACCCCAGATCTTCAGCTGTGATACCGCTGCGGCCCGAAAAGTGTCGGCCGCCACCAGCAGGACAGATTGCCCGGCCAGTTTGAACTTTCGGGTGATTTTGCCAATGGTCGTGGTTTTGCCCACGCCATTGACCCCGATGACCATGATCACAAAGGGACCCTGTTGGGGCATGACCAGTTCGGCGGGTTGATTGGAATCGAGGATGTGGGCTTGTATTTTTTCCTTGAGAATTTTTTTCAGGGATTGCGGATCGGACAGCTCTTTTCGTTTAACACGGCGGCGGGCATCATCCAGAAGTTCAAGGGTCGTGTTGATACCGATATCAGCAGTAATGAGGATTTCCTCCAGTTCGTCGAGCAGATCGTCGTCAATGATCTTTTTGCCGAGAAAGAGGGTGTCAAGCTGATGGACAAAGGAGTCACGGGTTTTGGCCAATCGTTGGCTGAGGCGCTGGAACATGGAACTGGTTTTCTTTTCAGCGGTCTGGGGCGGAGCCTGGTCTTCGGCGTTGACTTCCTGTTCAGGTAGCGCTTTCGCTACAATTTTATTTTCGACTTCAGGTTGGGCTGTTATTGGTGTGGGCTCAGGCTCAGGCTCAGGTACAGGTTCAGCTATAACGGTCGCTTCGGTCTCTTCAGGTTCAGGGGCCGGATCTGTTATCTCTTTTAATAGTGTTTCGGTGGTTGTTTCTGCAGATGCTTGAGCTTCAGGAAGTGACTCGGGGGCCAGAGGCGTCTCTTCTTCAACAACCGGGCCGTCTTCGAGAATTTCTTCAGGTGGTGGTGTTGGTGTTTTCGTAAATTTCTTTTTGAACCAGCCGAGCATGAATCAGTTCCTTTGAGTCAGAGATGGGATACAGCAAAATTGGTTTTAAACCTGAATATATTCTATGCAAAAACTTTCAATAGTAAGGCTAGATGGAGCAGAAAGCAATAAAAAGGCTTTCTTGTTTATTTGTAGGCTTAAATTTGTAGTACTCTGCTTCGCGTTGGGCCCATTGTTTTCCGTTGCATTTCCGCGCAAGAGCATTACTGTATGTGACGCAGTTCATTTTACAGCAGTTTTAATATCGTCACCTTTTTTATTCTATATTCTATAGTTGGCAGGAGGAAACAATTATGTCCAGTTCATGTGGTTCCAGCAGTTCGTGTTCCAGCGGTTCATGCTCCACCCCCGAGTCGCAACAGGCGGCCATTGCCCAGCAGGACAATGCCATTACTCGTTCACTTGGTAAGATCAAAAACAAAATTCTGGTCATGAGCGGTAAGGGTGGTGTTGGTAAGTCCACGGTCTCAGTTAATCTGGCTCTGGGCCTTGCCAAGCGTGGCCACAAAGTTGGTCTGATGGATGTGGATATTCATGGACCCGACGTGATCAGAATGCTTGATATGAAGGGCAGTCTTGAGCCGCCAGCCACACCGGACGCTCTGGTTGCTCCTTTGGAGTATAATGACAATTTAAAAGTGGTTTCTCTCGAGTATATGATGAAGGATCGTGATGAGGCCATAATCTGGCGTGGCCCGCTGAAAATTCAGGCCATTCGTCAGTTTGTCGCTGATTTTGATTGGGGTGAGCTTGATTATCTGATTATTGATGCCCCTCCCGGTACAGGAGATGAACCTTTATCCGTGGCTCAGACCATTCCTCATGTCAAAGCTGTTGTGGTGACAACTCCGCAGAAGGTTGCTCTGGCCGATGTCCGTAAGTCCATTAACTTCTGTACGACTGTGAAGATGGATATTGTTGGTGTTGTCGAAAATATGTCCGGACTTGTCTGTCCCCATTGTAACGAGACCGTGAATATTTTTAAGACCGGTGGTGGTGAGGAGATCGCTCGTGAATTTGATCTTCCCTTCCTCGGTCGCGTGCCCATGGATCCCAGAGTAGTTATTGCTGGCGATGATGGCGTTCCGTATCTTACTTCGGATGCTGAGAGCCCGGCTACTGCTGCCTTTGGTGCAGTGATTACTGCCGTTGAGACTCGACTGCCACCGGTTGCTCCACCCACCACTCTGAACATGGCCGACAGTGGCTGCGGCTGTGGCGGCGGACCGTGCAATCCCACAAGCTGCGATTGCTGATAACCTTCTCCCGGCGAGGCATCGACTGATACCTCGCCGGGTTTCTGTTTTTTCTTTTCTTGTGTGTTTTTATGTTGATTCAACAATTGACCGTCGGGATGATGGGGGTTTGCTGTTATATTGTTGCCTGTGAGAAGACCCGTGAATGTGCGGTGATCGATCCCGGCGGTGACGAGAACCAGATTCTGGCTGCAATAGCCGATAAACAACTGTCATTGACCTCGATTATTGCCACCCATGGTCATCCTGATCATGTCTGTTCCAACCGTTTGCTCAAAGAGGCCACCGGCGCTCAGATCGTTATGCATGAAGTCGATGCCGAATTTTTTGCCCGACCCGAGACAGAAAAGTTCTTCTCAGTTCTGGGGCTTGAGGCCTCGCCTGCACCCGATCTTCTGGTAAAAGATGATGATGTGATCATGGTCGGTGAGGAAGCGCTGCGGGTGATTCATACCCCCGGCCACACTCCGGGCGGCATCTGTCTGTATCATGCCCCTGATCTGTTCACAGGAGATACCCTTTTTGTGGGTGGTCTTGGTCGTACTGATTTTCCTGGTGGATCCCATGAGCAGTTGATCAGTTCCATTACCACCAGGCTCCTGGTCTTGCCTGATGAGACTGTGGTCTGGCCGGGTCATGGCTATGGCGGCAGTCGTTCGACCATCGGTTCTGAAAAACGCGAAAATCCGTATATCAGCTAATTCTGCCCTGATTCTGTAACCGATGCAGTCCTTTCGTCCTCCTTCTTGTTTTCTGTGGGTTGATCTATGCGCGAAATAGTTCTTGGCACAGCCGGTCATGTGGATCACGGCAAGACCAGTCTTGTCCGGGCGTTGACTGGTATTGAAACAGATCGTCTGAAAGAAGAGAAGAAGCGTGGCATTACCATAGAACTTGGCTTTGCCTACCTTGATCTCCCCTGTGGCCATCGCCTGGGTATTGTTGATGTGCCGGGCCATGAGAAGTTCGTCAAGAATATGGTCGCCGGGGTTTCGGGAATGGACCTGGTGGCTTTTATTGTGGCGGCCGATGAGGGCATCATGCCCCAGACTCGGGAACATTTTGAAATCTGCCGTCTCCTTGGGGTCAAGGCCGGGATTGTCGTGTTGACTAAGATCGACATGGTTGAACCCGAATGGCTGGAGATGGTTGAGGAAGAGGTTCGGGATTTCTGTGCTGACAGTTTTCTCGAAGAGGCCCCCTGTCTCCACGTATCATCGATTACCGGCCAAGGCATTGATGAACTGCGTACGGTCCTTAATGACTTTGTTGCTGCCCAGGAATTCCGGGAGGCTCACGGTCCCTTTCGTCTCTCTGTGGATCGGATCTTTGCCATGAAGGGTTTCGGGGCGGTTATCACCGGCACTTCAATTTCCGGGAGAGTCTCAATTGGCGAGCCTCTGCGCCTTTATCCATCAGAGCTGCAAGCCAAAGTTCGCGGCTTGCAGGTTCATTCCACTGATGCTGAAACAGTGGAGGCCGGGCATCGCACCGCCATTAATCTTCAGGGCGTCGAGATACTGAATATTGATAGAGGTATGGTTGCAGCCACACCTGGCTGCCTGAGCCCCTCTTATATGCTCGACTGCGATTTTTTCTATCTCTCATCCAATACCAAACCGCTCAAGCATCGAACCCGCGTGCGGGTCCATCTGGGGACTGGCGAGTACATGGCCAGAATCTCCCTACTGGAACGCAATGAGCTGCTGCCCGGTCATGAGGCTCCTGTTCAACTGCTCTTTGAAGAACCTGTGGTTGTCTGGCCTGGTGATCGCTATGTGGTGCGCAGTTATTCACCGATCATGACCATTGGTGGCGGTGCAGTCCTGGATAACCTGACGCCACGTAAACGGAAAAGGTTGAGTGACTCGGACAGGAATCGTAATCGTGAACAATTGCGACTTCTTCAGCGAGGGGAGATCGAAGATCGAATCCTTTATTTTCTGGAGCTGTCGGGGCCCATTGGTTTGACTCAGGATGAACTGGCTATTCGTCTGGGCCTGTTTGGCAAACCCCTCAAAAAAACACTCACTGCTCCCCTGTCGACTGGTAAGATCGCGGTGGTTGATTCTGGTGCCCAGCGCTACCTTGCACGTTTGGTTATTGATCGGCTTGAAGGAGAGCTGCTGGCAGTGCTGAAAGAGTATCACACGCAGCAGCCTTTGCAGATTGGCCTGTCAAAGGAAGAACTGCGCTCCTCCGTTGGCCGTGGACTTGATGGCCGGGTTTTCCAGTTTTGCATGACAGAACTGATCAAGCAGGAGCAGATTGTCCAAGAGGAATCCACGGTTCGTCTTTTCAGTCACAGTGTTGCCTTGCAAGCCGATGAACAGGAGGTGCGAGCCGAACTGTCCAGTTGGTACCAGAAAAAAGGGCTGGCCACCGCCACCTTGCGTGAGACCATGGATCATTTCAGCGACTATCCCGAGAAAGTCGTGGTTGAGGTCATGGCTCTTCTGGTTCGGGATGGGGCCTTGCTCAAGGTCAGTGAGAGTCTCTATTACGATGTCCCGACCATGGAACTTCTCAAACAGCAGGTTACTGACTTTATCCAGGCTGAGGGTGAAATCGATGCCCCGCGCTTCAAGAACCTCACCGGCCTGACCCGAAAATTCTCTATCCCTCTCCTTGAGTATCTTGATCGCATCAAGCTGACCATTCGTATCGGTGATGTCCGGGTCTTGAGAAAGTCCGCCGGCTGATCATCTTTCAGTTGTTGGCAGTCCCCCCTCTCTCTCTCTTTTCTCTCCTTTTGTACGCCCTGTCTTGTTCTGTGGCACAAGAATTTTCTTGAGCACTGCCTTGCTGCGCTCTTTCGTGCTGCGCTCTTTCGGCTAACACATTTGCTTCTCTTTTTGCCCCTCTCCGGACTTTCCTGAAAACCTGATGCATGGGAGGCGGTAACTCTCTTTTGGAGGACCTCAGAGCCAGAGAGCCAGTGATAACCATAGATCAGTACAATGTGATTTTGGGGGCCCTTGTAAAATTTCCCCACATGGACTATGTTCTTGCTGGAATAATTCTTACACGAAACATTCTATCATGAAGGATCTCTGTGGACAATACAATGTACGATTATGAATATCGGGTTCTTTGTGCCTTGCGGCGCATTATTCGGTCCGTCGATATTTATTCCAAAAAACTGAACACGAAGTTGGGTCTTACAACACCTCAACTTTTGTGTCTGCATGCATTAGCTAAATCTGAGAGCATGATCCTTACCGATCTTGCCAGAGAAGTTAATCTTGGCGTAAGCACGGTGAACGGGATAATCGATCGGCTGGAAATAAAACAGTTCTTGACCAGAAGCAGATCCGTCAAAGACCGCCGGAAGGTGAGTTTGGAAATTACCTCTTCCGGCAAGAATATCATTTCTAAAGCCCCGTCCTTACTTCAGGACAAACTGGCCGCCTCGCTCTCTGAACTGTCTGATGAGGAACAGTTGGTTCTAACAGAATCACTTGAACGAGTCGTCACGCTTATGGAAGTTGAAAAGATTGATGCTTCTCCCAACCTGTTCCCCCGTGAGCAGGTTACCGTCAATAACTGACAGATGTATCAAACAAGTATAAAAGGAGACCCATGCTCAGTTTACAGCAAAAAGAGATACTCGAAGAAATTGATGGAAGTTCGGTCAGCAAATGGAAAGACTGGAAGTGGCAAATCAAACACTGCATCAAAGATCTGAAGACCTTTGAAACGCTGCTCAAAGTGCGGCTCCCCGATGATGTTCGTGAAAATTTTCGCTCAATTATTGAAAAATTTCCCATGGCCATCACACCGTATTATCTGTCTTTGATAAAGATTGATGATTTGGAAAATGACCCGATCTTTAAACAGAGCTTTCCGGTAATCAATGAGTTGCATGTGGGGAGAAATGATATGCCTGATCCTCTGCACGAGGATAAGGACAGTCCGGTTCCTGGCCTGATACACCGCTACCCCGATCGTGCATTGTTGCTGGTCAGTAATATATGTTCCATGTATTGCCGTCACTGTACCAGAAAGCGGCGGGTCGGAGATCGGGATACCGTACCTGGTCGCGCCCAAATCATGAAGGGGATTGACTATATACGGAAGAATCAACAGATCCGGGATGTCCTTTTGAGTGGTGGTGATCCCTTTCTTTTATCGACAGATTATCTGGACTGGATTCTCACAGAACTGAAAGCCATTGAGCATGTCGAAATCATACGAATTGGTACACGTACACCGGTTGTCCTGCCGTCACGAATTACGGATGAGTTAGTGGAAATGCTCAAAAAGCATCAACCCATCTGGATTAACACTCATTTCAATCATCCCCGTGAGCTGACGGCATCATCAAGGCTGGCGTTGAAGAAACTTGCCGATGCGGGCATCCCCCTTGGCAATCAATCGGTTCTGCTGGCGGGTGTTAATGATTGCCCCCGGGTCATGCGCTCCTTGGTTCATAAACTGGTGGCCAATCGAGTCCGGCCTTACTATCTCTATCAGTGTGATTTATCTGAGGGACTGACCCACTTCAGAACGCCGGTTGGCAAGGGGATTGAAATTCTCGAAAGCTTGATTGGCCACACCAGCGGCTTATGTGTCCCGACCTATGTTATCGACGCCCCAGGTGGCGGAGGCAAAATCCCGATTATGCCTAATTACCTGATCTCCTGGTCAACCAACAAAGTGGTTTTGCGAAATTATGAAGGTGTCATTACCACCTATAATGAGCCTGATTCTTACGAGCAGAATTACTGTGAAAGAGATTGCAAAGAATGCAACCTGCAACTCTCGCTGGAAGACGCGGATGAAACCAAGTCCATGGGAATTGAAAGATTACTGGCTGATTCCAACGATACCATTGCCCTGGTTCCGAAAAATAATTCTCGCCTCGAGCGAAGGGATTGAAAGATTTCATGTCTGAGCTTGTACTAGATCGATTGGAGGTGCTGCCTGGTGGCTCGATCATCCAGCATGGACCATACAACGATCGGATTTATTTAATGAAGCAGGGGGAAGACAAGAGCCTTGCTGCGGACTTGATTGCCATGGCAAAACAGCATGGTTACTCAAAAATATTTGTTAAAATTCCGGCAGGATCTTCAGGGCAGTTTGCCGGGGTGGGCTATGTTGAGGAAGCTGCAATTCCCCGGTTTTACAACGATTCCGAAACAGGAATTTTCATGGGGTATTACCTGAGTGAGGCACGATCGTTCGAAATAAACCCCGCTTCTCTGGATAAAATTCTTCATCTCGCCCACGATAAGGCAGAAACACCGATCCGTCCCCTGAATGAGTCGGAGTTTACCCTGCGCCAATGCCAGGTAAGTGATGTTGAAGAGATGGCGGCAATCTATGGGGCTCTTTTTACGACGTATCCTTTCCCGATCCATGAGCCCTCGTTTTTGCTGGATACCATGCAAAAGAATGTCGATTATTTTGGCATTGAAAGAAATGGAAAGTTCATCGCGCTTTCTTCTGCTGAAATTGACAGGTCTGCACAAAATGTTGAAATGACCGATTTTGCGACTCTCCCAGAGTATCGAGGTAATAGTCTGGCCGTCCATTTACTCAGGCGGATGGAAAAAGAGGTCGCGCGAAAAGGGATAAAAACCTCATATACCATTGCCCGGGCAGTATCTGCCAGCATGAATATTACCTTTGCTAAACTCGGTTATTCATACGGAGGACGGCTGAAAAACAATACCAATATTTCCGGGAAAATAGACAGCATGACCATCTGGTACAAATTCATTTCTGACTGACTTCAGAATGAAAGGCATATTTTGATGAAATTCGGAGAGGGAAACAAGGGCTAGATCGACATAATGCAATCCCTCTGTTAGTGATGGCTTCCAGCCTGAGACTTATGGCTACCTTGAAAAATTGTCTTTTCACCCAAGATCTGCGTTGCGCTCAAAATTTTATCCTCGGAATATCGGCTATATGCCTGCGGTAAAATTTTGAGCGCGCCTTTATCTTGAACGAAAATCCTAATTTTTCAAAGTACCCTTATGAGAGATCACGTATTTTGGCTCGAATCTTATTGAGTTCCCGACGGTATCTTTCGGCATCACCATAGTCAAAAAAATTGTGGTAATGGTTGTGACTGGCCCTGGTTCTTCGGGCGTGCTTGATTGGACACCAGTAAAGTTCTGTTCGAGCTGCTATTTCATGAATATAGGAAATCAGTCCGTTGAAATATCCACAATAGCAGCAGTTGATCTTTTCGATCCAGTTCAGGTAGCTCAGATAGTGGCGGTCGATGACGATGTAGTCACTCCGTCTGACTTTGGGTATGTTGTAGGCCGGAAAGCAGACAAATTGATAGACTGATGCCATCAGATCCATGAGCAGGGCCGGAAACAGGCAGGCCCAGATGAAAGGTGCGGTGAGAATGTTGACCAGGGCCGCATGTCGCAGGTAGTGACGGGCTGTTTCGAGCAGGTAGCGGTGACGGCGACGGATGGCCTGTTCGAAATAGACTTTTTTGTTTCTGATTTCATAGGAATACTCAGCCTCTTTTTTCTGGAGTTCGACAATCAGTTCTTGCTCCAGTTTCTTGATGGTGGCAATCAGTTCCTGTAGGCGATCGTTCATGGATTTGTCCTTGGTTTGATTTCGAGCGTGTGATTGACCTGAGTTCAGGGGAATCTGGTTAAGTCATTGACAGGACCCTGAGTTGACTGGCCCGTTCATCTTACTCATTTCGCATCATGACGAATGATTGTTCAGTGCACTGTTAGTATAGCACACACCTCAGATTTACAATCTGAAGATATGCAGGAAGAACAAATGTGTGGCTGCAATTTTTGAGAAGCTGTCTGGTCTGTGAATCAGAAGGGCTGGGACTGCCGTAACTTAGGGATATTAGGGACGGATGATACGGAGGATGTAGTCACGAGTGTTCTTTTTCTGGTTGAGAAGGATGGCAAAGGGCTGGGCCTGGCCGTCCAGGGGGAGATAGCCGGCATAACAGTAAACCCCGTTCAGACTTCCTGACTTCAGAGAGACATCCTTTTTGTTGGTAAGGAGACTTTTATGGGGATAAAAGTGCTCCAGAACCCTGATCATGGCTCGAGGGGTGCTTCGGTTTTCACGAGATAGACCTGAACCCTCTACCACATGTAATTCGCCAGGCGAGAGGTTGAGTCTATTCGTGAGAAAATTTCTGATGGTGAGGCGCCCTTTGTGCCAAGTGGCTGCACCGCCCTGTTCTTTGGCACCACAGCTTAAGAAGAGCTGGTTGGCGATGAAGTTGTTGGAATACTTGAGCATATCGCGGACCAGATCACGAACTGTCCTGGTCGACTGGTGACTGTAAAGGAGTTTGGCCTCGCTTGAAACTGCACCCGGGCGTATGGCCCCGTGGGTCACAATTCCTTGCCGGTGGAGTAGGGCACTGAATAGCTCGCCGCTGTAGCGCAGAGTGTTTGTGATCTCTCCACTCCCAGGATAGGCCTCAACATTGACTCGATGCCAACCCGACTTCAAATGACGGCCGATCTTACGGCTGAGATTTAGTGTGGGGCTCTGTGGTTCCCCGGAGCGTACGCTGCCGTTATTGTCGACGATCAGAGGGAGAGAATTGTAATTAACAGCCAGGGCATTGTTGGGTGCGTCATAGGGGTTGTGTGAATTTTCTGAACCTGGCGTTGATGCTTTCAGGGCAAAGGCCGAGTCATCGAGGATCAGGTCGTTGATTTGCCTGACTCCCATTTGGTGCAGGCGTTGGGTGATGTGGCTGATTTCTTCAGAGATAAGGCTTGGGTCGCCACTGCCCTGGATATAGAGATTGTCTGACTGATCCTGGTAGAAGCGGGTGGTGAAGCGGTGCTCTGCACCCAGGATCTCCAAAGCGGCCAGGGCTGTGACAAGTTTGACAGTGGAGGCTGGAATGAACGAGGTGTCGATATCGTGGCTGCGAATGATTCGACCATCTTGACTGAGCAGATAACCACCGTACTCAATGAGGTGGGCTGCCGGGTCTTTGTTTGTGGTTTGAGCCTGCACTGGGCAGGAAAAGGCCAGGGATATAAAGGCGAGTAAGATAAAACTCAGGCAAAAACGGCGCATGAAATGCTCCGATTCCCGTGCGCCACACAGATATCTGAGCGGCGCACGGGGAGTCTAGGTTTAGATTTTGGGGAGTCTGGCCAGAGATTTTGCGATATCTTCAGCAGGATAGTCGTAGTTGTGTAATTCACCTGAGAAGTATTTATCGTAGGAGGCCATGTCAATCAGACCATGTCCAGAAAAGTTAAAGAGGATGGATTTGGGCTCATCCTTGTCACGCGTCGCCTCGATGATTGCCCCACGAATGGCGTGGCAGGTCTCGGGTGCGGGGATGATACCTTCTGTCCGGGCGAACAGGACTCCGGCTTCGAAGCACTCAAGCTGGTGAACTCTGATTGGATCGATGATATTTTCCCGAACCATGGCTGAAACGATGGGGGCCATACCGTGGTAGCGTAGACCTCCGGCGTGGATGCCAGGAGGAATGAAATCATGTCCCAATGTGTGCATGTTCAGGAGTGGCGTCATTTGGGCTACATCACCAAAGTCATAGGCCAGTTTGCCCATGGTCAGCGAAGGACAGGAGGCTGGTTCAACACCGACAAAGCGGATTTTTTTCCCTTCCAGGTAATCGGGCAGATAGGGGGCGGCAAGACCGGCGAAATTGGAACCGCCGCCGCAGCAACCAAGGATGACGTCTGGATAATCACCGGCGATTTCCATTTGCTTCTTGGCCTCAAGGCCGATGATTGATTGGTGAAGGATGACATGATTAAGGACAGAGCCCAAGGCATACTTGGTGTCATCCCGGCTGGCAGCATCTTCCAGGGCCTCGGAGATGGCGATTCCAAGAGCACCCGCTGTATCAGGATATTCCTCCCTGATTTGTCGACCGATGTGGGTGTCTTCGCTGGGGCTGGAGACGATATCAGCACCGTATGTCTGCATCATCGATTTGCGGTAGGGTTTCTGGTCAAAAGAGACCCGCACCATATAGACTTTGCAATCGAGGTTAAATTTATTGGTGGCAAAGGACAGGGCACTGCCCCATTGTCCAGCGCCGGTCTCGGTGGAGAGGCGTTTGACACCCTCACGAGCATTGTAATAGGCCTGGGCCACAGCGCTGTTGAGTTTGTGTGAGCCTACGGGGGAGACACCCTCATTCTTGAAGTAGATCCTTGCCTTGGTTCCCAGGGCCTTCTCAAGATTTCGGGCCCGGACCAGAGGGGAGGGACGCCAGATTTTGAGAATCTCCTGGACCTCATCCGGGATATCAATGAAGCGTTCCTGGCTCATCTCCTGCTCGAGCAGGCCCATGGGAAAAACGGCACCCAGTTTTTCAGGGCCCATGGGTTCTTTGGTCTCAGGGTCAAGGGGAGGGAGCAGGCCGTTTGGTAAATCAGGGACAACATTGTACCACTGAGTTGGCATCTGGTCGTCACGAAGGATTATTTTTTTCATCATCGTCATTACTCCTTTTCTATTTCAAATTACACAGATTAATGGGGTATCCTAGGATGGTCTGCTCAGAAAAATCTTACTCAACATTTATCTACCATGAGGCAAATGGTTTGTGCAACGATTTGTGTAAATGCTTATTTGTTGTCTTCGCTCAGAGGCAGACAGGTTGTTTTCAGGGTGAGACAATTGTGTGTGCTTTCCTCATCCAGACCCATAACAAGGGTGAGTATCTGCTGCGGTTTGATCCCGGGTTGACCGGCCGTTGTGATCAGTTCAAGGTCCAGGGTGTTGGGGGCGGTTAACTTCCCCTGGCTGACCAGTGGTCGGATGTCAATCTCCCTGGTCTTGCCTTTGCGGCTGCGGGTTATTGTGTGGGACTCACTGGCCAGAAAATCGTCGAGATTGGCAGATTCTTGCTCGGTGAATGGTTGGGGGCAGGTAATGGTGTAGTTGATCAGCAGGGATTGGGGGAGCTTGCCGCTATGCAGTTCAATGGCTGTGACGGTTAATCCTTCCGGAAGCTGGCAGTCCAGTTCGTCTACAGTCTGACTTGAGTTACTCAGCAATGCGGGCAGATCCATGATGAAGTATTCGCACAGACTTTCGGTGCCAACTGGCATGGCCGGTCCAAATGAGATCTTGGGGGAAGGGTTGAAGCCCTGGGAAAAGTGGGTTTCAATCCCGGCTCGTCGGATAGCCCGGAAGACCAGTTGCAGGATTTCCAGATGGCCGAGCAGGCAGATTATACCCCGTCGCTGGTAGCTCACTTTGTACTTAAAATGGGCTGGATCTTCGGTGCTTGCCTGTGGTTGGGGGCGATCAGGGACAACTGCCGGTATTTGTTTTTTATTCTGGACAACTGGCTTGATGGTTTTGAAATCGCAGAGGCCGCAGAGCTGACAAGCGTGGTAGCGGCAGTCCGGAGTGTAGGCTTCTTCCTGGGCTTTGGTCAATTCCTGTTTGAGAAAATCGATGGACACGCCGCTGTCGAGATGCTGCCAGGGCAGAATTTCATCGAGCGTCCTCTCGCGCAGGTAGAAGTCGAGGTCAAGACCGCAGTCTTCAGCGGCGGCCTCCTGCCAGAGTTTGAGCTGGAAATGGTCTGACCAGCCATCGAGCCGAGCTCCTCGCTCCCAAGCCTTTTCGAGCAGTTGCGCCAGTCGACGATCACCACGGGAGAAGACACCTTCGAGAAAACTCTGTTCCGGGTCATGCCATTTAAGGTTGATATTCTTGCGCGGTAAGATCGACTTGAGATGTCGGATGGCGGCATAGCTCTCGGCCATGGTCATTTGCCTGGCCCATTGAAAGGGGGTGTGCGGTTTGGGAACAAAGGTACCGATGCTGACTGTGATCTGGCGTCGACCATGACCACCGGCACCGGCCGCCAGCGTTTTTTGCGCAAGATCGCTGATGGCATCAATGTCTTCTGGGGTCTCAGTGGGCAGTCCGATCATGAAGTATAATTTCATGACCTTCCAGCCAAGGCCATAGGCATCACGACTGGTGGTCAGCAGGTCCTCTTCTGTGATCCCTTTGTTAATCACCCGACGGAGTCGTTCACTCCCTGCTTCAGGGGCCAGAGTGAAACCGGTCTTGCGTACACGTTTGATTTGATCCATGACTCCTTGCGTCAGGGTACCGACTCGCATGGACGGCATGGCCACTGAGACGAACTTGTCTGCAAAACGATCCATCAAGTCAGGCAGAAGCTGGTCGAGACAGGAATAGTCACCGGTGGAGAGTGAAAGCAGGGCCAGTTCATCAAAACCACTGTCATCAATTCCAACACCGGCAAGCTCCATGATCTGCTCCGGGCTTCGCTCACGGACGGGACGGTAGATGATGCCGGCCTGGCAAAAGCGGCAGCCACGGGTGCAGCCACGGGCGATCTCAATCCCCAGACGATCATGAACGATTTTACTGTTGGGGACCAGGGGCTGAGTCAGGTGGTCAATGCGGTTAAGATCCGGCAGAATACGGCGTTTGACTGTTTCATATTGGGCCAACTGCGGTGCAATGGCAGTGATCCGACCCTGATTATCATATCCTGGCGTGAAAAAAGAAGGAATGTATATCCCTTCAATTTTGCTCAACTCCTCCAGGAGGTTTTGTTTGGGCCAGCCATGTTCTTTGGCATGGGCCATGGTCTTGCTGACCTCGATGACTCCTTCTTCACCATCGCCCAGTAATATGGCGTCAAAAAAATCTGCCACCGGTTCCGGATTCATAGAACAAGACCCTCCGCCCAGGAGCAGGGGAAAGTTGTCGTCCCGTTCACTGGCGTAAAAGGGGATCCCAGCCAGTTGAAGGATGGTGAGGATATTGCTGTAGCATAACTCATAGGGGAGAGTTATCCCCATGAGGTCAAAATCAGTGAGCGGCCTCCCTGATTCCAGGGCAGTGAGTGGTGCCTGCTCTGTGGTGAGAATTTGTTCCAGATCCTTGTCCGGGCAGTAGCAGCGATCAGCCAGGGTGTGCTCCTGTGCATTCAGCAGATGGTAGAGAATCTGCAACCCCTGGTGTGACATGCCGATTTCGTACAGGTCAGGGAAAATCAGGGCGCAGCGGATTCGGGCTTGTTCCCAAGGTTTGTTTATGGCGTTGTGCTCGAGGCCGAGGTAGCGGCCGGGTTTATTGACACGGGTCAGAAGGTTGTTCACGGGGATCCTATTGGCTGTGGAGTTCTGGGCCAGTGAGTAGGACTGGCAAGGGATTATTTGTTTCTGCTTTTTATTGCCGGTTAGCTGGCGTTCTGCAAGGGGAAAGTTTACAGGCGAATACAGATGATGGCTATTCCGGCAGTTGTGTGCGAGTGAAAGAGCTCGGGATTTGCATGGTGAAATCGGCTGGTTGGAGTTTGTCGTCCTGGTGGATTTGATTCAGTGTGATGGTTAGCCTAGCACCGTAAGGCAGGTCTTTGATCTCGATATTTTGAGGGGGCCGGCATGCCTGTATCTCATCACGGTCGTTATAGATGATGGTGGCCGCTCTCTGGCCGTTGTGGTTGATGGCCTGTCGAATCAAGATATCCTGCGATTTGAGATCAATCAACACATGGCTGATGATTTCAGCACTGTTACCGGTCTCTTTAATTTTCAGCCAGTATCCTCGCCCGGCTTTGTCCCATCCCAGACGCTGTGTTTTTACTGATTTTGTCGAGAATCGGCCGCTGAGCCAGGTACCCAACGGTGCCTGGTTGAAATCAATATTGTAATGGCTGAGCAGATTCTGGACGTTGCCCTGTAAGACTTGGGCTGCCGGGATATCAATGGCCTGAAAAGTTGTATCATTGGCGGTTATGATAAAGAGGGGCTGGCCAAGGGGGGAAAGTGCTACCGCCTTGAATGCATCTGGTATGAGCAACTGGAGTGAACCATCAAGTTTGATGCTGGAGGCTGGGGCCTGCCAGTTGAATATGGCCTGGGCCGTCAGGCCTTGCGGACATGAGCGCTCCCTGGTCTGGAGGTTATTGATGAGTTGCTCAAGACCGGCTGGTTCTTCGCGCAGGCCCTGAGTGGTCCAGGGTGGCCGAGCGCAGCCAGAGAGGAGGACGAAGAAGAGCAGGGTGAACAGCAGGACTGCAGGGTTCGGTTTGTGAATCTTGATAGTCTGGGGCTTAGAGCGCATCGATCTTGTCCTGAAGTCTCTTCTTCTTGTCTTCATCATCAAGTAATTCCAAACTCCTGCGATAAGACTCTGCTGCTCCGGTCGTATCATGCAGTTCGTTCAGGACATCCCCTAGGTGCTCATGGATGTGGTGATCGTCAGTGGTCAAAAGCAGGGCTTTTTCAAGTTCGCTTCGGGCCTGATCAAGATTGCCCATGCGGAAATAGACCCATCCAAGGCTGTCACGGATATAACCGCTATTGGGCTGAAGTTCTATTGCCCGTAGAATGTAGTCAAGGGCTTGGCCGAGGTTGATGTTACGATCGGCCCAGGTGTAGCCGATGTAGTTCAAGGCTTCGGCGTGATCTGGATCATATCTCAGAACCTGTTCCATGGCTGCAAGGGCCTCATCCTCAAGTTCCATCCTGTTTAAAAGAACACCGAGGCTGAAATGAAGAATTGAATTGTCTGAATAGTGGCGCAAAGCCAGATTCAAGACCTTGCTTGCCTCTTCCAGTTGCTCTTGATCAATATACAACGATGCAAGGAGTCCGAAGAGACCAGGGGAGGCCGTGCTTGAATCCATAGTCAGTTCTTTGAGCAGGGCAAGAGCCTCAGGGCGCTTTTTATTTTCACTGAGAATTGCGACCTGGAGGTAGATCCCATCCTCATACTTGTTATCTGCAGGATTGATCTGTTGCAGATGGTGAAGGGCCTCTGCTGGTTTTTGCTGGCTCCGATAGATGATGGCCAGGGTATAGTGGGCTTCATCCGATTCTTCTCGGCTTAATATGTGATTGAGGACTTGAATGGCCTGTCCTTCTTTGTTGGAGCGAATGAGTAAACGACTGCTCAATAAGTCTATGCTTGTTGGATCCGGGCTGGTTTTACGCAGTTTGTCCAGTTCGGCTAAGGCCTTTTCTTCACCTCCCCGGACGAGCAGAGTTTGAATCAGGCCAAATACGGCCCGTTCATCTTCAGGATCATCCCAGTTGAGCTCACGGTAAATTTTTTCAATTCGAGTGTAATTGTCTGTTTTTTCGTAAAAATCTATAATTTCGTAGGCCAGTTCCGCGGACCAGTTCAGTTTTAGGGTTTTTTCGTACCAGATCGCGGCTTGTTCTGGGTTGTCGTTTTGGCTGTGGAGGCGAGCCAGATAGAGGTGGGCAAAATAAGAATCCGGTGTACGACTCAGAACTTCCTGGAACAGAGTTATGGCTTCTCTCAGTTGCTTCTGTTGGCTGTAAAGATAGCCCAGAGAGAGGAGGGCGGTTTCACTTTCAGGGTCCAGATGAAGTACTTGACGATAGATTTCAATGGCCTGGTCGTGGTTGTTATTATGAATATACAGTCTTGCCAGGAAAAGGCGGCTGTCAATATCATTGGGATTCTCGGCAATGGTTTTGATGAGCCTTTGGATCGCCTCCTCTTTTTTTCCAATATTGAAAAGCAGGGCGGGAAGCTTGTTTTTGACCAGCTGAACCTCCGGGTCACATGCAAGGGTACGTTTATAAGCCAGAAGGGCCTCGTTTAACTCATGGTCGCGTTCAGCATGGATGCCCTGAAGAAAGGTAGCATAAGCACAGGCCTGCTGGCTGAGTTGAATGTCGGTTTGCTCCCGGGTGTTTTGCCTGGCATTTGCAGACGGTTGCAGGAGCGCACCAGTGCAACCCCCGGTCACGAGAGTGGTTGCCAGAATTAAACCTGCAAGAAGAAAGCGTGGATGTTTCATGGTCTCAATAGAGATGCCCGGTCGTTCAGTAAATCCTGAACTGAGGTGAGCACCTGTCTCTGGACTTCTTCGATTGTGCAGTCTGCATCGATCCGCTTGATATAGGGGAGGTCAAGGGTGTCAAAGATAGCTGCAACTTGTGTCAGAGTGCTCTCTTGTTCAAAGTCGTTGAGTTTCTCACCTCGACCGTTGGTGATTCGTCCGATTCCATTTTGGGGCGTGGTAGTGAAGATCAGAGCCAGATCAGGGCGCGGGGCAAAATCGTTTTTGGCCAGGATTTCATCGGGATTGAATCCGACCGCGCCTTGGTAGGCCACGGTGGAGAGAAAGTAACGATCACAAAGGACTATTTTCCCCTGGTCAAGGGATGGGGCCAGCAGGCGGTTCACGTGGTCGTTCCTGTCGGCCAGAAACAGATCCAGCTCCTCTTCCCTGGTCATTGAGTCACGTTGACTGAACAGAGAACGCAGTTTTCTGCCAAATGGTCCGTCTGTGGGTTCGCGTGTGGTTATAACATGATGGCCCTGCTGCTTGAGAAATTGGGCCAGCAGTTGCAGTTGCGTGGATTTACCACTGCCGTCAATTCCTTCAAAAACGATTAGAATTCCTTTGTGTGCTGATGAGGACATGGTTGCAGGTCGTAGTCGGTTGTGCTCAGCGCTTAGGCATTGGCTTGATAGTTTCGGCGATTGTGATACATCTGTACTGCCATTTCAACAGCGGCATGCAGGCTTGAGGCTGTGGCTTTTCCCTGTCCGGCAATGTCATACGCGGTACCGTGATCAACCGAGGTGCGGATGAAAGGAAGTCCAAGGGATACATTAACGCCATCACTGAAGTGGAGCAACTTGAATGGAATCAGTCCCTGGTCATGGTACATACAGACTACAGCGTCAAAGAGACCGCTGGCGGCCTTGTGAAAAACCGTGTCTGGTGGAAAGGGGCCACTGACTGTGATTCCAGCGGTTTGAGCAGCGTGCACAGCTGGAAAAATAATCTCCTCTTCTTCATGGCCGAAGATGCCATCTTCCCCGGCGTGAGGATTCAGACCGGCCACAGCGATCTGAGGATGCGCTATACCAAAGTCACGAACAAGGCTAGTATGGGTGATCTCGATTAACCTGATGATTCTCTTACTTGAGAGGAGTGCCGGTACCTCAGCCAGAGCGCAGTGTATGGTTGCCAGAGTGACTCGCAGGGTGGTGCCCGCCATCATCATAATGGGTTCGCTGCTGTGACTGAGATCGGCAAGCATCTCGGTGTGGCCCGGGTAGTTGTAACCTGCATCATGCAGGGCTGACTTGGAAATGGGACATGTCACCAGACAGGAGAAAATTCCCTTATCAATGTCCTGTGCCGCTCGTTTAATATAGGTGGCCATCGCCTGTCCGGTTGTGGCCGTTGGCTGCCCCCATCGCAGTTCTTCAGGGTTGAGGTGGGTAGCCTCAAGGACCGGAATTGTGCCGGCAACGGGTCGATCTCCGGGGTGCCAGGGTGTAAGGACAGCAGGTATGTTGAGTTCCACCGCGCAGCTCTTGAGAACCCCGAGGTCACCGATAACAACGAGCCGCCGGGTTTGATCAGTTTCAGCAGCAGTAAAGTATTTGAGGATAATCTCCGGCCCAATGCCCACCGGGCAGCCCATGCTGATGGCGATATGATCCATATGTATTTGACTCCGGGAAGATCGTGTCTGTGCCTTTATTCTGCGGTCTCAAAGGCGTTTTGGATGAGTTCAATACATGGCTTGCTGTGGTTTGTCATGAGAATGGAGACCACATCAAAACGGACCGGGCTGTCCAGTAACTGGTTGCGGCTCAGATAGAGCATGGCCGTACGGCTGATCTGCTGTTGTTTTTTTATGGTTACGGCTTCAGCTGGAGAACCAAAAGACCTGGTCTTGCGAGTTTTGACTTCGACAAAGACCAGGGTCTCTCTGTCTTTTGCAATAATATCAATTTCTCCGGTTTTTTGCCGGTAATTTCGTTCGACAATTGACATTCCCAGCTGCTGCAAATGAGCGGAGGCCAGATTTTCACCCTGTTGCCCTAAAGCCAGGCGTTGCTTAGACAAATTCTCGTACCCCTTTGAAGGTCTTGCGGTGATAAGGGCAGGGGCCGTGATCAACAATGGCCTGGCGGTGAGCCTTGGTGGGATAGCCTTGATGTCTGGAAAATTGATAGATGGGATATTTCTTGTCCAGTTCAGCCATCAAAGCATCCCGGTGGGTTTTGGCAATGATTGAGGCCGCAGCAATGGAAGCGCTTTTGGATTCGCCCTTGATGAGAGCTTGCTGTGGAATATCAATGGGAATAGAAAATTTCCCGTCGATCAGAAGGAAGTCAGGGGCCTGTTGCAAAGAGGGGAGGTTGTCAACTGCTCGTCTCATAGCGAGTAACGAGGCTTGGAGAATATTGATCTGATCAATCGTTTGGTGAGAGACAATTCCGATGCCAATGGCAGCTTTGATGTCGTGGAGAGATCTTGCCAGAGTCTGACGACGTGAGGCACTGAGTTTTTTGGAGTCAAGAAAGAGAGAGTGGTTGCATTCCCGGGGTAGAATCACACAGGCGGCAACAACTGGTCCTGCCAGCGGTCCTCTGCCTGCTTCATCAAGCCCTGCAACCGTGGGATAACCATGGTTGTGCAGGGTTTGTTCGTAAAGATATGTATCGTCTGCCCTGTGAACGATGGAAGAGAGAACTGCTTCCATGTCGTTCACAGGGAATGAAGTCGACGATGCAGGGGGCATCAGCCCTTGTTGAATCCACGCTCACGGATACGAGCCGCTTTACCACGCAGGTCACGCAGGTAATAGAGACGAGAGCGACGAACGCGACCGAGAGTCAGAACTTCGATTTTCTCGATCCGGGGGTTGTGCAGTGCGAAAGTCTTTTCAACACCGACACCGTGGGAAATTTTACGTACGGTATAAGAAGCGTTCATGCCAGTGTGCTGACGTTTAATAACGACGCCCTGGAATATCTGTACACGCTCTTTGCTTCCCTCAATGATACGGATGTGAACCTTAACGGTGTCACCTGGGCGGAAGTCGGGGTGGTCGTGACGCATCTGCTCTTGTTCGATTTTCTGAATGATTTTGCTCATGGTCTTTCCTATGGTTAATCAATGTTACTTGGTTTATGAGTCGATTGACTGTCAGTTCTGTACTGCCAGGAGTCGATCGAGAATGATCGACACTGCGGAACGTACCGACAGGTGATTATAATTTGTGCTGCCGTTTATGGGTGGCAGACTGTGATCGGCTAACGTACTGATTTCCGGAGCCAGACCGTGGGCTGTTCCGAAAAGCAGAAGCACGGGGCGTCCTGCTGCTATCAGGTCGCGGGCCGATCCATAATTTAAAGTATTGTCCTGAACCTTGGCACTGGTGGTCAAAATCAGGGGGCGTTCTCCGCGTTGCTGACTGATGATCTCAATGGTTTCGCCAAGTGACGGGCTGATCCGCACGAGCTCTAAGGCTTCTTTTCGGGCGGGATTTCGCGTGGCTCCATGCCCGGTCTGCCAGTGGTCAACAATTTCACTCACCATTTCCTGTTGGTCAGTATAGGGAGTGATTACATAATAATTTTCTACACCAAAAGTTCTAGCTGCCCGGGCAATGTCGTGCAAATCCAGATTTGTAACCGCAGATCCGATTGTTTCACCGTTCTTGTTCAAGACGGGGTGGTGAACAAGCGCAATGTCGATGCGGGGACGCTGCTCACTCATGTTTTCTTCGCCTGCTGCTTAATAATCTCTGTATACAGGCCCTGCTTTTTTAAAAGCTTGATCTCAGCTGGAGTGAAAGTCACGGCAGGCAGTAGATCCGGTCGTCTCTCCAGGGTCTGGCGAACTGAGGTCAGGAAACGAAATTCATCGATCTGCGCATGGTTTCCTGACAGGAGAACGTCGGGAACGTCCTGACCTGCATATTCTCTTGGACGCGTGTATTGCGGGTGCTTAAGCAATCCACGGCTGAATGTGTCCTGTTCTGCTGAGTCGGCACATCCTAGTACTTCGGGTAGAAGCCTAGTCACCGAATCAACGATTACCATCGCGGCCAGCTCACCACCAGTGAGTATGTAGTCACCAATGGAAATCTCATCGTCGACACAGTTGGCCCGAAATCGTTCGTCAACTCCCTCGTAACGGCCACACACGAGAATCAGATGCTTCCGTCGGCTCAATTCTTCAGCTACGGCCTGGTTGTATGGACGACCCTGCGGGCTGAGGAGTATCACATGTCCCGGCCCGTTCTCATTACGTACATGATGTACTGCCGCTTGCAGTACATCAGCCTTCATAACCATACCTTCACCGCCGCCAAAAGGGCGATCATCGGTAGTGGCATGTTTATCAAGAGCAAAATCGCGGATATTGGTATTTTTGATCCGTATATGGCCCTGCTCTCTGGCCCGGCGAATGATAGACTCGTTTAAGGGAGAGTCCAGCAACTCGGGAAAGATGGTCAGGATATCAAATATCATGGGAGCCAGGCTCCCCGACAGCCTCCTCTTCGTTATTGATTTCAAGTAGCCCGGGAGGAGGGTCTATGATCAGTTGTTTGTCGTTTTGGCTATGGATGATGTTGGCGAGCATGGGGATCAGATATTCAGATTTGTTTCCATGTCCTCCGGTCACTACCAGTAAGTCGTGTGCTCCATTGGAGAAGATTTCGCTTATTTTCCCCAGTTCTCGGCCCGTTGTGGTGAAGACCTTAAGGCCTTGTAACTGGTGCCAGTAATATTCGTCGTTCTGGGGCGATGCCAAGTCAATTTTTCTTACAAGAACACCTTGCCCCACAAGTTCCTCGGCCTGATTGCGAGTTTCAATGCCATTCAGAGTCAGGATTGCGTTGTGCCCTTGCGGGCGAAGGCGTTTTATGGTGCATGCCTGAGTTATTCTGCCGTCCCGGCTCACCAGGGTTAGCTGGGGATATTTACCAATGGCTTCGGGTTGACCGGAATACGAGAGCAACTTAAGCTCACCCCGAATACCGTGAGCCTTGACGATTTCACCAATCAAGACATGGGTGTCTTCAGGGAAGACGTAGCGTGCGACCATTTTACTCCAGAATGTCCATCCGAGAGCCTTTGTTTTCTTTGCCTGCTGCCGTAGCAAGCAGGGTGCGCATAGCCCGGGCAGTGCGTCCCTGTTTGCCAATCACCTTGCCAAGGTCTGGCTTGGCAACCGCCAGCTCAAGAATGACGGTGTCTTCTTCCTGCCGTTCGGTGACCGTGACCGCATTGGGATCATCGACCAACGAACGGGCTATAAAGGTGATCAGCTCTTTCATTCCGGCTTAGTTGGCAACCTTATGCGGTAGGCGCATTTTTTTTGAGCAGGCTTTTTACCGTGGTGGTTGGTAAGGCACCTTTGCCGATCCAGTCCTGAAGCTTGTCGTTATTGATGGTTACGGCGACTGGCTCTTGCATTGGGTCGTACGTTCCGACGATATCAAGGAATTTACCGTCACGTTTGCACTCGCTGTCAGCAACGACGATGCGGTAAAAAGGTTGTTTTTTGCGACCCATTCTTGTTAAACGAATTCGAACTGCCATTGTTACGTGTTCCTCCGATGAGAGTGTGCAGGTCTTCCTGTGAGGGGGCAACCTGACATGGGGGCTTGTGCCCAACTATTATTTATCTTTTGCGTAACCCTTTCGGGAGTTTGCGTCTTTTGGTACCGGTGGCCAGACCAGGCTTGCCACGCATTTTCTTCATCATTTTAAGCATAGCCGTATAGCTTTGCAGGACGCGGTTGACGTCTGATACCGCAGTCCCTGAGCCGTTTGCGATTCTCTGCCGGCGGCTGCCGTTGATGATTGTATGGTTGCGCCGTTCCTTTGCAGTCATGGAACGGATAATGGCCTCGGTTTTGACCAATTCTTTTTCGTCCGGTTTGGGCGCGTCCTTGAGTTGCTTGAGTTTGCTCAGGCCCGGAACCATGCCGAGAATCTGATCGAGCGATCCCATTTTCTTGATTTGTTGAATCTGGTCAAGAAAGTCTTCAAGGGTGAAGGTGTTCTGCTTGATCTTCTTGGCAACCTGATCGGCCTTTTTCTTATCAACAACCGCTTCGGCTTTTTCAATCAGGGTCAGAACATCGCCCATGCCCAGGATCCGTGAAGCGAGTCGATCGGGGTGAAAGACCTCCAACGCATCCAAGCCTTCACCAATACCCACGAATTTAATGGGCTTGCCAGTGATATTCTTGATGGATAGAGCAGCGCCGCCTC
>JACNLK010000003.1 GCA_014381505.1 Candidatus Desulfatifera sulfidica | reverse complement strand
CCGGCCAGGGCCTCGCGCAGACGCTCGGCCACCTGGCGGACACCGTCGCCGGTCGCTTGGCAGCGGGGGCAGGTCCGGCCGTTGTCGACCACCAGGCGCTGCCAGGACAGGAGCAACCGTTTTTCCTTACGAACTGTCGTCGGTTCCATAAATAATAGGCTAGACCTTGCGACCGGCGATGTCAAGATCACTCCACCCTTTTTCATTGATTACGTGAGTAAAGTACATCACTCAACGGACTGGAGGTCACACCAGGCCACTGATCAGCCCCAGGGAAACCACAACCAGGAGGGCCGAGACCAAAAGCTGGATGGTGCGGATGGTGATCTTGTGCAGCAGGTGTCTGCCGATGACCGCCCCGGCAAAGGCCGAGACTGTCGCCACACCGACCAGGGACCAGTCCACCGCCGCACCGGTTACCAGGGCCCCACGACCGTAGACCAGCAAACGGGTCAAATCCACCAGCACCGCCACTACCACGCCGGTGGCTACGAACTGTTCCTTATTAAGACCGGCCTTGAGCAGGAACATGCTGCGAAAGGCACCCTGGTGACCGGAGAGCCCGCCAAAAAAACCACTGACCGCCCCGCCCAGGGGCAAAAGACGGCGATCCAGGGCTACCCCGGAAAGAATCGGCGTGAGCTCCAACACCACAAAGGCCAGGATCAACAGCCCCACCACCAGTTTGATAGGCATAACCGCGTAGTCCCGAGTGCCCAGGGTGTAACCGGCCAGCTCCGGCAGGCCGGACAGCCAACCCAGCAGTACGGCGCCGAGCAGCGCGGCCAGGATTGCAGGGAGACCAAAGGAAACGACCACGCCCCGGTCGGCCTTGCCGCCCAACAGGGCCAGTTTGAAGAGGTTGTTAGCCAGATGCACCAAAGCGGTCACGCCAACCGCCACCTCAACCGGAAAAAAGATGGCGACCACAGGCAACAACAAGGTCCCTAACCCGAAGCCCGAAAACAGGGTCAGACCTGAGGCTAACAAGGCAGCTGATGCAATAACGATTATTTCCAAAAACATATCTCCATATTCTGATTCATCCAGCAAACACGCAAACAATGCGCCACTCTTCACATCGCCTTCCGCTATTGCTCATTTCCCCTTGGCTACAATCCACACAGAGTGAACAATACCAGGAAGATAACCGGGCAAAGTCAACAAGATCTTGAGCCAGAAATACTTCTCTACTCCAACTTGCACAAATACCCCAACGGGGGAAGCACAATCGCACAAATAATTTTGACCACATTCACTTCACCCTCTTCGGCCTCTTAAAATTACTCAAACATTTTGAGAGAGACCAATCGTTAGCCACAGGTATAGATGTATCAAACTCCCTGTCACTTGCCAATTTGTTTCTACTACAACGTGAGACAAATTGGCAAGCTGACGGGAGAAAAACATCGACGCCTTGGGAGCGGTCGACTAAACTGAGAATTTCAAGACAATCACAGGCTGCGCTGTTCAGCAATAACTCACCCGCCCCACCACCAACTCCCATGCCCGCACACACTCCCCAGCACCTTGAACTTCTGGCTCCGGCAGGTTCTGTCGAAGCATTTTTTGCAGCCATGGAACATGGCGCAGACGCTGTATACTGCGGGCTTGATGTCTTCTCTGCTCGGGCCAAGGCCCGTAATTTCACCCTGCAAGAGATGGAGCGGCTTACCGCATATGCGCATCAGAACGGGCGCCGACTTTATGTCACCCTCAACACGCTGATCAAAGAGGCGGAGCTCCCGCAATTACTGGAAGTTCTGGCCGGTCTTGCCGCCTGCCGCATCGATGGCATCATTATCCAGGACTTCGGGGTCTGGCGCCTGGCCCGTGATCACTTCCCGGAACTGCCTTTACACGCCTCAACCCAGATGGTCATCCACAACGCGGCAGGGGCCCGGATGCTCGAGGAAATAGGCTTTACCCGTGCTGTTCTGGCCCGGGAATTGTCAATCGCCGAAATCTCGGACATCCGTTGTTCAAGCACCATCGAACTGGAACATTTCATCCACGGTGCCCTGTGCTACTCGATGTCCGGCCTTTGCCTGTTTTCTTCATTTCTCGATGGCAGAAGCGGCAATCGTGGCCGCTGCGCCCAACCCTGCCGCCGCCGCTACCTGAGCCGTAAAAAGCCGGGATTTTATTTTTCCACCAGCGATCTCTCGGCCATCGACCTGATTCCGGAACTGGCCGAAGCCGGGGTCATGAGCTTCAAGATTGAAGGGAGGATGAAAAACGCCGAATATGTGGCCGCAGTTGTTTCGGCCTACCGCAAGGTCATTGACGCGCCGCCTCGGGATCGCAAACAGGCCACAAGCGAGGCCCGGGAACGACTCAGCCAATCATTTGGTCGTCCGGAAACCAGCGGCTTTCTCCGGGGCAATGTCCCGGCAGGTATAGCCCAGCCCCAGAGAAAAGGCGGCATTGGCCAGGAAATGGGAAAGGTGGAGCAGGTTCAGGGGAGCACCATCACCTTCACCACCAGTGAACGACTCCATGTGGGCGACAAGTTACGTATTCAGCCACAGAACGATCTGGCAGGAACCTCATTTACAGTCAAAGAATTGTTCCGAAATCGAAAACCGAGCAAACGGGCCGAGCCGGGTGCAACCGTCCGCATCCCCACTCCGTTCAAAGGGTTATTCGAGCTAGACGACCTGATTTACAAGGTTGCCGGGGGCAGGTTATTTACTCTGAGCGAAGAGGCATGCCGCCGACGCCTTGCCGCGGCTCAACCAGCGACCAGCGTGGTGGAACTCTCCATTCACTGCAGCACCAGCCTGGAGATCACCGGCTCGGCAGTTGGCATCACCTTCAAGAAGGATTACCCCGTCGAACTGCTGTCCGCCGATCATTCGCCGCTCACCGGTAAGACTCTACGGCAGATCTTTACCAAGACCGGACACCCCGGTTTAAGCCTGGGCAAGCTGACGGTTGGCAAATTACCATCAGTTGTGATTAAACCCAGTCAACTCAACGCGATTCGGCGAGATTTTTACCAACAGCTGGCAGACTTAATCGTCCAGGCCCTACAGGAGCAAAGACAACTCCAGCTGGACAAGGCGACAGCCTCGCTCCTGCCGCGCCAACAGCCTGACCAGAATGCAATTCCACCAGCAGGTTTAAGTGTCATCATCGGCCACGGCCAGGATTTGAACCTGATCGATGATCCCGGCATCAAACAATTAATTCTGCCGCTGACCCCGGAACTTCTCCAGGCGACCACCAAACAGGAACGACGCCTGAGCCAGCAACGAGAACGCCTGGTCTGGGACATCCCGCCGCTGATCTTCCCCGGCGAATGGGATGAGTACCAGAAGATCATCAAACAATTGCTCAAACAGGGCTACACCAGGTTCCGGATCAACAACCTTGGGCACTTCAACCTCTTCAACCGACAACACAACAATCACCCGCACAGCCCGGAGCTACTGGCCGGGTCTTGGCTCTACACCCTCAACAGCCAGGCCATTCTCGCCCTCAAGGAGCTTGGAATTAAAGAGTACTCCTTCTCTCTTGAGGATGATGAGACCAACATCGCAAGTCTCCTGGCCCGCAAGACCGGTCTGAACGGGGCGCTCACCGTCTACAGCCCTGTGCATCTGATCACCTCACGCATCCCCATGCGCAGTCAGCGCAGTGGCAATATCCTGGAGAGTGAAAGCAGCGGCTCCATTCGCCTCGATTTCAGCAGCGGCCTGACCGTGGCCAGGACAGGCGAAGACTACTCTCTGATCGGTCACCTGCACGATCTCCAGAGCAAAGGGCTTACCAATCAGGTCATGGATCTCTCCCATGTCGGGGTCGTGTCCAAACGTGGCCGGGAAATCCTCCAGGCGGCAGCAAGGGACCATATCCTGGAGAACACATCAACCTTCAACTTCGAACGCGGTCTGCAATAAGCCCAGACGTTACAGATATCTTTACAAGAGCCAACCTCTCATTATACTTTCTGATTATTCAAGATACCCTAATGTTAAAGCTCAAGGTGGACCCCTTCCACTTGAATCACCATATTGATGTGCACAAAAGCTTCCTGGATGAGGTGACATC
>JACNLK010000020.1 GCA_014381505.1 Candidatus Desulfatifera sulfidica | reverse complement strand
GCCTGATAACCATCCATTACCGGCATCTGACAATCCATCAGGATCATATCGTACTGGCCTTCCGAAAACGCCTGGATACCCTCCCGGCCATTTCCGGCCAGAGCGACCTCGCAGCCATACATGCGGAGTACCCCTGAAGCGACCTTCTGATTTGTGGCATTATCCTCAACAACCAGAACAGAAAGTCCCAGGTGGGGCCTCTCTCCCTGAACCTGAACCGGCGCGGAGCGCCGGTTATCAGACAGAACGGTTCTGTCAAGCCGATCAATGCTTATCGCCTTCTGCAGGGCATTGATCAGATCCGACCGCCTCGGCGGCTTGGTCAGACAAAAAACACCACGTAGCTCATCTATCAGGTTGGAATCACACTGGAATCCAACAGAAGTCAGCATGACCAGACCCATCCCCTTCAAGGATCGATCTTCTCTGACCTTTCGCACAAACTCCATCCCATCCATCTGCGGCATCTTAAAATCAACGATCACCACGTCAAACCTGTTTTTACCCTCCTGGACAGCGCCCAGAGTTGCCAAAGCATCCACTCCATTATTCGCCGCCTCGGAGATCATCCCCAGGATTCCAACCTGGTGTTGAAGAATTTCCCGGTTGGTCCCATTGTCGTCAACAATCAGAACCCGCCTGCCCTGCAATGCTTCAACAGCCGGTAAGGACTGGACGGCCGTTGCTCCATCGGGATCAACACCGATTTCAACATCAAAAAAGAAATTTGCCCCCTCACCCAGGGTACTCTCACAGGACAGTTGACCGCCCATCAGAGACACCAGTTCCTTGCAGATCACCAGGCCCAGCCCCGTCCCGCCATATAGTCTGGTCGTTGAGCTATCGGCCTGAGTAAAAGGCATGAACAAGCGCTCCAGATCATCCGGTCGAATACCGATCCCGGTATCCTGAACAGACATGTGAAGACTGACCTTCCCTGAGCTTGCCTGATGTGTCGAAGCCCGGACAACGATCTCACCCTGACCGGTAAATTTAATTGCGTTTCCAATGAGGTTGGCCAGAACCTGGCGGAGCCGTGTAGGGTCTCCCTGCAGAAACTGGGCACACCCGGGCTTAATATGAACCGCCAGCTCCAAGCCCTTGGCATGGGCCCGAGCGGCCAACATTTGACAGGTATCCTCAATCAGCAGATACAGATCAAAAGCAACTGTTTCCAGAGAAAATTTACCGGCTTCCATCTTGGAAAAATCGAGAATATCATTAATGATCCTCAAAAGTGATTCCCCGGAATCCTGAATAGTTCTGCAGACTCGCTGCTGCTCTTCCGTCAGCTCGGTATCCAACAGGAGATCGGTCATTCCCAGGACACCATTCATGGGTGTTCGAATTTCATGACTCATATTGGCCATAAATTCTGATTTAATCCGATTGGCCTGTTCCGCCTCATCTTTGGCCCGGGTCAATTCAAGAGTTCTTGATTCAACCATTTGGGCCAGACCGGAGGTGTACTGCTGCAATTCCTGATCTCTCTGCTGTATTCCAATGATCATCTTATTGAAATGATCATTCAATACCCCAAACTCGTCATTGCTCTTTGTCTGAACCCGGATGGAGTAATCCTCCTCTCGAGTGACCTGCCCCATGGATTCAATCAGATCAACGATCGGCCCTGTAAAATAACGTTGAAGTTTTCCCGAGAGATACAGGACAATAATCAGCGTGCTTAATACGATAATGGCAATCAGACGGGAATAGGCCTGCTGTCTCTCCCGTACCTGACTCATATCATCGACGAGATGAACGGTTCCCACCACAGTATCCCTGGACAACACAGGCAGCAGGACATGAAAATAACCATTTGATTCGAACGCGACTTCCTGCTTGTTCACCGCGTCAGTAAAAACTGTTTCGGTATCGGGATATATCTTCTGCAGATCGTCAATAAATGAATCAATCTGCAGGTCCGGCTGCTGGTAGTCGCTGTAATAATTGCCATTCTGGTCATAAAGAATGGCCGCAGCAATCTGAGGCCTTGCCTTGAGTGACGAAAGATTTTCCCGTGCTGCCGTCTCATCATTAAACGCCATGGCCGGCCCACTGTTTAAGGCCACGACCTCGGCCATGGACGACAACTCCGCCGTAAGATTATTAATGGCAGTTTTTTTCTCGTAGACAAGCAGGGCGGTCAAAACCAGCCCCAGAGCAAAAATAACCGTCAAGTTCAGGAGAAGAAAAAACTTGGTTTTAATGGAAAAACTCTTCATTCCAGATGGCACCGTTAATTTTAATCTTCCACCAGCGTTGCCAGGCGCAGAATATGAGAACTGATCACGACCTGTTGCCGACTGGCTGCATCACGATTGACCTCAAAGTGAACACCTCCCTTGTCGGACGAAACCAGATTAATCACCCCTCCCAGACGGGTGAAATCAGACATTTCACCGACCGTTAAGATCGGACGGCCCTTGACTGCCGTCAAAACCCGAAGCAGCCCGGATCGCATAATCGTCCGGCTGACAAAGACAACGTCACTGTCTTCAAAACTGTCTGTGGTTCGCTTAAAATGAACCCGGATAACGTGCGCTCCGACTTTCTTGCCATCAAGGCTCAAGAAAGCATCTTCTATCGCCTGTTCACCCACCACAAACAGATCGAAGATTCCATCATCCACGGTGGCAGAATTGCCCTTCCATTCCGTAAACTTAATAAAGTTATAAACAAATGCTGCCTTGACAAAATATTCCTGTCTGGCCTCGGCCTGGGCTTTTCCCCCTGTCCAGAAAATCGCACCCAGTCCGAAGACAATCAGACAGAAGATATGAATTAATTTATTCATTCTTTATGACCTGTCCTGATTAGAATTTATAGGATACTTTGCCATACACCCCACGCGGTAATTCCGTGGGAAAAGTGAATTTTTCCTGAACAAATTCCAGATGCCCGCCATCCAGAAGGTTCTGTCCAACCAGAGATAACTCCAGTTTTTCAGTCGGACGCCAGGCCAGGCGAATATCACAGGCCAAATACTCATCGATTTCATAATACCCGTCTTCATTCGTGGTAAACAGACTGCGTGTTTTATCGACATAACGAAGCCAGACATCCAGGTCAAGATCATCACGAATCTTGAAGGCCGAGCGTAGAGAAACCTGATGGGTTGGTTCTTCGGCCAGAAAATCCGCATCACTGTTGATATAACTGTAGCCCAGGTCAACCTGTAGCCAATCGGTCACCTGATAGGCCAGAGCCAACTCCAACCCATAAGAACGGGCCTGGCTGTCATTGACAAAATAATATAAGGATTCCACGTGGGGAGTCGGTGGTAGAAGCTGCGGTATTATTGTCGGTTCGCTTACGCTACGCAACTCATCATAGTCATTATAAAAAGCAGTCAGGTCGATGGAGAGATTACGGTCTGTGATAAACCGGTAGCCTACCTCATAAGCCGTCAGGTTTTCCGAATCAAAGGTCTGATCTGAGGCAAACAAAACTTCAACGGGCAACAAGCTTTCCGCTGATGGAGGCATGACAGCCGTTACGAGCAACCCATCCGATTCAAGCCTTGAAGGTGTCCGGACGGCACGCGAGATAGACGTCCACAACCGATGGTTATGTTTTGGAATCCAGAGCAGTCGGCCGCTGGGCTGAATTTCTGTGCCGGTATAGTCATTATGTTCAAATTTTGACCCAAGGGTCAGCCACAACCGATCATCGACCAGGGTTATTTCATCCTGAACAAAGAAACTGTACAGCTCATCATTACGACTTTCCTGGTCAAAGGTAACAACATAGGATGGTACAAAATCATCCTTGCTGTAGCGGTATCGCGCCCCCCAGATAATGTCATGCTTCTGGATTCCCCGCCATCGATGCTGGAAGTCCAGATCAAAGACCTCAAGTTCCTGGGCCAGATAGGCTTCGGTACGGCTCGTTCGGTCGTAATAGGCCTGAAAGGTCATTTCAGACGTTTTCGAGAAAATACGATGCCAACGACCAAGCAGATGGCCGCCTGAAACCTCAGTCTTATCATCCACCAGATACATATGGGAACCTTGAATAATAGTATTTTGTAAAACGGCAACTGTTTTGATATTATTTCC
>JACNLK010000101.1 GCA_014381505.1 Candidatus Desulfatifera sulfidica | reverse complement strand
GGATGACCCGCTTCTCCTCATGCTCGATCCGCTGCCCCAGGTCCTCCATCTTGGCCTTGAGCTTCTGCATCTGCGGATAGCCGTCCTTGAAGATAACAGACTGGTCCTGATACTCGGACGTCAGCTTGGCGTACTCCCCTTTCAACTCCTGAAGCATGCTGTCTGCGAGGATCTGCGGCAGATTCCCTCCCCCTTCCTTCAGGGTCTGGCGATACAACGATTCGATCTGGATGCGGTTTGTGACGGCATCACTATAGGCCGCGTTGGTCGCTTCCAACTGGCTCATGACCAGATTGAGTCGTGTATCCAGAGAGATAATACCGGTCATCCGGGCGAATTCATTCAGGGTTTTTTCAGACTGCTCCAGCTTGATTCGCAACTCGTCAATCTGTTTATCCAGAAAAAGATCGGCACTCTTCTGGGAGGCGAGTTTATTCTCGACCAGGCTGGCCATAAAATATTTCATGACCGCGTTCACCATGAACGCGGCAAAACGAGAATCAGAACTCTCGTAGGAGACCTCAATCAGCTGGGTATTCCTGACCGAGTTGACTTGAAGGGGGCTCTTTGCCCGATTGATCAACTCCTCGGTTTTGACAATGTTGAGCAGCGCCGGATTGATTTCGTTCATGGATGCCTGGCTGGGGCTGGAAGTCGGACGAATCATGTTCTTGAGAGAAACAACGAAGGCCCGCAGACCAGAGGGCTGAGCCCCCCGGGCTGCCTGGCCGCTCTGGGCCGCGTCGGGATTGAAAAAAGGATGTTGGGCCAGGTTTTCCCCTTCAATCACCTTACGGATCACCCGCTCGCTGGTAATCATCTTGACCTGCGTCTCAATAAACTCCTGCGAACGCATCATTCCGCCGCTGATATCATCAAAGTTGGTCACCCGCAGGCCCTGTGGCGAGGCCTTGATGGTGCCTTTGGATAAAAAGAGCGGGGTCAAGGTAAACGTGTAAAAGGCCACTCCGCTGAAGACCAGGATCAGGGTGATGAGTACCACCAGTTTTCTGCGGATCAGGACCTCCAGATAATCCTTGAGGTGGATCTCGTCCTCTATCTGTGGGGCGGTTTCATAATACTCAGTTGAGGGAAGATTCGTGTTTCCTTCCTGGCGGACAATGGCTTGATTCTGGTCTCGCATATCAATAGGGCCTTTTGATCAAAAAAATGTGGGCTGAAAAATGACTGTATCTATTGTAAAATTTTCCTGACCAGTCGGGCCAATACGGACTGTTTTGGAGACTGTCCAGTTGGATAACCTTGGTCATGATGCATCGTGTCTTCCCTGATAGCCGCAAGACGCCAGGGTTCCACCTCGAGCGGGGGGGTGGTCTGGCTGTCCAGCAGGGCCTGGGGGTTTTCAGAAAGAGCAATGGCAACTGTGTCAGGACCCAGCATCTTCGACAAACGCTTCCATTGCTCAGGGCCTGGGACACCTCGTGGACCCCGACCGTGGCTGTCGCTGGCAATGACATGGATACTGCCCAGCTCCAGCAGGTCCAGGGCCGTTTGTCGGGCCGTGGGGCCATTGAGGCCCAGGATACTGCCGCAGTTCAGTTGAGCCAGGCAACCGGCCCGGCTCAACTGCCCCAGAACGTCGGGATGTTCCTGAAAGAGCGGACAGCGTTCCGGATGAGCAATAATCCACTCTATGCTATCATACTTTTTCATCCCGGCAAGGAATTTATGCACCAGACCAATGGTGGCGTTTTGAAAGGGAAACTCCACCAGACAAACACCGCTGCCGGCCAGGGGCAAGACCTGATTGTGATCAAAAAAGATCCAGAATCTGGGATCAATGGCAATCTCCATCCCTGAAAGGACCTGGAGCGTCATTCCGGCCTCTTCCAGACGCCGGTTCAGTTCAGCCACCATTTCCTTGATCCTGGCGGGTGAGGTGCACCAGCCAGACCCCCGAATATAATGGGGCGTGGCCACCACTGTCGTAAAACCGCAGGCGGCATAATCGGCGGCCATGGCCAGGGATTCATCCCAGTTCCGGGGACCGTCATCAATTCCTGGCAGAAGGTGGCTGTGCAGGTCAATCATCTGTGGGAGCGTTTTGTCCGCCATGGAACCGGGTATCCTTTTTGCGTGGCTTGGAGGATGGCCAGCAAGGTCACCCCATAGACAATATTGGCCGGCAGGCGCCAGACAAAATCCACAAACGGGTGGAGAAAAAAGGCACAGAGAGCGGAGAAGGCGCCGATTGCCGCAAGATCAAGGGGTTCCATATTGAGGATGCTTTTTTTATCCCGTCTGATCAGTGCCATCAATCGCCATTGCCGAATCAGGCTGCGGCCCATCCAGAACAAGACCACACCCATGAGCGGCAGGCCCAGTTCGATGAGAAGTTCGAGATATTCATTGTGGGCCCGGTCAAACCAGACTGAATCGGGCACACCTTCGAGATAGACCGTTGAAATGTACTCATATCCGCCCATACCGATACCGGTCAGCAAATGATCACGGAACATGGACAGGCTGGCCAGCCAGAGTTCAAACCGGCCCTGGGCCCCATTGGCAAACTGCTCGAACCGACTCAGAATATCAGTATAGCCAAGGATAGAGCCATACCCTAGAAGAAAGACGGCCAGGAGAACGAAAAAGGTGCATTTGATCCGTTTACGCAACGGCAGGAGCCAGGTATAGAGCAGGATGACCAGAGAGAGGGTAACAATGCCACCCCGAGACTGGGAAAAAAGTACGGCCAGAATCATAAAGGCCGCACTCCAGAATGGCACTGCCCCCTTATGAAAGGCGAGCGAGAGCAAAGCGGCAAGGGCGGGAGCCATGCGCCCTTGCTGATTCCGACTGTTCCGGTACTCTTCCGGGTCATATAGAGACAGACCCAGAGCGACGGCCAGAGGCCAGCAGAGATTGAGAAACAGAGCATACTGATTACGATAGATAATCGTGCCCTTGGCGCTGCCCGGGGCAATATCCTCAGCCAGCCACAGGGGGCCGATTGATGGATCAAGGACCTGAACCAGGCCGTACACCGCCTCAAACAGCCCAACCACAGTGACCAGCCACAGGAAATGATGCAGGAATCTTCTAGAAATCAGGGCATGAACTGTAGCGTGAAAGTAGAGGAGTACGCCCAGACCGTACAGGGCGTAAAAAAAGGAGCGCGGTGCGTAATAACTGATTGAGGTCACCGGGCCCACTCCGGCCAGGTCGCGAACCGCCGCAAGTGAGGTCGCCCGTATCGGGGTGATCAGAGTTAGAACTGGTTCCGGCAGGACAAGGGCCGTACAGGCGACCAAGCCAATGAGGGCCAGCGGCAACCAGAAGGTAGATGCACGCAGACTCACATGGCGATAACGAAAGACGAGCCAAGATCCACAGACAAGCAGCAGGAAGGCCGCGTAGGTCCCGTGGACCAGAGGGTGCCTAGCCCCAAAAAGCAGAGGAACAGTGGCCAGGGTCCAGAGAATGACCGCACGAACACCCTTGTCAAGATACGCAGACAAGAGATGAGTATCCTATTTCTCCGGAGATGAGTAGCTGAATCCGGTACCCATAAAGCCTAGACTTGCACCAGAGCCAGTCACCAACATCCGTGAGCCGCTCGCCTCGACATAGATCATGTCATTTTCCTGGAGAATAAATTCCGGCCCATTGGCGGTCTGAATATCGGCCATTGTCAGTTGGACTATGGCCCGCTCGCCCGAGGCCATGGTGCGCAACAACTTAATATCCTCAAGATCGGCATACTTGGCGAGTCCACCTGCTGCAGAAAGCGCCTCCTCGATACCCATTTTCCCCTCAAGATTGACGACCTTTGGGTCTCTGACCGCGCCATCAACTAGGACGGTCCCTGCCTTAGGGATAAATATGACATCGCCACCACGTACCGGCATGTTCATATCTACATCGCCCTTTCTGATCAAGCTGTGAATATCACAGCGAAAAACACGGCTCCCCTTACCTTCGTTCATATTTCGGGTCACCAGAGCGACATTACCAGCATCAGCAGCCAAACCGCCGGACATGGCCACAAGATCGAGGATTGTCTTTCGACTCTTGATCTCGAAGGTGCCGGGATTTTTCAGAGCGCCAACCATGGTGATCTGCTGCCC
>JACNLK010000060.1 GCA_014381505.1 Candidatus Desulfatifera sulfidica | reverse complement strand
CGAGCCCCGGCCCCGGGGGGACCAAGTCCCACAAGAAGTTTTTTTTTTTTTTTTTTTGCCGGGCCCGCAGCAAGACCACCGGGGGGGGTTTTTTCCCCCCCCCCGTTTTTGTGGTGCGCAACCGCCACAATTTTTGCTGATTTTGACTCATTCATGCGTCACGCTCCAAAAAAAGACCAAACTTTATGCGTCTGTTTGTATCCCATAATGCACATTCAAACAACCAAAAACAAACCCTTTTCCGGCAATCAAGCCGCAACAAGACATTAAAAACAAAAAAACACCTCAAAAAAACACATCTCAAACCTCCTGCCCTGCGGATGAGAGCAAGATCCACAGCTCACGTACCAAAAACAAAACTTACCTCCATAAACAAATCCAGGATTGGATCACTCCTCAAGCCCCCCGTTACTGCCCCGTCCATTACTTGCTTTTTTCCAGTCGTGTCGATACAATACCTCCATACTCTATCATTGTCAGGGACGCACAACCTCTCTCCCTGTTTCACGTGAAACATCTACAACAGCGGCCATAATGGACAGCGACTTTCTAATCATCGGCACCGGTATTGCGGGACTTTCATTTGCCCTGCGAGTTGCCGATCTTGGCACAGTCACCCTGATCACCAAGAAGAAAAAAGCAGACACCGCCACAAATCTTGCCCAAGGGGGCATCGCAGCAGTCCTCAGCGCCGACGACTCCAAAGAGTCCCACGAACTGGACACCATAAAAGCCGGAGCAGGACTTTGCCATCACGATGTCGTCAAGATGGTCGTTGATGAAGGACCGGATCGGGTTCGGGAACTCATGGCACTGGGAGTTCATTTTGTGGAAAATGACCAGGATTCATCATCAGGACTTGATCTGGGCAGGGAAGGGGGGCACAGTCACCGAAGGGTCGCCCACGCCTACGATCTGACCGGCCATGAGATTGAGCAGGCCCTGCTCAATCAAATCAAATCGCACCCCAATGTCACCCTGCAGGAAAACCACAGTGCCATCGACCTGCTCATGGTGACAGACGAGAACGGCAAACGATCCTGCAGCGGAGCATACGTCCTTGACGAAAAAAGAAAACAAGTCCTGGTCTACCGTGCACATCTAACCACCCTCTGTACTGGAGGGACAGGGAAGGTCTATCTCTATACCACAAATCCGGACATCGCCACCGGTGACGGTCTGGCAATGGCCTTTCGCGCCGGGGCCGTTCTCGCCAACCTGGAATTCGTTCAGTTTCACCCAACCTGCCTCTACCATCACAAGGCTAAAAATTTCCTTATATCTGAGGCAGTTAGAGGAGAGGGCGGTATCCTCAAGGATCACAACGGCGTTGCGTTTATGGCCAAATACGATCCTCGCCTGGACCTGGCGACCCGTGACACCGTGGCCCGGGCAATTGACCAGGAGCTCAAGAGCAGTGGTGCCGACTGCGTCTTTCTGGATATCACCCACAAGAGTAGAGAATTTCTCCAAAAAAGATTCCCGACAATCTTCACCCGATGCCTGGAGCTGGGAATTGACATCAGCCAAGAGCCCATCCCTGTTGTGCCTGCAGCTCATTATATGTGTGGTGGTGTTGAAACCGACCTTCAGGGATGTACATCCATCACAAACCTGTTGGCACTGGGCGAAACAGCGTGCACCGGACTGCATGGCGGCAATCGCTTGGCAAGCAATTCCTTGCTGGAGGGCATCGTGTATGCCAAGACAGCTGCCGATTACTGTCATCGGGTGTGGTCTGATTTTGCCGGCAAAACCCTCCCTGCAGTAGAGCCCTGGAAGGCAGGTGAGGCTGAGAATCTGGACGAAGAAATCCTCATCAATCACAACTGGGATCAAATTCGACGGATCATGTGGAACTACGTTGGAATCGTCCGTAAAGTACAGCGCCTCGAACTAGCCCAGGTCAGAATGCGGGAGATCTGCCGCGAGATTGAACAACATTACTGGGATTATCTTGTCAGTCCCAACATGCTGGAACTACGCAACATAGCCCTCATTTCCCATCTCATTATCCAGGCTGCTCTGGCTCGAAAAGAATCCAGGGGACTCCACTACCTTCTTGACTTTCCAGAACAAAATAATGAATTCCTTCATGACACGCGCTTTTACAAGACCCACAGCGACAAGGGTTGGCGAGTCACCCACCTTAGCCAGCCAACTCACGGGGAACCTCAGGCATGACTATTCATCACATTCTGGCGTCAGAAGCCTGCCGTCGATGCAATCCAGACGACTTCAGCTTTAAAAACACATCTGAGATTGAAAAAATATCCGATATAATCGGGCAAGAACGGGCCCTGGAGGCAATGGATTTCGGGATCGGTATCCGTCGACCAGGCTTCAACCTCTTCGTCATCGGACCGGAAGGAAGCGGGCGACACAGTATCATTCAATCGTTCATTGCAAGTAAAACCAAAGAGGAAAACACCCCGAATGACTGGTGTTATGTGGAGCAGTTCAAACAACCTCACAGTCCACTGGCCCTTGAATTCCCACCCAGCATGGGCATGATCTTCCAACATGAGATGCAGGAGTTAATCACCACCCTCAAGACCACAATCCCCGATGTATTTAACAGCGACAACTACCTTTCCCGGAAAAACAGGATCAACAGCACCCTGCAACAAAACATTGAAAGACTCTACAACGAAGTAGAAAACAGGGCCAAAGAGGAACACATAGCTGTAATCAAGACAGAAGATGGCATCTTGTTCACAGCCATGGACAAAGAGGGAAACCCACTTAATCTTGATCAATTTCTAAAACTTGAAGAACCAACCCGTAAACGTTTTGAGAAACTGATCGAAAAATACCAGGAAGAACTCCACCAGGCCATTCATCAGATCAGTCTCATCAAGGGTAAAGCGGAAGAAGACAAGCAGAAGTTAAAGCAGAATACAGGACGGGACGCGATACACCCTTTGATCAAGACCCTGAAGCATAAATACCAAGACAACGAACCTGTCCTCCAGTATTTGGAGGCCGTGGAAAATCACATCATTGGCAGTATAAACAACTTTCTCGGCCAGCGAAAGAAAGAAGAGTCCCCAATTATCCAGCTGGTTGCGCAAGCGCCATCTTTTGACGAGTACAAAGTCAACACATTGATTTCCAATGAGAACCATGGAGAACCTGCAATCTATGAAGACCTGCCCAGCTACCCGAACCTGCACGGCCGCATCGAGCACCGGGCCGCCATGGGTGTGCTCAGTACCCACTTCACCCTGATCAAACCCGGCGCCCTGCATCGAGCCAATGGCGGTTACCTGATCATCGACGCCGCACGCCTTCTCATGCAGCCCTTTGCCTACGAAGGACTCAAACGAACCTTACGTTCCGGCCAGATCCGCATCGAACCTGTCGAGCGTCTCCTGGGCCTGATGAGCACAGTTACTCTGGAACCAGCCCCAATCCCCCTGAATGTCAAAATTATCCTGGTTGGTGACCCTTGGATTTATTACATGCTCAATCACTATGACCCGGAGTTTCCTTCGCTCTTCAAGGTTCAGGTTGATTTTGAAGAGGATATGAATCGCGACAAGGACAGCCTGCAACTCTTTGGTGCTCTCATCGGAACCATTGCCCGGGATCAGGAACTGCTCCCGCTGCATCGCACAGCCGTGGCCCGGGTTGTTGACGAGGCTGGACGCAGGGCAGGGGACTGCGAAAAACTCTCCCTCCACATCCGCGGTCTGGCCGACCTGATCCAGGAAGCCGATTACCTGACCCGAAAAAAAGGACAGTCCGAAATCAAGTCCACAGAAATCGACGAGGCCTTGACCGCAACCCGTCGACGTTCAGGCAGGGTCCGCGCCCGGATCGCCGAGACCATCGACCAGGGAACCCACCGCATCGAAACCAGCGGTGCGCGAATTGGTCAAATTAACGGCCTGTCATTTATTAATCTGGGTAATGATATGTTTGGCTGTCCGACCCAGATCACCGCCACGACCCGCCCCGGAGATGGAGAAATCATCGATATCGAACGCGAGGTTGAACTCGGCGGTCCGCGCCATTCTAAAGGTGTATTGATCCTCAGTGCCTTCCTTGGTTCCCATTACGCCCGCTCCATTCCCCTGAGCTTGCATGCCAG
>JACNLK010000036.1 GCA_014381505.1 Candidatus Desulfatifera sulfidica | reverse complement strand
GGCAACTCCACCAGATAATCCTTTTTCTGGCTCTGAACAAAACCTTGTCTATAGGCAAGCTCAAGCTCGCCCATGTTCTCTTCCATATGATTTATGTCCATTGCTATGGATTTTTTCCGTCGCCTCAGAGACTGAATGGACATCTCAAATATATGACCACTTCGCTCAAAGAGCTGCTCCAACTCACGCAAGGCCGTCTCTGAGAAACGGGCATCTTTTTCCAACCCGTAACCGGCCAGATTACGGGCAATATCTGCCACGCGTTTTATGTCGCCAATCACATGAAACAAGGCCCTTTTACGTTTAATCTGGACCTCACTGAGCATAACATTGCTGATTCGTCCCAAATAGACCGTCAACTGTTCATGAATTTCCTCCACCTGTAATTCGTTCTGAACGACTCGCTGCTGGGCCTCATGACTGTGCAGAAAAAAGGCCTGCCGCGCCTCCAGAAGCATTTCTCCAACCAGCCCAGCCATACGATGAACCTCGGCCTCGGCCTCATACAAGGCAACAACCGGAATCTCCAGAAATTTTTCATCAAGAATTCCATAGGCCCCCCCCCCTTCTTCATCACCGGGAACCAATCGCTTGAGCAGGGTGATAAAAGGTCCAACCAAGGGCATAAACAACAGGCTAACCGTAATATTGAAGATGGCATGGCCATTGGCCAACTGCCGTGGAAGATCTGCCGCTGTCCGGGTTACCAGCTGGGCAAAGAGATCAAGAAAAGGAAAGAACAGCAACGCCCCGCACAAATTGATCACGAACTGGGCCAGACCAGTGCGTCGCGCCGAGACAGAGGTTCCAACCGAGGCGATCAACTCAAGGACACAGGTGCCGATATTGGCACCGATCATCAAAGCAATCCCCGGCCCAAGACCAATCACCCCTTCCATCCCCATGGCGATAATCAGACTTGTGGTAGCGGAACTGGAACTGGTAATTGCCGTCAAGACGGCGCCAATGGCAATCCCCAGCAAAGGATAAACTCCAAACGAGGAAATCAGCTCGATCACCACCGGATAATCACGCAGTGGCCTTGCTCCGTCACTCATGATTTTCATGGCCAGGAAGATCAACCCAAGACTGAAGATAAACTCCCCGCCATCTTTCAATTTTTCACGCCGTACAACGACCTTGAAGATAAAGCCAAAAATCAACAGGGGATAAAAAAGGGTGGCCACCTTAAAAGCCACCACCTGGGCAGTGATGGTGGTACCCACCTCAGAACCCAGAATCACGTACACGGCCTGTCGCAGGTTTATAATCCCGGCGTTAACCATGCCCAGGAGCAGAAGTACGGTGACACTGGAACTCTGTACCAGAAAGGTAACCACCGCACCGGTTGTAACACCGCGCCATGGCCCGCCAACCACACGCTGCAACAGTTGTTTGAGACGGGTCCCGGCCAACCTCTTCAAGGTTTGACTCAACTGCCCGATGGCAAAAAGGAACAGTGCCAGACCACCAAATATCTTGGCCACGATCATCCCCAATTCCATATCATACCCTCCCGCGCATCACGCCACTGAGCAATCATAATAATTCTCCCTTGAGCATACCACTTCCACAAGGACAAACAAAGACAGATGGAAAATTCCAGGCAAAGGTTATAAGGATACCGCCTATACTTCATGGCCTGAACGAGCGCAGACCATTTCGACTGTTTCTTTCAATACAAATGGACTATTGTATTCATTTGACAATCACTATGGAACAGTCACCCATGAACACTCAATATGCCTGACCAATTTGACCTTCACCGAGAACCGGAGCTCGTTTTTCAAGCCATCAACGAGGAACGCTACGCCGAATTTTATGACCTGGAACTGACTGGGTTCTCTGATGATCTCAATTTTTACCGCCGGCACTGTCCCGCCACAAGCAAAGTGCTGGAATTGGGCTGCGGCAGTGGCCGCCTGTGCCGGGCCCTGACCACGGACGGCACGCAGGTGACCGGAATCGATCTCAGTTTCCCTATGCTCCAGCGGGCTAAAGCCCAATCGAACCAGGCTATTCACTATCTGCAGATGGATATGAGCAGGCTTTGCCTGAATGAGACATTTGATTCAGTCATCTGCGCCTACAACACACTAGGACTCCTGCAACGACCAGAAACGATTTGCCACTGCCTGCGTCAGGTCAGCCGCCTACTCTCTCCAAAGGGAAAGCTTTTACTCCATCTTTATGTGGCGGATAAGGCGTTAACCAAACTTGGCCGCACGAGACAATTTCAATTTCAATTTATTGATCATCCCCAAGGTGGACGAATCATCAAGGAGACCCTGAAGGGATATTCAGCCAGCGAACAGCTCATAGTCCTGGAGGAACGTTACCGGGTCAGGCCCATGCAGGACGGCAAGGGTAATGAGGACCTGAATCACACCCTGCACCTGTCGGCCCTCTCACATCGCCAATGGCTCAATCTTGTTCAATCCATCGGGTTTATAGTTGAAGAACAGTTCAGCGATTATGACCTCAGCCCTTACAGAGGCGGCAACCGTCTTCTACTCAAAGCATCTCTTTCCCAAACCCTTTAACAAATTTTTTCCTGCCAATATTGCTCTAAAACATTTTTTCTTGACCCAGGTCAAAGAATAATCCAGAGTTCGCGGCTATTCTCTCAAACAATGGCAGGCGACAATTACCCCGCTCACCTTGCTATTACGAACCATCCTTATATAATAGATTTATCCATCTAATAAAAAATCTCAACCGGGAGGGAGAAATGTTTTGCAATCAATGTGAACAAACCGTCAAAGGAATCGCCTGCACCAGCATGGGTGTCTGTGGTAAAACTGAGCCAGTCGCGTCTATCGAGGATGTGCTCACATACGCGGTACAGGGACTGTGTATGGTGGCCAGTGAAGGGCGCAAAGTTGGTGTTGTTGACAATGCCGTTGACCGCTTTATCTGTGAGGCCATTTTTTCCTGCCTGACCAACGTGGACTTTGACCCGGCCCGTTTTCAGGTTCTGACCAACAAAGCAGTGGAGTTGCGTGAAGCCATGAAGGCCAAAGTCGCTGCAGCCGGTGGTGTTACAGAATTTGCCTCAGCCGCAGCCACATTCACCCCGGCAGAAAGCCTTGTTGAACTTGAAGAGCAGGGTGCAGCCCTGAACTTTATCCCTTCCATGGATGGCAATGAAGATCTGCGCTCCCTGAAGCAGGTTATCCTTTATGGCCTGCGCGGTCTTGCCGCTTATGCTGACCATGCAGCCATTCTCGGCCAGGAAGATGATGAGGTCTACGCCTTTATTAATCAAACCATGAGTGATCTGACCACTGAAATGGACCTGAACAATCTGGTTGGCCTGACCCTGAAATGCGGTGAAGTCAATCTTCGGGCCATGGAGCTCCTTGATGCCGGTAACACAGGTACCTACGGCCATCCTGTGCCGACTACGGTTCCTTTGGGTCATAGACCAAACAAGGCCATCCTGGTCACCGGACATGATTTGAAGGATTTGGCCATGCTCCTGGAACAAACACAGGGGAAGGGCATTGATATATACACCCATGGTGAGATGCTTCCCTGCCACGGTTATCCCGAGCTTAAAAAATACGATCACTTCTACGGCCATTACGGTACTGCCTGGCAGAACCAGCAAAAAGAAATGGACGTATTTCCGGGAGCTGTCCTCTTTACCACCAATTGCATTCAAAAACCAAAAGACTCCTATACAGACAACGTCTTCACGACAGGACTGGTGGGCTGGCCGGATGTGGCTCATATCGATAACAACAAAGACTTTACCCCTGTCATTGAGCGGGCTCTGGCTCTGCCTGGGTTCACCGACACCACTGATCAGGGTTCAGTCATGGTCGGTTTTGCCCGCAACACCGTTTTGGGAGTCGCCGATAAAGTTATTGATGCCGTCAAATCCAAGGCCATCCGGCACTTCTTCCTTGTGGGCGGATGCGATGGTGCCAAGCCAGGACGGAACTACTATACCGAACTGGTTGAGAAGATCCCCAGTGACTGTATGGTCCTGACTCTTGCTTGCGGCAAGTTCCGTTTCTTTGACAAGCAGCTGGGTGATATCGGCGGCATTCCTCGCCTTCTTGATGTGGGTCAATGTAATGATGCCTATTCAGCCATCCAGATTGCAGTCGCTCTGGCCGGTGCCTTTGAGTGCGGGGTCAACGATCTGCCCTTGAGTATGATTCTTTCCTGGTACGAGCAGAAGGCAGTTGTTATACTCCTGACCCTGCTCAGCTTAGGGATCAAAGACATCCGTCTTGGACCCTCGCTGCCAGCTTTTATCACCCCGAATGTACTTAATGTACTGGTTGAAAATTTTGACCTTAAACCTGTTGCTGCTACCCCGGAAGAGGACTTAAAGACCATACTTGGCTAAAAGTCACAGCAGTTCAGCACTAAACCCGGGGCGGGACAGGGAGATCACCTTGTCCCGCCCCTTTGCGTCCACCTCCAACGGAAAAATGAAACATGAGCCAGAATGAAAAAAATTTCGGAGTCATCCCAGGATTGAACATGGGACTGTTTAAACCAGAAACCCTGAAACAGATCATTGACACAATCAATCGCCATGAGGTGCCCATGACCAAGATAACCTCAGCCCAACGTTTGGCCCTGCTCGGCATGGACAAGGACAAACAAAAGCAGCTGCTTTCTGAGCTTACCCCTCTGCTTCGGCCGCGGCCCACCAATGGCGTCACCTATGTTCAAGCCTGCCCTGGTAGCCAGTGGTGTAAATTTGGTGTACGTGATGCCCTGAAGCTTGGAGCGGAACTGGAAAAAATGAGCTTTTCAGAGCCACTACCGGGGAAAGTCAAGATTGGAGTTTCTGGTTGCCGAATGTGCTGCACCGAGGCCCGGGTCCGTGATATTGGCATCATCGCCTCCAAGAAAGGATGGACCCTGATCTTTGGCGGAAACGGCGGCAACAATGCGCGTATTGGAGACGTGGTGGCCGAAGCATTAAACGACAGCGAGGTCATTGATCTTGCCCGAAAATGTCTGGATTATTACCAACAGAACACCACGCGAAAAATGCGCACAGCCAGATTTATGGAAATGACCAGCATTGACGAGCTAAAACGGGCGGTTCTGAACACCTGAAAACCAGGAGGTAGATAATGCAATGCCCCGGACAGGACAATAGGTATTGGAGCGGTGAGGACGTCTTTGAGATGCCCTGCCCCCACTGCGGAAACATTCTGGAATTTTTTAAGGACGATAGCCAGCGAACTTGCAAAAAATGCGGTCACAAGGCCCTGAACCCAAAGATAGATTTTGGTTGTGCCTCATACTGTCCCTACGCTGAGCAATGTCTCGGATCCGTGCCACCGGAATTGGCCAATAAGCTGGGCAATCTGTTCCGTGATCGTCTGACGGTTGCTGTTCGCAAGCAGCTTCCTGGCCAGGAAGCTGCATATCAACTCAAGGTCAAAGCCGCAGATTTTGCAGAAATCCTCTGTCGCACTGAAGAAGGCAATACCGCTGCCGTGGTTGGCGCAGCCCTGCTGCACGACATTAACGGGGTCGATGAGATTCTCGCCGATCTGGGATGTGAGGAGAAGCTGAGTAAACAGATCCATGAACTGCTGCTCCTGAATACCCCGGAAGAAGATACAGAGAACCAACATTCAAAAAAATTATTAGCTGACGCACACCTTCTTGCCGCCGCCTCAGAGGGAGACCTTACAGCTCTGGGCCAAACCTGCCAGAGTGAAAGTGGCAAAAAAGAAATGGAAAAACTGCACAAATAATCAGTTCACTTGACTCAGGTCAAAGATTAGCCACATGTTTTCGGGTATTCTCTCCCCATAATCAGCACAAAACAAACGCCCCCCTAACCAAGGGGATATAAACATGAAAAATGTACGTAAGATCATAAAAATCGACGAAGAACTCTGTGATGGCTGTGGACTCTGTGTTCCTGACTGCGCTGAAGGCTCACTGCAGATTATTGACGGGAAGGCCCGACTGGTAGCCGACAATCTCTGTGATGGCCTGGGAGCCTGTCTTGGTTCATGCCCCACGGGAGCCTTGCAGATCATCGAACGTGAGGCCGACGAATTTGACGAAGATGCCGTCGAAGAGTTCCTGGCAAACCAGAAGAAACAAGCCAATTCTGTCCCGGAAAAACCCTCAGGTTGCCCTTCGGCTCAACTCAAGACTTTTGCACCGACCAGTCCCTGCCAGACAGCAAACAAACCAAGCTTACATGCTGCAGGCGGTCCCTCTGCCCTGCGCCACTGGCCAGTACAGATCAGACTGATTCCCCCCACAGCCCCCTTTCTTCAAGGGGCTGATGTTCTGGTGGCCGCCGACTGCTCAGCTGTAACTGCCGCCAACTTCCAGGAGGAATTCCTCCAGGACAAGGTTGTTATGATGGGCTGCCCTAAATTTGATGACGCTCAGAGCTACGTGGAAAAATTCACCGCAATCATTGACCAGTGCAATCTCAAAAGCATAACCATTCTGATCATGGAGGTTCCCTGCTGTGCCTCCATGAATGTGATCATCAAGGAAGCCTTGAAGCAATCCGCACAGAGTGTAGCTGTTGAGCAGATCACCCTGTCGGTCCGCGGCGAAATCGTCTCCCGGAATCAGTGGTAATCCTTACAAGGTGGATTCAGCCTTCGGCTCGCTTTTACACACACCAATGACTGTTCCGCCAGCCCTCTTCTCTATGCCGGTAATTTCACCGCCGGCATAGAGAATCACCCTGTCCATTTTACCAACGATATCGCCGGCGCAAATAAAATCAAAAGATTCGCCTGCCGCCATTTTTTTCAAACGTGCCCGCACGTCCTTAAAGCCTGTTCAACAATCGCCACGGTAGTCCAGCATACCATCGCCTCCACTCCATCTTGTAGCAACAACCTTTAGGCCACCTTCAGTCTGACACCACCCGGATGATTAACCGCCTGCACCCCAAGCCCGGCCAATATTTGAAAAATGGGGCGTCCGAAATAGAACAACTCTTCTGCCAGATCAAGATCAAATTTATCAAGAATCCGTTGGCGAAAGAGCAGATCATTATCCACCAGCCGCTGGAGATCAGATAAAGTTTTCTCAAGCTCCCGTTCCAGTCCCGCAGGTACTGCTCCCAGATCAGGACAGGTGCAAAGTTGCTCATGCTCTTTGACAAACACGCGTAAAGGATCGTCTGAGTCCATTATATCAAGCCTGGTCAGACAATCCTGCTCAACCAGAGCCAGGCTCTCCTTGGGTCTCCAGCACTTCAGGGATTCACAGGCCTGGGGACGATGATCATAAATCATGCAGCCGCGACTGAGAGTATCATAATAACAACAGGACCACTCACTTCCCACGCCACGAAGCTTAACCAATTCCACTGCAACCGGCTGCACACCGTCAGCAACAGGATTAAAGACCAACTCGCCGCGACGAATAGTGATCAAATCCTTTCGTGGGATTCGCCCACTTCGTATCAACTCTAAATCCGGTCCATGCAATGCCGGACCGCCTTTACGGCAACAGGTACCGCAGCGATAGCACTCACTTTGATTCTCTCGTAACATCCTTCCATCCTTTCAGTACATCAGGTACAGACTCAGGCCCAGCACACACAATTACAAAAAATAAGCCTTCAAAAACCCAGCGATTCCTTTCAACAAGATTCACTCAGACTACAACTCAGATTTTTCATTGACTTTCAAACAGTTCAATCCGTACAATACAAACAATCCTTATAATTACAAACCTCACGAGCTGACCATGAAAAAAAAGATCCTCATCGCTGTTGACTGCTCAATTTACTCCAGTCAGTCTTTGGATTATCTTACCAAAATCTTTGCCCAGGAGCAGGATGTTTCATTTCAAATCATCAACTGCGTCACCTCAGGTGGTGGAGTCATCGAAAGCAGTGCCGATCAGGCCGACAGTCTGATACCGGAATGCAGCAACCACGGCAAAAACAAAGGTGCAGGGCATGACTATCTTATCAAGGCACGTGAAAAACTGATTCGGCGCGGGATTGCCCCTGAGAGGATCACGATCGAATCAGTGGTCTCGGGCTACAACTTTGGCGCAACCATCCAACTCACGGCTCAGAAAAATTTAGTCGATGCGATCCTGATTGGCCGGCGTGGTCTGGGGTATTTAAGTAAAGTCCTCATGGGATCAGTCTCAGAGAAACTGGTGGAGGATTGTCATGAAATCCCAATCTGGCTCATCGATGGCGAAATTGAGGCAAAAAATATTCTTGTCCCAGTCGATGGAACCCTCCCCTCAATGCTCGCCGCAGACCACTTGGCCCATATTATCGAGGGTCGTAGCGATCTCCGCATCTACCTCTTTCACTGCAACCGCCTCATGCACAAAAGGATCACCTGTGAACCAAAAGATTTTTACGATCACTGGGATCAAGACTGGTGCGACAAACATCTCAGCGACGGGAAATGTCTGTTCGAAGGGCCGACACAGCTTCTGGTGGAGGCGGGTATTCCCAAAGAACAAATCATCACTCTCCCCACAGTCATGGACCTGGAAGAGGCTCACGCCATTCTCGCTCACGCCCGCAAGCACGACTGCGGCACCATTGTCATTGGCCGACGAGGGAAAGGAATCACCAAAGGGATCCTTGGTGGCGTCTCAGATAGAACCGCCAAACACGCCCAGGATGTGGCCCTCTGGATCGTTGGATAAATTCTATCTTTTTGGTACCACAGCAACGGCTGCAGCACGTTTTGGAGCCAGATAACGAGCTGCCAGCTCACTGAGTTCTTCTGCTGTGATCCCACTAAAATCTTCCTGAATTGTCAAGGGCCATTCAAGCTGCATGGGATAGCGATCAGACAGCGAAAGTACAGATCTGAGCCAATAGCCGTTACTGCGTACCATATCTTTAATGCCTGTGAGAACAGGGGCTTTACTTCGCACCAGCTCCTCTTCACTCACCCCCCCCTGCGCCAGTGCAGCCCCCTCCTCGCGTACAATCTCCTCCAATTGACCAACCTGCTCCGGATCTACAATCAAGCGAGCCTGCATCAAACCATAACCGGGATAGATTCTGCTCCCATGCTGAAAGACACGAGGCGAATAAACGGCTCCCAATTTCTCACGTACCTCTTTACGCAGCCGATCATCGAATACTGTCGCCAAGAGATGAAGCCTGCGAGTAAGCCCGATATCCCAATAATCTGCGGTGGGCCATGCCACTGTGAGCATGGCCTTGTCCAAAGAAGACTCAACCGGAATTGTCAATGAGCGCCCTAAAGGAAAGTCAAGATTTACCACGTGCGGTATAGACAAACTTTCGCCGGGGAGACTGGACAAATAACGCCCTGCCAGATCAATAACACGTTCCGGGTCGATGTCACCAACAAGAGACAGTTCAAAACCTCCACGGCTCAATGCAGATAAATACCATTCTCGAATCTGATCAATTTCAAGATCCGCAAAATCATCCCAGGCAGGGAGCCCCATGTGGGGATATCCACCGGCCAGATAGCTTTTACCATACAGCTCCATACCACCCTGGACATCCTGAGCCAACTGCTGATACATCTGCGCAAAACTGTCCATGGCCCGGCCGTAGGCCTCATCCCGCACCACAGGATCAAGCAGGAGCGTCTGAAGAATCTGGAAGATCAATTCAAGGTCCCCGCTCACAGCCTTCCCTGTCCAGGCAAAGCTTGCCGGAGCAACACTGAAATTCAGTTTTATTGAGCTACCGGCCATGATTCTGGACAGTTCACTGTCCTGTAACCCCCCTGTTCCGGAAGAATTAATTACGGATTCGGTGAGTTGAGCCAGACCAGGCATTGGCTCAGAATGCAGGCCATTGCCAAAGTCCATTCGTAACTCAAAGCCATTATCCTGAAAATCAGTCTGCTTCACATTAATGACCAGGCCGTTTGCCAGAAGCACACGCTCAGCATCAACTCCAGAGAGTTTACGGCGTGAAACAACCCTCGCCTCTTCCACCGGCAAGAGATATGGAAACTCGGGTACTGCACCAGTAATCATTGGTGCAAGTTCACAGGCAGATGAAGCAAGATACGCCTCGCGCACCTTGAGGGTGGGATCTGTCCCTGCAATTTCAGCGTTCCCGGTGACCTGCACAAATTGATTGGGATGAGACCACATTCCACGAAATGCCGTCTCAACCTCGGCCAAAGTAAGGTCTGCCAATATTGGCGCATACAACGTATCTTCCTGTAGCGGAGATTGAAAAACGCGATTCCGGTTTATCTTCTGCACAATAGAAGCAGCAAGTTTGCGACTGTTGCGTGTGGACGCTGTCAAAACAGCATTTTCAAGCCGGGATGATAGTTCATTTTTTACACGGATAAATTCCTGTTCACTAAAACCAAACTCTAAAGCCTGACGAAGCGTTTGTTCCAACAAAGAAAGTCCCTGCCGCCACTGATTAGGCGCAGCCTGGATTGTGACTGTGGAATACCCTATAACCTGCTGGAACCTCCCGGCATAAACACGGCTGCTGATAACAGGGCTCTCGGATTGTTCCTGAAGTCGTGTAAGTCGATGCTGGAGCATAAGAACCGCCAGATACTCTTTCAATTCCCGCTGCTGCAAAGCCAGTGAATCGTTTTTCTCGATCTCATTCCAGACACTTTCAATGGTCACATCTGTGCTCCCCAGCTCCGGCTCCAGATGGACAAAAAACTCTAAACCCCTCTCCTGAACTCTTCCCATATCAGGACTTTCTAGTCGCGCCAGGCCAGGCTTCAAACCTGCAAATCGAGCTCTGATAAGTTCTTCTGCCAACTCCGGTTCAAAATCACCCACAAGTACGAGTACCATATTGTCTGGCCGGTACCAGCGATCATAAAAGCTACGCATCCCTGCTTGATCAAAAGACTCAATGGTTTCCACAGTACCAATGGGCATACGCTCAACCATACGAGTCCCATCCATAGTGAAGGACATTTCCTTGACATAAGTCCGGTACCGGGCAGAATCTCGACTACGAATCTCAGCCAGGATAACCGCCCGCTCACGTTCAATTTCCTCTTCAAGCAACAGGGCGCCTCGAGCATAATCGGCCATGAGCAGAAGCCCTCCATCCAATTGCTTGCGGCTGGAATCAGGAAGAATGATATGATAAACAGTCTCACCAAAGGTGGTATGAGCATTCACATCACCACCGAAGCTCATACCAATGGATTGAAAATAGTCAACAAGGGTTCCAGGGGGATAATGGGTCGTGCCGTTAAAAAGCATGTGTTCCAAAAAATGGGCCATACCACGCTGCTGATCATTCTCGTGCAAGGAACCGGCCTGAATATCAAGATAAACAGCAACTCGATCCCGGGGTTCCTGGTTCTGCATGAGAACATAACGGAATCCGTTTTCCAAACGGCCAAACCGCAGAGCAGGATCAGGCTGCAGATCACTCAGTTCATGGGGCCAGGCCGTTCTCTGAGAGTCCTGATCAGCGAGGGCGTTGCCAGAATAGCCAGCAATAAAAACACACTGAAGAAGTAAAACAGCCAACACAGCAGTGTGCCAGCGATGAACAAAATGCATCATCATTATTCCTTACAATCTGATATCACGTCTATAGTTTCAGGAGACCGACAAAGTCGGTTGAATGTCCTCGTCTTACACGGTGCCACAAAAGATTGACGGTACTATCCCTGTCTTTGTGACATGCCTTTCATATCAATAAAAGAACAGCGCAATGAGAAAGGATCTCACAAACCCCTTTCCTCATAACTGTAAATCGTGCTCCATGAATTACAAGCAAAGATTTTTTGGTTCAGACATGATAAATACAAGAGGTACTCAGTTCCCGGGACAAACAACTTTTCAAGGGAGCCATGGGACAGTAGTCATTGAGACAATCCCACTCATGGAATCATAAGACAATCACAAGGAAAAGCAGATGGAACTTAATGGAAAAACGGCCCTGATACCTGGTGCGGCCAGACCAGTGGGCCGAGCAATAGCAAGAGCCTTGGCATTTGCCGGCTGTCGTCTCATCCTTCCTGTTTTTGACTGGCCTGATTCAAACCAGGATCTCATTGATACATTCCGTAAAGACAAGATCGATTTCTGGGCTCCAGAAGTTGATCTGCGTAATAAAGAGCAGGTCGAAGACCTCGCATCTTCGACCCAGGAACGATTTGGTAAACTCCATATTTTAATCAATAACATTGAGCGGGGAGGAATGCCTGTGGTGCATGGCTCGTACAACCGCCCTTACAACCAGGATCAATGGCAACTCGAGATCGACACCACCCTAAAGGCCAAATGGCTTCTTTTTGATAATTTTTCCAGATTACTTGCTGCATCTGGAGATGGCGCAGTGGTGAACATATCCTCCATTGCCGGAGTTATGGGGCGCAGTGGCCCGGCAGGATTGGTTTTCAACGATGCCTTTGCGGCAGCAAACAGGGCTATTTCTTCATTCACCGAGACCTGGGCCCGTGCAGGGGCACCTGAAATCAGAGTTAACGAACTACAACTAGGCTTAATCCAACACCGACATGGTGAAGGCACGCGTGGCTGGGAGGTTATGACACCAGAGGAGCGCCAGAGTTTACTGAATCATACCCTGCTTGGCCGTAGTGGCTCACCCGAAGAAGCCGCAGCTGCCGTCCTCTTTTTGCTTCGTGATGCAGATTTTATGACTGGAACGATACTGAAACTGGATGGAGGGTTCACACTTGGAGGGGATCAGATCAAACCAATGCCTCCAGGGATCCTGGAGGCTTAGTACTTGACCAACTTGACCAACTTGACGAATTTGACCAATTTGACCTTATGGAGATGAGGTCACAAGCTGTAAAAAAGTGCAATCGCTCAAAAATGAGGTGTCAAAGAAGAGGCGGACCATTAACCAAGGTTGCCCACAGGAGGGGGGGAAGAACAGAAACGACATTCTGTTCTCAAGCACAGATCATGTGCACAGAAAGGGGATCAGATATCTTTGGCCCAATCCGGAAGATGATGAAGTATATAATGTTGAACGGCAGCTTTTACATCGTCCTTGGGGACTTCGCCAACTTCCGCCATCACTTCATCAAAGTCGTACCAGCATACTTCTTTGTTTTCATGATTATAAACCGTGAAAATACAACGATTTTCACGATGAATGTCTTCTTCTTCCTGAATAGCAGCAACCAGAGAAGCTGCCTGTTCATAGGGTAAAAATTTTATTTCATTATCCGACATGACTGCCCTCAATGCAACAATCCAGTAGCATCTATACAAAGTAACCGAAAAACCGGTTCGATACTACCGGGGCAATAATCAACAAACGGTAAACGCCTCAAAAAAGAGACTCCATTCGCGCACCGCCCACTGGAAACAAAAAAGGCGAGCAGTCTAACAGATCAACTCGCCTTTTTCTGTATTTCAAAAAAATTATGCAGGTTTAACAACCGCACCAGAACGAATACAACGTGTACAAACGCGGTTACGGACTGTAGCGCCGCTGGCTGTGACCATGCGGACACGCTTCAGATTCGGCAACCAACGCCGGCGGGTTTTATTATGGGCGTGCGAGACATTGTTTCCCGTCACAGGTCCTTTTCCACAAATTTCACATACCTTAGCCATGACACTCTCCTTCTATTTCCGCTACCGAAACAGCTGTGTGCTTCAGCATCGCTGGATATTAAATCATTTCAAAAAACTCTGATCAAGAACAGGAATATATACCCTGTTCTCTCACGATCCGCAAGTGCTTTTCCACGCCTCAAACGATTACACCACAAATGACACGAAACGCCACATTGTGGCTGTCTTTTTCAATCAGAAGGGGATATATTCATCTTGAAACTTTTCATATTTTCGATGACAATGCTTGCGGCACCTGATTGATTTTCTTGATTTTACCGGCGCCGCATACGAAAAACAAAACTCATTCAAACAACGATTCGACAACCATGAACCAATCCAACTCAGTCTGGGCCTTTTTTGCTTCTGTCAAACTGGCCCTGGTCACTCTCTTTTTTCTCGCAATCACTTCAATCATTGGCACAGTCATTCCACAGAAGGAAACCGCGCAAGTCTATATAGACACGTATGGCCAGAATACGGCAAACCTGTTTCAGATTTTTTCCATCCCGGACATGTATAACTCCTGGTGGTTTCTGGGCTTATTAGCCTTACTCAGTGCTAACCTGATCGTCTGTAGCATAGAGCGCTTTCCGGCTGCATGGGCGATAATCAAAGCTGACAATCTGGCAACACCGCTCAAGCGGCTTCAACAGATGCGTCTTCGTCGTGAGTGGACAAGCGCACTCAACGTATCTGACACAGAAGCAACCCTTGCTGCCACGCTCAACACCAACGGCTGGAAAAATCAAAGCCGCCAAAAAGACTCCGGCCGCTTGCTTTTCAGCCAGAAAGCCCCCATGAGTCGTACCGGTGTCTACATTGTCCATATATCAATTCTGATCATATTCGTTGGGGCGATCATTGGTGAGATGTTCGGTTACAAGGGAAGCGTGATGCTCCCTGAGACCCAATCAACCGAGCAGATTTATACTTTTCGAACAAACGAAGCTATCCCTTTGGGATTTGAAGTTCGCTGTGATCTTTTTGAAATTGAGCTGTACGACAACGGCATGGCCAAGGCTTACCGATCAGAACTCACAGTACTCGAAAACAACGAGATCGTACGGCAAAAGACTATTGTAGTTAATGATCCTCTGACTTACAAAGGTGTCACCTTTTACCAGTCCAGCTACCAACCCTACCAGAGTTTTGTTGTAACGGTCAGCGACATGACCTCCGCCAAAAAAATTCAGGCAATTCTTCCATACCAGCAGCAGCATGTGGAGCCGAACAGTGACCTGCGTTTCGGAATTATCAATGCCAAAACGGCCGGACAGTCGGTAACAGATATTAAACTGTGGCTCAAAGATCAGTCTGGTGTTTCCGGAAACTACTGGTTAAGCGATGGTGAACAAAAGATTATCGAACATGAAGGAACCACGTATCTGATCGCCGCTAAACAGATGTACGCCACCGGACTGCAAATTGCCAAAGATCCGGGGGTATGGACTGTATATGTCGGTTTCACCCTCATGATCATTGGACTGCTCATGGCCTTTTTCATGTCTCATCGGCGCCTATGGATTCACATCCGTGAAGAGGACGGCAAAACTCTTGTTCTCATGAGTGGCAGTGCCAATAAGAACCGGGGAGCCTTTGAGAAGACCTTTAGCGCCTTAGCAGATCAGGTCCAAAAGTAGAAAACAAACCTTACTGAAACAATTAACCAACCATAGAACCCACACCGCAAAAGATTTTCTTTTCCGGCCATTGGAGTGAACAGCATGGATAGTTCGCAGCTTTTAGGGATTACCACCTTCACCTATCTTTTTTCTTCCATCCTTTACGCGGTCATCTTTATTTTCCGTGCCAAGAGTTTGGGTCCAGCCACGACCGTTTTCACCAGCATTGCTTTGCTGATTCAAACCATAGGCATAGGACTGCGGTGGCAGGAATCCTATCAAATAGGCATAGGTCATGCACCCCTGACGAATATGTATGAATCCCTTGTCTTCTTTGCCTGGACGATTATTGCCTTCTACCTTTTCCTTGAATGGAAATACAAGATCCGTACAATTGGTGCATTTGCGGTGCCCTTTGCCTTCCTGGCCATGGCCTATGCCTCATTCAGCACTGAATTCAGTAAAGAAATCAGCCCACTCATTCCAGCCCTGCAGTCCAACTGGCTCATCGCCCATGTGGTCACCTGCTTTATTGGCTACGCAGCTTTTACCGTTGCCACCGGACTTGCTATCATCTATTTGATCAAAAACTCATCGGCCAGCCGTAACTCCACAGACGAATCCACGCTGTTGGCAACGCTGCCTTCTTTGTCGGTCATAGATGATCTGACTCACAAATCCATGGTTTTTGGGTTCTTGTGGCTAACGGTGGGAATTATCACTGGCGCCGTCTGGGCCAACTCAGCCTGGGGGACTTACTGGAGTTGGGATCCCAAAGAAACCTGGTCACTGATCACCTGGTTTATTTACGCCATCACCCTGCATGCCCGTTATACCCGAGGCTGGGGTGGTAAAAGAATTGCATGGCTGGCCATACTCGGCTTTCTCTCAGTTCTCTTCACATACTATGGAGTGAATTTCATACTTTCGGGTCTGCACAGCTACGGATCCAGCTAAGCCTGCCAACCAAGACATTTGACAGGGCCATGAAAACCGGATATATAATTTAGAGTATTAACAGCTTTTCTTATAATGAAAGTTCAATACAATCAGGGGGAATTAATGAAAAAAGGATTAATCGCAAGCACTGTATTCGCTTTAACTTTGGGCCTTGCCTTTGCCGGCAATACCATTGCCTCAGACAAAGGTGCCGCTGACATGGTCCTCCAGGCGACTGTCGATCCTGCGTCAAAACCAAAACCTGCTGTTTTCCCGCATGCCGCACATCAGGAGAAGTTTGCCTGTGCCGATTGTCATCATTCAAAGGATGCAGACGGGAACAAGGTGGCCTATGTTGAGGGTCAGAAAATTGAATCATGCGAAAGCTGCCACAACATGGCAGCCGGTATGGAGAAAAAGATCAGCACCTACAAAATGGCAGCCCACTCTCTCTGCGTGACCTGCCACAAAGCCACTGACAAGGCCTTAGGGAGCTGTAAAGTCTGTCATAAATAATACAACAGTTACGCTATAACGCAAAAAGGGGATTATTGGCTCAAATGAGCCAATAATCCCCTTTTTTTTATCAAAAGATCTCGAAGAGTCCTCTCAATTTTACTCCTGCATTTTAGATATATCACCCACTGCCAGAAACAGACCTGCAATGGCGGCCAGAAGATTAAGTCTGTTATTACGGACAGCGTCATCCTCAGCCATAACCATCACTGACTCAAAAAAAGCATCAACAGAACCCTTTAAACGTAACATGACAGCCAGAGCCTGACCATAATCTTTTGTGGCAAGTAATGGTTCGACATCAGATGCTACTTCAGCGTAAACACGCGCCAACTCCTGCTCACCATCCTCCTGCAAAAGTCCGGAGTCTAAGGCCTGCCCCTGATGCCCCTTCAGAATATTACGGATACGCTTAAACGAGGCCGCAAGCACAGAGAAGGATTCATCAGCACGAATAGCAGCCAAGGCATCTATTTTTCTCCGACAATCATTAATATCATCAAAATTCACGGAGCACACTGCATCCACAGCCTGCGCATCAAGGCCTGCTGCAATACAGTCGTTCACATAGCGCCCCTGAATAAAGGAAACAATCGCATCAACTGTAGCCTGACTCGCATCCACTCTACTTCCGTACAGTGCCAAAGCCTTGCTCACCAACTCCCTCAGCGACAGCTGATACCCACGATCAGCGATAATATGAATGACAGCCAACGATAAGCGACGGAGACCAAAAGGATCTGTAGTCCCAGTGGGCAGCTGACCAATACCAAAACAGCCGACAATGGTGTCAATGCGATCAGCAAGGCCGACCAAAGCACCGGTTGCAGTAACAGGTAGGTTATCACCGGCGCGCTTTGGCAAATAATGATCTGTTATACCAAGTACAACATCAGTGCTTTCACCATCGTGAACAGCATAAGCCGCCCCCATAATTCCTTGCAAGGTAGGGAATTCACCGACCATGTCAGTAAGCAGATCAATTTTGGCTAAACGAGCGGTCCGGCAAACAGAATCAACATGTTCAGGTACAATTTTTTCAGCTAACAGGCCACTCAGCTTAATAATACGCTCACTCTTATCGAGCATGGTCCCAAGTTTTGCCTGAAAAACAATACCCTTCAAGTCATCATATCTATCTTCCAGTGTACGCTGTTGATCACTGTCAAAGAAGAACAGTGCATCCTCAAGCCTGGCATTCAAGACACGTTCATGGCCCGCACGTGTAAGACTCAATTCTTTAACTACGGTATTGTTAACAGCAACAAAACATGGCAGCAGTTTCTCCTGCTCATCAACGACCGGGAAATACTTTTGATGTTCACGCATTGAGGTAATAAGTACTTCAGGAGGAAGCTGAAGAAATTTATCATCAAACTCACCACAGACTCCAACAGGATATTCAACAAGGTTGGTGACCGTATTCACGAGATTCTCATCAACTGCCACATGGGCATCCTGGCCAGGAAGAGTCGTTGCCACCGCATGCTCAATCTCCGTGAGTACTTGTTGCCGGCGAATAGCAGGATCGACAACGACTCGGTGGTCTGCCAGTTGATCTTCATAACCGGACGCATCCTGCACCTTAAATTCAACAGGAGCCATAAAACGATGTCCGTAACTGGTTCTGCCCGAAATGATACCATCATGTTCAAGATCAACCCGCTGATCACCATTTATAGCCAGCAGCCATTGGATGGGGCGAGCAAATGCGTTTAAATTAGATCCCCAGCGCATAGATTTTGCAAACGAGAAACCAAGCAGCAATTCTTTAAGAAGAGCGGACAGGAGATCGCTGGTTGGTTTACCAGCAACCTCACGCACAAGCATGAGGTATTCTCCTTTGGGCGTATCAACCAATTGCAGTTCAGAGGCATCTACTCCTTTAGATCTGGCAAAACCAAGGGCAGCTTTACTCGGCTCACCCTGATCGTCAAAACCGGCTTTTTTGGATGGTCCCAGGAGTTCCTCACGGCTGTCGGCCTGTTGGGCCGCCAGATCTTCAACAATCAAAGCCAATCGCCTTGGAGTCCCCATGGTTCTGACAACACCATGAGTTATCTTTAACGCAGCTGATTTTTTAACAAAATTATCCTTCAGTTGTTGCAAGGCAGGTTGAAGAAAACCAGCTGGAATTTCTTCCATTCCAATTTCAAAGAGTAGATCAGACATATCTATAGTAAATAGTAAAAGTTAATTAATTTTTGAGAACCAATTAAAAATTTCAAAGAGAGGCAATCGAACAGTCAGATTCCGTGGTTGCAAACGTCGCATATCCTTCAGCCAGATTTTCAACATTTACCGAAAACCATTTTATAGCAGGAAGATCACTCAGCTGATGTCCAATACTTCTGGTTAATGACTCAACTGAGAATTCCTCAGCATGGACAAGAAGCCTCTGATGCTGGGCTACCGCCTCCTGGACCAGCGTTATAAGTTCCTCTATCCAGATAAAACGACGAAATCTAACGGCCACGGTAGCGGTCCCCCACCTCCCTAAAGATCGCGGTAAACCAGGAACTATGCTCTCTTTGAGTGGAAGGGCTATTGGAACTGCAAACTCAAACTCAAGTTCATCGGTTTCCTCCAATGAACCATGCATACGACAGGGAAAGCAGGCCGCCTTCAACCCGACTTGCTGAGACTCATGAGGTAAGAAATAGTCAAAATTCATCTCCAAATGAGCAGCCTCAGCATCAAGCTTGGCCTTCATTTCTTCCAAAATCTGATGAAAGCTCTCAAGATCAATACGTCCATGAAAACGATTCAGTATCTCGACAAAACGACTCATGTGGGTGCCCTTAAAATGATGGGGCAGATTAACGTACATGTTTACAGTCGCAACAGTTCTTTGATTATCCCTGGCCTTATCTAGAACCGTAATTGGATAGGAGATGGTTTTAACACCCACCTTTTTAATATTAATACGGCGGTGGTCAAGCTGACTCTGGATATCTTTCATAATTATGCGCAGCCACTACCCTAGAAGCTTACGAACGACCTCTTTCAATTCTTGCAGGTCCGATGATTTAACAACATATTCATCAGAAGCCCAGGCGCCAAGATCCTGTTTAAACTCCTGGTAAGCGGAACTCAACACAACGGGTAAATCAGGACGCTCCATTTTCATCTGGCGCAGTACCTCAATGCCGTTCATCCCAGGCATCTGGATATCAAGGACAACCAGATCAGGTCTTTCTCTCTTGAATTTTTCAAGGGCTTCCTCTCCATTTATTGCGGAGACAACCTCATAGCCCTCGTCCAAAAACTCTTCCCGATAAAGAAAACGAATCCCCTCTTCATCGTCAACCAGCAGAATTTTCTTCATAACCTACTCCTTGGCCTGAAATTACAGCGCCTCACGCAGAAAAGTTGCCGCCTCTTCCGGGGACATGGGATTAATGTAAAAACCAGACCCCCACTCAAAACCTGCAATGGAAGTTAATTTAGGTACAATTTCAAAATGCCAGTGATAATGTTCAAGTGGCTGAGAGCGCAACGGCTGGGTATGCAATACAAAATTATAGGGAACACCCGGTATACATGCATCAAGTCGCCGTAGACATTCCGAGAAAACTCCAGTCAACAACTTAAGTTGCTGGTCACTCTGTTGATGATAAGCCGATGAATGTTTTTTGGGCAAGATCCACATCTCAAAAGGAGTGCGTGGAGCAAAGGGGGTAATAACCAGAAAATCATCATTCTCACAGACGACCCGAAGGCCCTGGCGCATCTCCTGACGGACAATATCACAATAAACACAGCGCTCTTTATAATTAAAATATGAAATTGCACCGTGAAGTTCAGAGTCTATCTTGCGTGGCAGGATTGGTAAGGCAACCAATTGAGAATGCGAATGCTCAAGTGAGGCACCAGCAGCACGGCCATAATTTTTAAAGACAAGAACATAACGAAATCGGGAGTCACGTTCAAGATCAATAATACGGTCACGGTAGGCTCGAAAAACCAGAACCATTTCCTCTGGTGGTAAAGCGCTGAACACCACCTGATGATCCGGGTGCTCAATCACAACTTCATGAGCACCGATCCCGTTCATTTTGTCATAGAGGCCGTCGGCCTGCTTATCAAGCTCACCTTCAATGACAAGAGCCGGATATTTGTTAGGAACAACCCTTACCTGCCAGCCGGGCATGTCAGAGCCCTGATCACCGTTTCGTCCATAAGCAAGCACCTCAGGGGGTGTTGTGCGTTCATTCCCGGGACACAAAGGACAAAACCCGCCGGACGTTGTCGTTTCTTCGACAATAAAATCCGTGGGTCGCTTCCCCCTCTGTTCGGCGATGATAATCCAGCGTCCAAGTACTGGATCCTTGCGCAGTTCAGGCATAAAAGTTATTTTCCCTGTGCCTTTTCCTTTTGTTCCTGAATGGTCTTACAATCAATACAAAGGGCCGTTACCGGGCGGGCTTCCAGTCGTTTGAGACCAATTTCCTCACCACATTCTTCACACTCACCAAAGGTATGGTCAGCAATCCGTTCAAGGGCGGCCTCAATCTTGGGAAGTAATTTCAATTCTCTCTCACGGATTCGCAATTCAAAATTACGCTCCGATTCAGCACTCGCTCGATCGTTGGGGTCAGGAATATTTCCAGACTGATCAGTCATACCATTAAGTGTCTTATCAGCTTCAGCGAGAATTTCCTCGCGCTTCTCTTCCAACTGCTTTTTAAATTGATCAAGTAGACTCTGTTCCATATGCTAACTCCCAATTATCCGATTAATTAAATCAATATCATTCGAGCAAGAATTACTATTCATTCAGGACGGACATACGTGCCGCTCTTACCTCCGGTTTTCTGCAACAGCTGTATTTTACTAATAACCATAGATTTATCAACTGCTTTGCACATATCATAGATGGTCAAGGCAGCCACAGAAACCGCAGTCAGGGCTTCCATTTCAACTCCAGTCTTGCCGGTAATACCCACCATAGCCCGAATCTCAATGGCTGATAGAGTATCATCAAGGTCAAAATCTATCGTAACTTTGGTAATCATCAAGGGATGTGTCAGCGGAATCAACTGATCAACTTTTTTTGAAGCCATGATCCCGGCAATACGAGCAATTCCCAGGACATCTCCCTTGGCCATGGTACCACTCTTGACCAGTGCATAAGCCTCAGGAGACATGGTGATCGTCCCAACAGCCAGGGCCACGCGCTCAGTCTCACGCTTAGCACCCACATCAACCATCAGAGCATGGCCCTGGTCGTTAAAATGAGTGAATCCGCCCTTTGATCCAGAATCGGTCATTTGGCATCATCCTCTTTTGCTTTTTTGCCGAGGACCTCATGAAAAAGCTTGGAGAAAAAACCTTCACTCTCCTTCTTCTGACCATGCTCCTCACACAACTCATCAAAACGACGAAGCATTTCCTTTTGCTCATCGCATAGATTCGTCGGGGTCTGGGCCTGTAGC
>JACNLK010000005.1 GCA_014381505.1 Candidatus Desulfatifera sulfidica | reverse complement strand
TTGAAATTGAGCGAGTCTATTCTTTTGTTCGTGATTCTTATCTGTTTGACCTTGCAGTCCGGGTCAAAAATACAACGACCCATCCGTTGCAGGGCACAGCTGAGTTGCATCAGACCAATTTACCTTTTGGCGAGATCACCAATGCCAATCGTTTCCTTTTTATGGGGCCATCCATGTATATGAATGGCGAGCTTGAGGAGTATAAGAGCAAAGTTCTGGAAAATGGAGCACTTACTGTTCAGGGCGCAATGGACTGGGCGGCCTATGGCGATCGGTATTTCATGGGTGCAATTATTCCTGAAGCTGGCCGTGCAGCCGGTATGGTCATGCAGCAGCAGGGCGATCTGGTGCAGATGCGTGTTGCCGGCTCTCTGGATACATTGCAGCCGGGCGAGGAAAAAGTATATCACTATCGTATCTTCTATGGGCCCAAGAAACTTTCCCTGCTGCAGGACATTGGCCACAATCTGGATCGGTCAGTGAATTTCGGCTGGTTTGACGTCATTGCCAAGCCTACCTTATGGCTCCTGAATGCCTTGCACGGGGTGTTTAAAAACTATGGTATTGCCATTATTCTGGTGACTGTTGTCTTCAAGATTATCTTCTGGCCCATTACCCATAAGGGTATGAAGTCCATGAAGAATATGCAGAAGCTGCAGCCTAAGATGGTCAAGATTAAAGAAAAGTATAAGAATGATTCGGCCAAAATGAATCAGGAGGTGATGAACCTCTATCGTACCTACAAGGTGAATCCTCTGGGCGGCTGTCTGCCCATGCTTCTTCAGATTCCGGTCTTCTTTGCCCTATATAAGGTTCTCCTTCAGAGTATTGAGCTTCGCCATGCCCCGTTTATGCTTTGGATTGGTGATCTCTCGGCCCCGGATCGCCTGTGGATTGGTTTTGATATTCCGTACCTGGGCGGCATTCCTGTTTTGACCTTGCTCATGGGAGCCTCCATGTTCCTCCAGCAGAAAATGACCCCAACCACGGCTGATCCCACTCAGGCCAAGATTATGATGTTTCTGCCGGTCATCTTCACCTTTATGTTTCTTAATTTTGCTTCCGGCCTGGTTCTCTACTGGTTTGTTAACAACTTGCTGGCCATTTTCCAGCAGCAGGTGATCAACCGTCAAAAGAGTTGAACTTAGGCATTGGCCCTGGCTCATTGTCGGGGAAAGACTGTTTGTGCCCTTTGTCTGCCGTGTACCAGCTCGGCAAATCCTTTCCTGTTCGTGACATGGGGCGCCAAGACTGATCAAGGATAATGAATGTCAGTAAAGAAAAAAGATTTTTTTGGTAAGGATGTCGCTGATGTCATCGCTCAGGCGTGTAGCTTTTTTAAGGCATCTCAGGAAGATCTGAATATTGAAGTCATTGAAACCGGATCGACGGGAATTTTTGGTCTGATCCGTAAGAAGGCTCAAATTCGTGTGTCGGTCAGGGCTGAGACCTTAAGTGAACGGATAGAATCCGAGTCTGTGCACGCTCAGGTGGCAGCTCCGAAAAAGACTTCCCCAGAAAAAAAGCAGGCCCCGAAGAAAGAATCATCGACTGTAAAAAAAGATATTATTGCAGAGCCGCAAGAGGCTCCTACAGCAGATGGATCGTTGCCCTCTGGAGAAGATGCCCCGCCTGTTGCGCAGAAGCCGTCTTCTCGGCAGGAAGTACCTGTTCAGCATGATTCTGGCTCTGAGCGCAAGGTTTCGGATCCGGTTGTTTCTCCTGCCAAATCCGCCGGCCGTGAATCTGTGCCTGAAGAGGATCTTGCCCAGGATGACCTGGATTTGATCCGTGACGAACTCGTGCAGCTGCTGACCTTGATGGGCTATCCGGCGCAGGTCGAGATTGAAAGCCGTGGCTTGGCAGTGCGCTGTCAACTGAAGAGTGATTATGACGAAATTTTAACCGGTGAAGAAGGCAAAACCCTCGACAGCATTCAGTATCTGCTGCGTAAGATGGTTTCGCGTAAGGTTGCCGGTCGAATCAGGCTGGTGGTTGATGTTGCCGGTTTTCGCGAAAAGAGACTCGATGAGCTTCAGGACCGTGCCCGTGAATTGGCTCAACTGGTTAAGGCTGATGGTAAAACCCAGATTATCCCTGCCCTCAATCCATCCGAGCGCCGAGTGGTTCACCTGGTGCTCCAGGAAGATAAAGAGATCCGCAGTCGCAGTGTTGGTGATGGCCTGTTTAAAAAGATTTTTATTTACAAGCCGGGCAAGGGGAAGAGTGGCGGAGGGCGTAGACGCCCCTCGTCTCGCTCCAGAAAAGGGAAGGGCGGCTCCAAGCCCACTCCCGGTAACGACGAGTCGTAAGCTGTCGTCTTCCCTAACCGGGGAACCAATAATCTGTTCTCTTGGATATGTTCAGTCAGCCTCTTGACAGCGAAACAATCGCTGCCATATCAACCCCTCCCGGGTCGGGTGGTATCGGTATCATCCGTATCAGTGGACCCCGTGCGCTTGCCATACTCCAGCTGATTTTTGTCCCCCGCGATTCCTCGTGTCGTTATAAATCCCACCTTCTTTATTACGGTCGTATCTGCGATCCTATTGATCAGCACATTATGGATGAGGTCCTGGCCGTATTCATGGCTGCACCTCGAACGTATACCCGCGAAGACGTGGTCGAGATTCATTGTCACGGCAATTTTCTGGTTCTTCAATCAATTCTTGAGCTTATTCTGCAGCATGATGTCCGACTGGCCGAAGCCGGTGAATTCACTAAACGTGCCTATTTAAATGGTCGTATGGACCTGACCCAGGCTGAGGCGGTTATTGATGTCCTTGCGGCCAAGACCCGAAAAGGACTCGATCTGGCCGTACAGCAACTTGCCGGTGCTCTTTATGAACGGGTCGATGCCATTCGTCGGGTTCTGGTCGAGATACGCGCCTTGGTTGAAGTGGCCATTGATTTCCCCGATGAAGATATTGAAATCGTTGATTACGGACATCTGGCTGACCGGCTCAGAACTGAGGTGTTGGCACCACTGGACATCCTGCTGCGTCATGCCGATCAGGGTCGAATCTTTCGTGAGGGGGTCTCTGTGGTTATCATGGGCCTGCCCAACGTTGGTAAGTCCAGCCTGCTTAATACCTTGCTCCAGGAAGAACGGGCCCTCGTGACCGAGATCCCTGGCACGACCCGCGATACCATTGAGGAGTATGTGGATATTCGTGGTGTTCCGGTGCGCTTAGTGGATACGGCCGGGATTCGCCATGGGGCGGAGGAGGTCGAAGAGATGGGAATCCGTCGGGCACACGAGCAAATGGCCCGGGCCGATCTTGTCCTCTTTATGGTTGATTTGAACCGTGAATTGAGCGAGGCTGATCGTGAATTGTATGCAGCCGTGAGCCATAAGCCTGTGGTTCTGGTGGCCAACAAGAACGATGTGGTTGATGGAGCTGGACCCAATTTAAGTGAATTCACTTGCACAGGGCGCTCACTGGTGCGGATTTCGGCCCGTACCCAACAGGGCATCGAGGAATTGAAGCATGCCATCTTTACAGCGGTTACCGGTGGTCGTGAGCAATGGCAGGAAGAGGCCTGTGCTCCCAACGTGCGTCATAGACAGGCCCTGGTTCGGGCTCGTGCTGCGGCCGAATTGGCCCTTGATGGTGTATCTGTTCAACAGACCAGTGATCTGCTGGCCATTGATCTGCAGGAATGTTTAAATCAGCTGGATGAAATCGTGGGGGTGACCACCACCGAAGACGTGCTCGATGTTATTTTTGAGCAGTTTTGCCTTGGGAAATAAGCTCCATTCGTCAATTTGATGATGACCTGCTGCCGTTTTGTTCGTCATTGTATACTGTTTGAGTTTGTATTTGCGCTGTATTGCGCAAGAGTAAGACTCCTGTGATTACAGATGCAGTGTTCGGGGGGATATTATTAACCTAACCGTTCGGTCCTTTTGTCGTTATGAATGAGGGGACAACCAAGAGAGATCATTTGATGGATAAATACTTCGAGTTTCGAAAACATGGTACTGATATGCGTACCGAAATTCTGGCCGGCATCACAACGTTTCTGGCTACTATGTATATTATTGTCGTGAACCCGGCAATTATCAGCAGCACCGGCATGCCGTTTAATGGGGTGTTGACTGCCACTGTTCTGGTCAGTGCGTTTTCCAGTATAGCCATGGGTTTTTACGCCAGGAATCCGATTCTGGTCGCACCAGGTATGGGGCTGAATGCCTTTTTTACCTATACAGTTGTTTTGGGAATGCAGATCCCGTGGCAGACGGCCCTTGGTGCTGTTTTCTGGTCTGGAATTATCTTTATTCTACTTTCAATCTTTAATATCCGCACCCAGATCGTCAAGGCCATTCCTACTCAACTCAGATATGCCATTGCTGCTGGTATTGGTCTTTTCATAACCCTGATCGGGTTTACCAATGCCGGTTTTATTGTGGATAATCAGGCTACCCTGATCAGCCGAGGAGGGTTGACGCCTTCAGTTCTCACATTTCTGGTGGGATTTTGTGTAACAGCCATTCTGGTGGTTAAGCGGAATAAAGGTGCGCTGATCTGCGGCATTGTCTTTACGACTCTTGCAGCAATTCCCATGGGTCGAATCTGGGGTGCGGACCAAATGGTTCAATGGCAGGGCCTGATGGCAATGCCTGATTTCAGTGTGTTCTTTCAGCTTGACCTGGTGGGTTCTCTCAAACTTTCATTGATCCCTGTATTTTTTGCCTTTCTCTTTACCGATATGTTTGACAGTCTTTCCACTTTTGTGGGTGTGGCCGAAGCTGGTAATTTGAAAGATGAGGATGGTGAACCGCGTAATATCCGTGAATCACTGATTGTTGATGGTCTTTCAACCATGATTTCCGGGTTGTTCGGCACAAGCTCCGGTACCAGTTATATTGAATCTGCCACTGGTATTGAGGAGGGTGGCCGTACCGGAATGACTGCAGTGGTCGCAGGATTGCTGTTTCTGCCATTCATGTTTCTCTCACCACTGCTGTCAATTGTTCCGGCCATTGCCACGGCGCCAGCTTTGGTTATTGTCGGTGTGTTTATGATCAGGCCTGTGACAATGATTAACTGGACTGAGCTCGATAACGCAATTCCGGCTTTTCTGGCCATGTTTTTGATTCCGGCGACCTATTCAATCACCCAGGGGATTATTTGGGGTTTCTTGAGTTGGACAGTTATTAAATTCACGACTGGCAAGCGTCACGAAATCACCCCCGCCCTGCTGTTAATTGATCTGTTTGCGATTCTTTCACTTGTGCTTGGTTGATTATCTGCCGGGCTGATTGTGATGGGGCCTGCATGTGTGACCTGATGAATTGTGGCTATTCTGCCATCAGCTGCAAAAGAGCTGCGATCAGGCGGTCCGCACCGTCGCCGATCTGGTCGACTCTTGAATCGAGCATGTAGCAGGGGGTGGTAACGATTTTGTGGGTGTGGTCGATGGTGATCTCGCCGTGCAGTGAGGGCACGTGCTGACCACCCATCCTGGTGATTGTCGTGGCGGTATTCTGGTCTTGACCGATGGTGACTGTAATGCCGGGCAGGATGCGGGCGAGGATGGCAGGGGCAATACACAGGGCTCCAATGGGTTTCCCCGCCGTTGCCATTGTCCGGATGGCCTGTTTTGTTGCGGGGTTGACCGTACATTCCGGTCCGTCAAAGGCGTAGCTTGAAAGGTTCTTTGCTGCACCTAATCCGCCCGGGATGACAAGCCCATCATGTGCTTCGGCCTGGAAGGATTCCAGGTCCATGATCTGGCCGCGGGCGATGCGGGCGGATTCCACCAGAACATTTCGGCTTTCATCCATTTTATTGCCGGTCAGGTGGTTGACCACATGATGCTGGTCGATATTAGGGGCGTAACATTGATAATCCGCCCCGTGTTTATGGATGGCCCAAAGGGTGAGGGTTGCTTCGTGAATTTCAGCGCCGTCACGGTTGCCGCAGCCGGAGAGGATCACGGCGATTGATTTTTTGCTCATGGTTAGTCTCTCCCCTGTTGGGATGTCTGGTTAAAAGGGTACTTTGAAAAATTAGGATTTTTGTTCGAGATCAAGGCGAGCAGAAAATTTTATCATAGACATCTGTTTGATGTGACAAAGATAAAGTTTTGAGCACAACGCAGGATCTGGGTGAAAAGGCAATTTTTCAAGGTGTCAAAAGCTACTCGATGGTCTTTACGTGATAAACGCCATCGAGGTTGCGGTAGAGTTCGTCGTAGTCCAGGCCGTAGCCTATGAGAAAGCCCTGGTTGATCTCAAAGCCTGCATAGTCGATATGGACATCCTGTTCCCGTCGTTCGTTTTTGTTAATGAGTGAGCAGACTTTCACTGAAGCGGCTCCGAGATCAAGAAAGTGGCGTTGAAGCCACTGCAGGGTCAGGCCACTGTCAACGATGTCCTCGATGAGAAGGATATGGCTGCCGCGAATAGCAGCTGATGGCTCGCTGACCAGTTTAATGGTCCCGGATGAGCTGGTGCCACTGCCATAAGATGAAACCCTGATGAAGTCCATCTGCAGATCTTTGTTAATTGCCCGCACCAGGTCAGCCATGAAAATGAATGAGCCTTTTAATACACCGATTGCCAAAAGATTTTTATCTTTGTAGTCCTGGGTGATGGTCTGACCCAGGGTTGAAATACGTTGGGCAATGGTTTCGGGGCTGAGGATAAGTTGAAATTGTTCTTTGTTCATGGCTTGGGTGGCGTAGTATTGTCTATAAAAAGCTCAGAGAGCCGGTTTGGTTCATGAGTATAACCACTTTTTTTCCGTCAATAAAGTCAAGAAAAAACACGGCGCAAAATAGAGTGGTTATCTGCGCTCGCCTCCCTCTTCCTGATCAGGAAAATGCTTTCCTGTATTGACAAAAGCACCTGCTTACAGTACATCATAAATTTCATTTATGATTAATATCAGTGAACGTGGGGTTAGCTTTTTGTCGGTTACCTCCTTGAATCCAGAATACAAAGGGTCCGGAGTTGTCATATGGCCAAATCACAACAAGAACTGAATCCTGCCTTTAACAGTGAAGTGACTGCTGTACCTGGCGGAGAACATCTCAATAGCTGTTTTGCCTGCGGAGCGTGCAGCGGAGCCTGTCCTGTCAGCCAGGCGATTCCTGAATTTGATCCCCGCCGGATTATTCATATGGTTCGCATGGGCATGAAAGAGCGGCTGTTGAGCTCTGATTTGCTTTGGTACTGTTCCGGCTGTCGCTCCTGCGTGTTTGTCTGTCCCCAGGATGTCCGTTTTGCGGAGATCATGGGCGCTCTTGCTCAGCTGGCCTTGAAAGATGGATATGTCACTGAGCAGGATCTGGTTGATAAGGGGAAGGCTGCCAAGGTTGAGCGTGATGAGTGTGTTGCCTGCCTTACCTGTGTCCGGGTTTGTCCATGGGAGATTCCCAAAATCGATCAGCTGGGTGTTGCCACGATTGATGTGGAGGCCTGTCGTGCCTGCGGAATCTGCGTGGAGGAGTGTCCGGCCCAGGCCATTACGCTTGTTGAGTCAGAAGATGAGCGATTGTTGGCTGCCTGCGGCGTATAATGGAATGAGTTGAAACTATTTTACTGTTTCCCGTCCTTGGTCGTGTGGGGCGGTTGGCGGAAGTAAGTCTATTTTGCACCAGATTTGAGGGATAACACCATGAGTTTTGAACCCAAGATTACCCTGTTCAGCTGCCATTATACGTCCCAGCAGAGTTGCGCTGAAGACGGAAAGGAACTGCAGCAGCTTGGATTTCCGGCTTCAGTGAGTATGATTCGTGTCCCCTGCACCGGTAAGGTTCAGGTGACCAGTCTGCTCAAGGCCTTTGAGGATGGAGCGGATGGAGTGTATGTGGTTGGTTGTCCATTGGATGGCTGTCACAATGTTAAGGGCAGCGTTCGTGCGGCTCGCCGAGTTGGGGCCGTGCAGAAGGCCCTGGCTGAGCTGGATGTGGAAAGTGATCGTATTGCCATGTATCATCTGCCGCGTGGACTCCAGCCTGAATTTGTTGCCGCAGGCGTTGAGATGGATAAAAAAATCCGGGACCTGGGTCCAAGCCCCTTTAACAAAATTTGACCGTGACACAGTAGAAGCAGTGAACTTCACGAGGTGGAGTTACCTTGAATTGCTAGGGAGAATAAAAGCATGATCGTTGCAGAACGAAAACCGATGGCCGAAATCATCGAGATGGTAAAAGATTGCAAGAAGGTCCTGGTGCTGGCCTGTCGCGGCTGTGTCACCGTGTGTTCGGCTGGTGGTGAGCGTGAGGCCGCTATTCTTGCCTCTCTGGTTCGTCTGGGCCTGAAAAAAGAGGGGCGTGAGGTGGAAATCACCGAGGGCAGCCTGGTTCGTCAGTGCGATAAAGAATATATCGATGCCATCGATCAGTGGAATGGTCAGTATGACGCGATCCTCTCCACGGCCTGTGGTGTTGGTGTCAATTTTATTGCCAATCTGCGCAAAAATGACATGGTTTATCCGGCTTTGAATACCACCTTTTTTGGCGGTTCAGCTGAGCAGGGTGTATGGTCTGAGCAATGCGCCGGCTGCGGTGATTGTGTCCTTCATCTTACCGGTGGATTGTGTCCGGTGGCTCGTTGTGCCAAAAGTCTGATGAATGGCCCCTGTGGTGGGTCAGTGGATGGACGCTGTGAGATTTCCCGTGATGTGGATTGCATCTGGCAGTCGATCCATGATCGTCTTGGCTCCTTTGGTCGCTCAGCCCAGATGGAGGCCATTGCCCCTATCCGTGACTGGTCAACAGCTGGACATGGTGGGCCGCGTAAGGTCGAGCGCAAGGATCTGACCGTCTGAGTTCAGATCAATTGTCGGGCTGGGTTGCAATAAGTCTCGCTCTTGATTACAAATCGTTCTTGTGCCTTGGGCATGAGGACGATTTTTTTTTGCTTTTTAACTGACCCTTCCTGGTTGAACAGACAATGACAGAGCGTGAGATTCCTGATCTGAATACGGCGAGACGTCTGATTGCTGAACGCATTGTTTCACTGGGTGCGGAGACGGTCTCTCTGGAGCAGGCTGTGGGGAGAGTTCCGCAGCAGTCGCTCAGGGCTTTGTGTCCGCTGCCGGGTTTTGATCAGTCACTTCGTGATGGCTATGTGATTGGCAAAGGTGGGCAGCGAACTGATGCTGGCTGGAGCTACGAGTTGGCTGGTGAGATTGCGGCCGGTGACGTGGGGCCGAACTCTCTGGCTCCGGGTTCTGCCTGCCGGATCATGACTGGAGGACTTATTCCGGCACGCGCTCAGCGGGTTATTCAGGATGAGCAATGTCAGGTGCGGGGTGGCCGCCTGGTGATTTCAGATGCTGTCAAATCTGCTGCGGAAACGTATGTTTCCTACAAAGGCAGGCAGCTGCAACGGGGAAGAGTTGTCGTGCCGGCTGGTCGCCCATTGGAACCCGGGGATCTTGTTTTGCTCGCTGGATGTGGCTATGCAGAGGTTGAAGTTTGTAAACGGCCTCGTGTCGGCTTCTTCTGTACAGGTAGCGAGCTGGATCTGCCGGGGGCAGTTTTGGAACCTGGACGGAAGATTACAGGTAATGGTTATTTTCTTCGTGATCTGGCAACCCGTGTCGGAAGTCAGGTGGCAGATCATGGATTGGTGAAGGATCGGCTTGAGCTGGTACAGGAACGACTGGCTGAGGTTCTGGCGACAGATGTTGATCTGGTTATCAGTACCGGCGGTATGGGGCCAGGTAAGTATGATCTTGTGGAGGAGGCCTTTGCCAGGGCAGGTGGTCATCTGGTTTATCGGGCCTTGAATGTTCGTCCCGGGCGAGCAACGCTCTTTGGTGTTTTGGGTCGAACCTTGTTTTTTGGTCTTCCCGGGCCACCTCCTGCCGTGCGGATGCTGCTCAATGAACTGGTGGCACCAGCGCTCCTTGCCCTCCAAGGTGTACAAAGACGGGGGCCGCGTAACCTGCGGGTCCGATTGAGTGAGGCCTTGCAGGTGCGCTCATGCGGGGTCTGTCGTTTGCGGGGGGGGATTATTGAGTTGAATCGGGGCGAGTGCGTGGTTCGACCTGCCAGACAGTTGGAGTCACCTTCCTGTTACCTGGTCATCCCGGCTCGGCGTTGTTCTTATCGCCAGGGAGAGCTGATCACTGTCCATTTGCCGGTCTCGTTATGTTCAGGTTCTGTCCTGTGAGTTGACTGGTCTGTTCCCGTTGGTCATTTCTGTTGACAGTGGGGACAGAAAAAACTTGTCCGGCCGCTGGTCTGGATTTTCTGAATCTCTTGTCCACAACTGGAACAGCTTTTTCCGGCCCGTCCATAGACCTTGAAATTGACCTGAAAATAACCACTTTCGCCGCTGGCTCCGAGAAAGTCATTGATGGTTGAGCCGCCACAGGCAATGGCGTTGTGGAGTATGGCTTGGAGCTTGCCGAGTAAGTGCTGCCAGTTGGCAAGGCTCAGGCTGCCTGCGGGCTTGCCGGGATGGATTCTGGTTGCAAAGAGTGCTTCGTTGGCGTAGATATTGCCGATTCCGGCAATGAATCGTCCGTCCATAAGCAGGGTCTTGATCGCCTGTTTTCGGCCTTGAGCCTGATTGTGCAGTAATTCCGCTGTGGTGCGCTTGTTCAGAGGTTCGGGCCCGCAGGAGTGAAAGAAACCTTGTTTGCGGTTTCGGGCCTGTTCTGATGACAGCATGTGGACGCTGCCGAAGCGGCGGGGATCGTTGGGGCGAAGTTCCAGGCCGTTGTTGAGGAGCCAGCGAACGTGGTCGTGGCGCTGGAGGGGATCATGGGCCTGGAAGAGCCCCAGCCGACCGCTCATGCCCAGGTGGACAATGAGCAGGGAGCTGTCTGCTGGATGGATGAGCAGGTATTTTGCCCGGCGGGAGATCTTGGTGATGGTTTGGCCGATCAGGCCGCGAAGGGCGGTGCGAGGGAGCGGGACGCGTAAATTCTTGTCGCTGCAGTGGACATCGATGATGGTGCTCTGGATCAGGTGTGGTCGCAGACCCCGGCAGATCACCTCGACTTCCGGTAGCTCAGGCATGATCTTGTGGCTTGCGGGTGACAGGGGTTTGAGCGCAGAGCGCCAGGGCGTAGTTTGCGCTCAACAGACTGGCTGCAACCTGGGGCAGGGGGAGATGGGGCAGATCGCGTCGATTGAAGGTGAGCAGGCCGAGGGCTTTGGGTTTCGGTTGAGCCGTGCGCAGGATCAGTTCAAGGAAGCCTGGCATCCGTTTTTGGCCGACAGCTTTTTTCAGGGCCTCTTTGGCACTCCAGAGCAGGGCCAGTTGTTCCAGTTCTGTGGAGGACGGCCAGGTCTGTTGGATGATATTCAGTTCCGCCGGAGTTGCGAAGCGCTCCCGGGTCCGCTCCAGGGTCGGGGTGATTTGCTGAATGTCGACACCGCAGGAGGAGCCCGCGGCTATGGTGATACCGTGCTGACCGGAATGAGAAATTGAAAGATCAGGCAGGTCTCCTGTGATCCGGTGTGCCTCACTGATTTCAAGAACAGGGCGACCTGAGTCAAGCTTTTTGATCCAGAGCTGCTGAGCCGTCAGGGAACCTGCTTGTGGATGAGTGGCCAGGAATGCTCGGGCCGCCTCTTTGGCACAGATTCGTCCTCCCAGCCACTCCAGTTGTCGCTTGCGCAGTTGGAAGGTTTTTAAGATTTCCAGTTCTGCATGGCCCAGCCATTGGGGACTGATTTGCATCAGGCCCCAATGGTCTGTTATCTTACCTAATTTGTTGAGATCAATCAGGCACGGGTGGATAGTCGTTCCCGCACTGTGGCCGGCCAGGGTGGCCAGGTCTTCCAAAATGGTTGTTTGGGTGTTTATTCCCAAATCCATCGCCGTTGCTTTTGAAATAATCTCTTGCAATTTCAACCCGTCATGCTAACAATTTAAACAATAGCCATCTTTAAACTTACTCACTTTCATTGGACACCAATATGGATTTACAGTTTACACCCTACGATTATGTGATTCTGGCCTTTTTCATTTTTTTCATCATTCGTGGTGGCTGGGTGGGCTTTGTCCGGCAGATTTCGGTTATTCTCGGACTGTATGTTGGTTATCTTGTGGCCGGCCAGTATCATGACAAACTCTTTCCCTTTTTAAAAGGACTATCAGAGAATCCACAGGTCGTTTTTCTTGCCTCTTATGCGATTCTTTTTGTCTGTACCTATGTCCTGGCCATGTTGATGGGAAAGGCCCTGGCCAAGGTCATGGATGTGGCCATTGCCGGTTGGTTTGATAAGCTTCTTGGGGCAATATTCGGTGCGGCCAAGGCTTTGATCGTGGTTGTTCTTCTGCATATGCTCCTGTCTACTTTTCTGAGTCCGGAGAGCAGGCTTGTCAGGGATTGCCAGCTTTGTCCGCTCTTGTCTCAAGGGGCCGTTCAGTTTCAACAGGTGATCAAGGACGAGCGGGTGCGTGAAGCTTTCCGTCAGAAAGAGCCAGCCATCTCCAGTGACGTTCCTCGTCCTGAGCCTTCTTCAGCTCTTGGGGATGATGAAGAGACTGCGGTACAATGATGCCAGTCGAGCAGGAGAGATGCCCATGGTGTAGCCCGCGATCATCAGTTGGTTGATGAGTGTGGTTCGGATCAACCCCAGGCGTTGCCAGCGGCGACTCGAGGTTGTGACCTGTTGGTTCATGGTTTTAATTTTCCCTGTGCGGGTCAGTTGACGCATTAAAATATAATCTTCCATAATCGGTACCTCAGGAAAAGGGCCGTAGCGAAAAAAATCTGTGCGGCGCATGAAAATAGCCTGGTCGCCGTAGGGGAGCTGCAGGAGACGGGAACGCAGGTTGGCCAGTTGCTCGATGAATCGCAGGCCGGTGCCATCTCCATCAATTTTGAGACTGAAGGCCCCGGCAATGACCTGGTCGTCGTTTAGGCAGCTGGATATGGTCTGGGCAAAGTTTGATGGAAGTCGTGTGTCTGCATGGAGGAAGAGGAGAATGGTGCCTCGAGCGAATCGTGCCCCTTCATTTTGCTGACAGCCCCGGCCACCCTTTGTCTTGAGAACTGTAAGTCCGGCGGCACGGGCCAGTTCCCGGGTTTGATCGGTGCTGCCGCCGTCAGCAATGATGATCTCAGAGGCCGTTTCCTGCAGACCGGCCAGGCCGGGGATGTTTCCGGCCTCATTGAGAGTCGGGACGATAATCGATATGGTGGAGGTCATCTGCGGTGTCGATGTCGTAAAGTTTTGGCAGCCTGTGGCAGTTCAAATGCAATTGGCTGACACGATTCATGGTTTCAGTAAAGACCGTTTTTGTGCTCCAGTTGATGTTGGAAAAGAGTTGGCTGCATGTTACGTATGGCAGGCGGTTTGTGGTGCCGATCAGGTAGTATCCGCCGTCATGAGTCGGCCCTAAAACCAGATCGTGGTTGTCCAGGCTGTTGAGGGCCTCAGTTAAAATGGCAGGGCTGATTTGTGGACAGTCTGAGCCAAGAAGCAGGACGCGTGTTGCGTCTTGAAATTGTGGACAGAAAGACCGGGTCATACGTTGACCAATGTCACCAGCGCTCTGGGGCCGGTAGCGCAAATTCTGGCCGAGCCAATGCTGCATCAGGTGTTCATCTCCGCCATCGAAATGGATTTCCAGGGTTGGACTGTCATTGGCTGTGACTGCCTTGATTGAACTCACGGTCTGCTCGGTCATCCATTTCTGGAGGGCGGCTGCCCCATCTGCGCCTACGGCAGGGATGAGCCTGGTTTTGCAGTGGCCGGGCTCGGGATAGCGGGTAAAGAGAATGATTCGGTCGCGATGAGTGGGCATGCGGTCATAACGGGTTCAAATTGAATAAGGAGTTGCTTGGTGAAGGCGGCGCAGCGTAAAAAGAAACCGGAGTCCTATCAGAAACGAACCTATCGGGCCCAGCTTGATCCGGGTGGCCTGGTTTCGACCATGGTTCGAGTGCAGGAGACTGATCTTCAGATTCTTGCCTCCACCGATATCACTGATCGGGCTCGGGAGTTAATTCTCGAGGCCCGTCTTCAACTCGAAAATTATATTGTAAAGCATCCTCTGTTTTCCGCAACGCTTGATCCTCTGCCCATGGATCTTCTGGCCCCCCCTATGGTTCGTCGGCTGTTGCAGGCTGGTCTGCAGGCTGGGGTCGGGCCCATGGCTGCAGTCGCCGGGACGATTGCCGAGTATGTGGGTGAGGGGCTGCTGGCGGATGGTGAGCCTGAAATTATGGTGGAAAACGGTGGTGATATCTATCTTGCCCGCCAGCAGTCGTGTGATGTGGCTATTTTTGCCGGTCGTTCATCTTTGAGCAACAAGGTGGGGTTGCGGATTAATGCTCGACAGATGCCGCTGGGGATCTGCACGTCATCTGGCACGGTTGGTCATTCCCTGAGCTTGGGGGAGGCCGATTCGGTGACTGTTCTTGCGCGATCAGCGGCCTTGGCCGATGCTGCGGCAACCCGGCTTGGCAATGAGGTGGGCAAGGGTGACGACGAGAAGAGTGCTGTGACCAAGGCATTGGAACAGGCCAAAACCATTGACGGGCTCCTCGGTGTCGTGGTGATCTGTGGCGAGGCCATGGGGGCCATCGGTGATGTGGAGTTGATCAGGGTGGCTGTTTGAGTGTGTCGGTGGAAGCCAGTTTGAACACATTTGTAACAGATTCGATTCGTGTTGAATGACAATTTTGATAGATGAGAGGTAGGTGAAGATGGTCGAGATTCCAGCCTGTTTTAAGGCCTATGATATTCGGGGCCGGGTACCCGATGAATTGAATGCGGAATTGGCGCGCGGGATAGGTCGGGCGTATGCGGCCTTGTTTGTACCACGTAAGGTTGTGGTCGGTCGTGATATCCGTTTGAGTAGTGAGGAAATCAGCAGGGCCTTGATTGATGGATTGCTGGATTCTGGAGTCGATGTGCTGGATTTTGGACTGTGCGGCACTGAGGAGATTTATCACGGTGCTTTCAGTATGGAAGATCAGGGTGTGGATGGCGGTATTGTGGTCACAGCCAGCCATAATCCGGCTGATTATAACGGGATGAAGTTTGTGACCAAAGGTGCCCGCCCGGTGACCGGAGAGTCGGGTCTGGTTGAGATGGCGCGGATGATCATGGAAGATCGACTGCCTGACCCGGCGGTGGAGCGTGGTCGGTTGAGCTATGCTTCGGACAAGGCCAGCTATGTTGAGCACCTGCTGGGTTATACGGATCGTGACAGTCTGCGTCCCCTGAATCTGGTGGTCAACAGCGGCAATGGTTGTGCCGGGGCTGTTGTTGATCTGCTGGAGCCGCATTTACCCTTTACCTATGTTCGTGCCTATCATGAACCGGATGGGAATTTTCCCAACGGGGTGCCGAATCCCCTGCTTCCGGAAAAGCGTGAGGAAACGGCCCGGCTTGTTCGCGAGCATGGAGCGGATATGGGTATTGCCTGGGATGGTGACTTTGACCGCTGTTTTTTCTGGGATGAGCAGGGTAATTTTATTGAAGGGTATTATATCGTTGGGCTTCTGGCCACTGAGCTGTTGGCCCGGGAACCCGGTGCGAAAATTCTCCATGATCCCCGATTGGTTTGGAATACCCGGGAGCTGGTTGAGGCCGCAGGTGGTGTGCCGGTTATGAGTCAAACCGGTCATGCCTTTATTAAGGAGAGAATGCGGGCTGAGGACGCGCTTTATGGTGGTGAGATGTCGGCCCATCATTATTTCCGGGATTTTGGCTATTGCGATACAGGAATGGTTCCCTGGCTTCTGGTTGCCTCTCTGCTCTGTCGGCGGGGTGTGACGTTGTCCAGTCTGGTGGGCGAACGAATGGCTGCTTTCCCGGTTTCGGGCGAGATAAACAGTGTGGTCAGCGATCCGGATGCAGCCATTGCCCGAGTGGAGGCTGTCTTTAATAGAGGCGAAAAAGATTATACTGATGGCTTGAGTGTGGCGTTCCTGGATTTTCGTTTTAATATCAGGAAGTCAAATACTGAACCTCTGCTCCGTCTCAATGTGGAGACCCGTGGCGACCGGATTCTCCTGAAAAAGAAAACGGACGAATTACTTGCCCTGATCCGGTCCTGAGTCGGGATGTTGATCCCTTTAAGAAGAGAGGAAGAATATCGTGCATAAGATTCAACCTGTGATTCTTGCCGGTGGTACCGGTTCCCGTCTCTGGCCAATGTCCCGTGAGCTGTATCCGAAACAACTGCTCCAGTTGACTGGCAATCTGTCTCTTTTGCAGACGACAGTGGAACGGGTTTCCGGCTTAAGTGGCACCTTGCCCCTAATGGTGGTGGTGGGGGAGGAACATCGTTTTATTACCCGTAGTCAGGTTGAGGCCATGGAGCCTGCTCGTGACTATACCATTCTTCTGGAGCCGGTGGAGCGCAACACTGCCCCTGCCATCTGTGGGGCAGTTGAATTTGCCGCCCGGGATGACGATCAGATTATCGTCCTGATCCTGCCTGCTGACCATTTGATCCGTGATTCTGATCGTTTTGCTGCGACAGTGGAAGAGGCAGTGGCTTTGGCTGTGGCAGGTTCCATTGTTACTTTTGGCATCGAGCCTTCCCGGCCAGAGACCGGTTATGGTTATATTGAGCGAGGTGAGGGCCGTGCTGTTCGTTCGTTTAAGGAAAAGCCTGACTTGGCCACGGCCGAAAAATATCTGGCTAGTGGGAATTATTTTTGGAATTCCGGGATGTTTGCCTTTTCTGCCCGGACATTTCGCGAAGAGATGTTCAATTATGCCCCGGACATTCAGAAGGCCATGGCTCGGGCAGTGGCTCAGGGTGAATGGGATGGCTGTTTTTTTCGTCTTGACGGCCGGGCAATGGCCGAATCCCCCAGCGACTCCATTGATTATGCCTTGATGGAAAAAACGGATAGGGCTGTTGTTGTGGCCGCTGATCTTGGCTGGAGTGATATCGGCTCATGGCAGGCTCTGTGGGAGGTGTCGCATAAGGATGACGACGGTAATGTCCTTCAGGGCGATGTGCTGGTTGAGGGAAGCCGGAACTGTCTGGTTCGGGCTGATGATATCCTGGTGGCTGCGGTGGGGCTGGAGGATATGCTGGTGGTGGAGACAGGGGATGCGGTTCTGGTGTCTCCTTTGTCCCGTTCTCAGGAAGTGAAACAGGTGGTGGCCCGCCTCAAACGTGATCGGCGAAAAGAGTTCAAGGTTCACCGTACGGTCTATCGGCCCTGGGGTTCCTATACTGTCCTTGAGCAGCAGCCCCGTTATCAGATTAAGCGGATTACCGTGTCACCGGGAGAAAAACTGTCTCTGCAGATGCATCATCATCGGCATGAACATTGGGTGATTGTCACCGGCACGGCCCGAATCACCAATGGCGATGAAACGTTTCTTCTTCATGAAAACCAGTCGACTTATATCCCGGCTGGAGTTCAGCATCGGTTCGAAAATCCAGGTGTTATTGATCTGGAGATGATTGAGGTGCAGAACGGTTCGTACCTGGGCGAGGATGATATCATTCGTTTCGAGGATACTTACGGCCGCAAAAAGTAGTTCACCGGTCGGCCAGATCAGGAAAGAGGGCGGTGATCGCCTCTTCATTGGCGTTGCAGATTCCACGTTCAGTAATCAGGCCGCTGACCAGGCGGGCCGGGGTGATGTCGAAGCTGTAGTTGGCTGCCGCTGTGCCGGGTGCGGTGAGCTGGACGGTTTCGATTTGACCGTTGAGGCCCAGTCCGCTGACCTGAGTGATTTCTTCTCCGGATCGTTCCTCAATGGGGATTTTCATGCCGTCGCGTAATGCCCAGTCAAACGTTGAAGAGGGCAGGGCCACATAAAAGGGGATGTTGTTGTCCTTTGCGGCCAGGGCCTTGAGGTAGGTGCCGATCTTGTTGGCTACGTCTCCACTTCTGGTTGTGCGGTCGGTGCCGACGAGAACCATGTCCACCAATCTCTTCTGCATCAGATGACCACCGGCGTTATCGGTGATCAGTGTGTTGTCGATTCCCTCCTGTTGCAGCTCCCAGGCGGTGAGTTTTGCCCCCTGGTTCCAGGGCCGGGTTTCGTCAACCCAGACATGAACTGCGATTCCTGCATCCCGGGCCGCATAAATGGGGGCGGTGGCGCTCCCCCAGTCCACAAAGGCCAGCCAGCCTGCGTTGCAGTGAGTGAGAATATTGACTGGCGCCCCGCCTTTCTGTTCGCTGATTGCCCTGATCAGTTCTTTGCCGTGTTCTCCCAGACGACGACAGTAATCCGCGTCCTCGTCGGCAATGGCGCAGGCAACGGTGAATGTCATTTTCTTTTTTTCTTCTTCCCTTGAAACTCCCGCCGTCTCCTTTTGAATCCGCTTCACGGCCCAGGCCAGATTGCTGGCCGTGGGGCGGCTGGCGCAGAGCAACCTGCCGCCCCGATCCAGTTTTTCGTCTATGGTGCCGTTTTCTGAAGAGATGGCGGCCAGATACATGCCGAATCCGGCGGTTGAGCCGATGAGCCCAGCCCCCCGCACGTGCATGTCGCGGATGGCCGCGGCTGTCTCCTGGACAGAGCTCAGGGTTTCGATGACCAGGTGATGGGGGAGGTGACGCTGATCAATGATTTGGATCTTTGTGGGGTCGTTGTCGTCGGGCCAGATGGTCCGATGGTGTTGGCCGTTGATTTTCATGGGAATTGAATAAGGCAGAGGGTGATTGATAGTATTTACAGTCATCAACATAGCGTGTCACAGGTCAAAAGCCAAGGGGTGTGTGTATTGATCCTTTCGCGTAAAATACGACATATCTGTCACGTTTTTCGCGAAAAGTAACGAAAATGTGTTACTTGTTGGCCGGCTTTGTTTGGCAGTATTTTTTGATAATGATTGTTTTTCCAGTATCTTGTGCCAGTCGTTGTGTTTTGGCATATTTATTGTAAGAGTCTTGGAATAAGGTGAGCAAAGAGTTGTGTCCGGGGCGAAGTTTTTGTCTAGGCGAAATTGGATACTATGGGAGAAAATGAGCATGAATCATGCTGATACAGCATTTATTATGGCCGCAGCGGGGCTGGTATTTTTGATGACTCCGGGACTGGCCTTGTTTTATGCAGGGATGGTCCGTGGCAAGAATGTCCTTGGGACGATCATGCAGAGTTTTTTTATGGTTGCCCTGATTTCCATAGAGTGGGTCTATCTTGGCTATTCCATGTCGTTTGGTCCTGATGTGGGTGGGGTGATCGGCGATCTCTCCTGGGCCGGATTGCGCGGGGTCACCAGCGCACCGAGTCCTGATTATGCCAGCACCATTCCCCAAACCGTGTTCATGATTTATCAGTGTATGTTTGCAATCATCACTCCGGCTCTGATCACCGGCGCCTTTGCCGAGCGCGTCAAGTTTGGGCCCTTTGTGATTTTTGCCCTGCTCTGGGCTATACTGGTCTATAATCCGGTCTGTCACTGGGTCTGGGGCAAAGGGGGGTGGCTGGGCAATCTTGGTGTCATGGATTTTGCTGGTGGTCTGGTGGTTCATGTGACCTGCGGCGCTGCGGCCCTGGCTGCCGTGTTGGTTATTGGTCCGCGTAAAGGCTTTGGTCGGGTCAGCTTTATGCCTCATAACTTGCCCATGACGGTACTTGGTACGGGGCTGCTCTGGTTTGGCTGGTTTGGTTTTAACGGCGGCTCTGCTCTGGCCGCTGATGGGGTAGCGGCTACTGCTTTTGTTGCAACCCACCTGGCCGGAATGGCCGGGATGCTGATGTGGGTGATCATGGAGTATGTCAAACTGGGCAAGCCCACAATTCTGGGCGCAGCCTCGGGTGCCATTTCAGGTCTTGCCACTATTACTCCTGCAGCAGGATTTGTTGGTCCCAATGCGGCAATTCTGATCGGTCTCATGGCCGGAGTGGTCTGTTTTCTGGCCGTGAACGCCAAGCACCGTTTGGGCTTTGATGACTCATTGGATGTCGTTGGTATTCATGGGGTTGGTGGTGTGGTGGGTACCCTCTGTCTTGGGGTTTTTGCCTCGACCAAGGTTAACCCTGGTGGGGTCGATGGTCTGCTGGCCGGCAACGCGGCCCAGCTTGGCCTCCAGGCTTTTGGTGTGGTGGTGGTTTTGGTTTATACTCTGGTGGTCAGCTGGCTTCTCTTGAAAGGGCTGGATATGACGGTCGGGATCAGACTTTCCGAAGAGGCTGAGGTGGAAGGGCTTGATTCGGCAGAACATTCTGAAACCGCATATAATTGATGCCGTGCTAATAATGTTGACCTGTTCTGTGCCTTATAGTGACTGGCAAAATGTTTGTTGAGCTGTTGCAGTGTTGCGGTTGAGCGTGTGTCGTTCATGTGGAGCCCAGGGCGAGTGTTGAAAGTACTGGACTTGAAAATTTGACTGCGGGTAAATTAAGGGTATCATAAAACAATACACAACCGGTGAGGCCGCCGGAGTTAATCTGAACAGCTGGGGAGTAAGCTGCCATGAAAAAAATTGAAGCGATCATTAAACCTTTTAAACTTGATGACGTAAAGGATGCCTTGAATGAGATCGGAATCAAGGGGATGACTGTCTCTGAGGTCAAGGGCTATGGTCGACAGAAGGGTCATACTGAGGTCTATCGTGGCGCTGAGTACCTTGTCGATTTTATACCAAAAGTGAAAATTGATATTGTGGTCGCTGCCGATCAGGCCGCCCATGTGGTTGAGGTGATCCGAAATGCAGCCAATAGTGGAAAGATCGGTGACGGGAAAATTTTTGTTACGCCAGTCGAACGTGTGGTTCGGGTTCGCACCGGCGAAGAAAACCTCGACGCGGTGTAACCCCGGTGGCATCTCCACTTCGGGCCCAGCGGGAGGCCCTGGAAGAACTCTGGCGACAGGGCTTGAGCGGTCAGGCTCTGCTGGCTGAGCAGAGCCGTCTGGTTGATGTTTTTCTGGTTGAGCGATTTGTTGAAGCCACGAAGGGGCTCGAAGGGCAGGTGGCTCTGCTTGCTTTGGGTGGCTATGGTCGCAGTGAATTGTTTCCTTATTCTGATATCGATCTCATGATCCTTTATGTTTCTGAGGTGAGTGACCGGATCGGAGGGGTGGCTGAGGCTATTCTTTATCCTCTCTGGGATGCTGGTTTGGATGTTGGGCACGGGGTGCGAACTGTTGCTGAGTCTTTGGATCACGCCCGTGAGGAGTTTTTCTTTCAGGTCGCTCTTCTTGATGCCCGGTTTTTGGCGGGTTCTGAGGATTTGTGTCAGGATTTGCTGGGCCAGTTTCAGGGTGCCTTTATCGAGGGCAAGCGTGAGGCGTTTGTCCAGACCATGAAGGGGTTTCGTCTGGACCGTCGACAGCGGTTCGGGAGTCACAGTTATCTCTTGGAGCCGCATGTCAAAGAGGGGAAGGGGGGGCTGCGGGATATTCAGGCCATGTTGTGGACGGCCCGGGTTGTTTTTGGCCTGGGAGGTTTGGATGAGATTGCTTTGGCCGGAATACTGACTGACGAGGAGCAGGAGGCCTTTGACGATTCCTGGAATTTTTTGATCAGGGTGCGTAACCGTCTTCATTATCTCAGTGGTCGCCGCAATGATCAGCTTTATTTTGAACAGCAGGAGGAAATGGCTGCGGCCTTTGGTTATCAGGCTGTTGAGGGGGGTTTGCGGGTTGAGAGCTTCATGCGGGATCTTTATGGTCATTTGCAGACCATCTCTGTGACAACGGATCTCTTTTTTGAGCATGTGGATGAGGTCTTCGGGCTGGCTGGTCAAGGCAGTGGTGAGGGAGGTCGAGTTCTGGAAAAAGGGATTGAGCTTCGTCATGGTCGGGTTCATCTGGCGGTCTCTCAAGCGGATCTGGGGCGTAGGCCATACCTTTTGATGCGTCTCTTTCTGGCCTCGTCTCGAAGTGGCGTGCCGGTTCATCATCGGAGTATCCGCCTGGTGGTGGAGTCTCTGGGTCTTATGAGTGATAAACTACGGAGTTCTCCACGACTGGCCGCACCGTTTTTTGAAATATTGACAGAGGGGCATGATTGTTTTGCAGTTCTGGAGAGTATGCTTGAGACAGGACTGCTGGTCGCTTATATCCCTGAGTTGTCCGGAGTGGTCTGTCTGGCTCAGCATGATCTTTATCATATTTATACCGTGGACCGCCATTCATTGCAGGCAGTTGCAGAGTTACGGCAGGTGGCTGAGGAGGAGGGGCGCTTGTTTCGGACTCTGCGCGATCCACGTATCCTGCTCCTGGCCACTCTGCTTCATGATATTGGCAAGGGGCGCGGCGGGGATCACTCCGAAATCGGTGCCGAACTGGTCATTGGCGCAGGTGCCCGACTGGGGCTGAGTCCTGTGGAATGCGAGGATGTGGCGTT